>CAZMCW010000129.1:10344-11902 GCA_964564405.1 uncultured bacterium
AGCAAACGTTTTAGTGAGATGATGACCTCAATGACAGCCACCCCTTGGGAATGATGATTTACAAGTTGTACGCTGACTTAGCAAGTCCATAGGCAAGTGCCTGCGCCATCTGACTGGCATCGTCTTTATCAATAATGCCCTCAAGCACCTGCCCAGCTAACCACTTAGCTACTGCCCGCCGCCAGACGTCGTGCCGAGCTGGAATCGATGGAAACGCCCGCGTGTCATCATTAAAGCCCACGGTGTTGTAAATACCAGCCGTTTCGACAACTCGATCAAAAAAATGCGCCATGCCGTTAATGCTGTCATAAAACCACCACGGCGGCCCCAAACGCAAAGCAGGGTAATGCCCAGCTAGTGGCGCAAGTTCGCGGGAGTAGGTTGTTTCGTCCAGCGTGAATAAGATGAGCCGAAAATTTGGGCTATTGCCATAGGCCTGTAAAAGTGGCTGTAAATTGCGCGTCCACTCGGTGGCAATCGGAATATCTGCACCCTTATCTAGTCCAAACTTTGTGAATATTGGCTGGTTGTGGTTGCGTAACGAGCCAACATGGAGTTGCATTACTAGTCCGTCGTCACTGCTCATGCGGGCCATTTCGGTGAGCATATGGGCGGTAAAACGACGCGCATCATCGGCACTGGCTGTGCCAGCAAGGGCTTTTGAAAAGATGCCGCCCGCCTCAGCCTCACTTAACCGTTCGGTGTAAGGTATTAAAGCCGCGTGATCGGTAGCGGTTGCCCCCATAGATTTAAAGAAGCTGCGGCGCTGCTCGAGCGCACTTACGTAACTTGCATAATCATGAACATCTTGCCCAGCAACCTCAGCAAGTGTGTCAATACCCTCACGCCAACCCGCTTGGTCGATATTCACCACCGCATCTGGCCGGAAGGTTGGCACAATGCGCCCGGGCCAGTCTGAGTTTTGGATGGTTTGATGATGCTCGAGCGTGTCCGTAGCAGCATCCGTGGTACACAGCACTTCAACATTAAATCTTGCATAAAGCTGGCGTGGGCGAAATTCCGGCTCATGCAACTTCATACTAATCTGGTCGTAAATGCGCTGGGCGGATTCACTCGTGAGCTTTTCACGAATGCCAAACAGCGTGTAGAGTTCATCGTTGAGCCAGGTGCCTGTAGGTGTACCCTGAAACAGGTAAGCGTGCTCGGCAAAGGTCTGCCAAATCTTGCGGGGGTCACTTTCAACAGCGGTTCCGTCTTGCGTGGGAACCCCAAGGGACTCGAGACTCACCCCTTGCGAATACAACATCCTAAAAATGTAGTGGTCAGGAATAATTAACAGCTCGGCTGGGGAGCCAAATTGATAGCCCGGGTCACTAAAAAGTTGTGGATTCACGTGACCGTGCGGGCAGATGAGCGGCAAGTTGGCGATTTGCTGGTAGATAGGCAGGGCAGTGTCAACATGCGTTTTTGTGCTACCTAAAAAGCGTGTTTCGGATAGGTTCAGGGGAGGCATAGTCAACTCCTTTAACAGGCAAATTCTTGTGGCTTGATGATCCCAGTATGACGAATTGAGGACGGTCCTGGCAACTTACGGTTT
>CAZMCW010000130.1:0-11806 GCA_964564405.1 uncultured bacterium
AACCCTAGATTACCTGAAACGGGGTGGATGTGGAGCTTGTGGTCGTTACTCGAGCTTCTCAATCTAACTACATTTACCTTTTGCTATCAAAATCTAGCTATCTCTGAATGGGTTTTTAATGGTAAGCGTTTGTATTTGTTGATTGTGTTGCAAGTCTTCGGTATAAAGCGTCGTGCAACCCGCTTCTAGTGCCGCAGCGATGATGAGGCTATCGTAAAAATTGTAGTTTGTTTGCATTTGCACTGTAAGTGCTCTTGTGTAAAGAGTTTGACTAGGCATGATTTGCCACAGAGGCAGCAAATAGGTACTCATAAACCGTCTAACATTTTCAGGACTCAGCTTTAGTTTGCGTGTAAGCATGTTAAGGCATTCTTGTACAACCTGAAAGCTAATGACAGAACTACCGTTTACAAATGCGTCCTCTACAAATTTGTTAGCAATAGCTTGTTTGTCGAGCTCTTGCTTTTCAAAAAGATACAGGAGAATATTACTATCTAGAAAGCTAACGCTCATTCATTTCATCTCGGCTATATCGTCGAACTTCTACATTAACTTTACTTCTCAATTCTTCAAGGAGTGCCCTAGCTTCTTCTAATCGCTGCTCCTTACGGCTATAGGTTTCCAACCAAATGCGGAATTGTTCGTTTAAAGTGGTGTGCTCCTCACGGGCTCGAGCCTGGGCTGCTTCAAGCAAGGCTTCATCTGCGCATAAAGTAATCTCTTTCATCAAAAAAACCCCCCTTCTGGTTTCACTTGATTATAGCTTGCTCCCCTATAAGTCACCCCCGCCTCACCCTCTAGGATGATGCCTCAGGGTTTTCTTAACTCCTATGCTGACAGCAGTCATCACACATCTGTCAGGTTAGTTAGAAAGGAGACCTACTTCATGACACGTTTACCTACGCCACTACCTACGCCACGTTGGCACAGATATGCTTTACTCGCACTTTGGCTCAGTTTGGCAGCACTTTGTTCCTTTTTGTCCTCACCCAAGTGGACGATTCCCCTAGCAGCTTGGTTTGGTGCCATCTTTTTGGTGCGCTTTGTGCGCCAAGTTAGCCCCTTGCAAGGTGTCATCTGGACCTCACTCGCAGCTACCCTTGTGACCTTATCGCCAGCATTTCAAGGCGTGTTTCCAGCGCCGCCGGTTGAATTTGTCATTACGATGGTGATTGCGTCTGTCATAAGTACCTTGCCGTACTTAGCAGATAGGCTCATTAGCCCGAAAATTCATGGAATTGCCAGCACCTTGGTGTTGCCTGTAGCGGCTACAACGCTTGACTACCTATCATCGTTTAACAGTTCGTTTGGCACCTTTCCGTCGATTGCCTATACCCAATTTGATAATTTGGCGCTCATGCAGGTGACTTCGCTAGCAGGTATTTGGCCCATCACCTTTTGATTAACTGGTTTGCTACGGTGGTTAATTTTGTGTGGGAAGATCATCCAACCAAATTGCGACTGCGTGCGGCGACCGTCTACGCCAGCATTATAGGTGCAGTGCTTCTATTTGGAAGTTGGCGACTAGCAGCCACACCCGACAGCAGCTCTTCCGTGCGCGTCGCCGCGATTGCCACAAGCACCCTTAGCATTTTAGAAGCAACCTACCAGGTCGATGCTGGTGAGTCTGTCACTATCCCGCTGGATGTCGCCCAAAATTCACCCTTTATATAACGCGTATTAAGTTCCTCGCAGAATTTTTATGCTGATCCGCAAGCTGAGCACTACGCACCTGTCCGCGCTGTTATTGCGGGCATCAACGATGAGCTTTTTGCCTTAGCTGAACAAGAAGCGCAAGCTGGCGCACAGATTATCAGTTGGTCAGAAGCAAACGCGTTTGTGTTTGAAACTGAGGAAGCAGCGTTGGTGGCCCGCGCCCAAGACCTCGCTCAAAGCTACGGCGTTTACCTGATGATGGGCGTGCTGACTTACCATGAAGATGGCACTCGAGAAAACAAAATTATTGCCGTCACATCTCAGGGAGAGGTTGCCTTTAACTACCTCAAAAGCAAGCTAGCGCCAGGTGAGATGTCTGTGCAAGGTACAGGCGTGATTCCCGTACTGGACACAGAATTTGGGCGCGTTGCCAGTACCATCTGTTGGGATATGGATCTTCCTGGGTTTATTCGCCAAGCTGGGCGTCAAAACGTGGACATCATGCTGGCACCCTCGGGGGATTGGCAAGCAATTAGTCCATGGCACTCTCGTGTGGCCATCGTTCGGGCCATCGAAAACGGCTTTTCACTATTGCGTCCGGTGCGGCACGGCTTACTGGTTGCTAGCGACTGGCGTGGCGCAAGTTTGGGACAGGTAAACTTTTTTAACACCCCTCAAGCTGGTCAGGCTATTTTGGTCAGTAACATTCCGACTGATGGCGTGCGGACGCTTTATCCCTATGTGCAAGATAGCTTTGCCCTAGCGTGTGTAGTTGTCCTATTGGGGTTTGTAGGATTTGCTGTGTACAGTCCAAGCCCACGTATGCACGTTGCTCGAGAAGCACTGTAGTCGTAGAACTGGATATGTGGGGAGGCTAGAGCCACCTTACCTACACCTCCAATTACTTTAACTTTATACGCTACCTACAAACTTCTATGCAGACCTTCTACAATTACGGCAATATACGTGTACATCTAACCTACTACAGGCTTTAGTGTTCACGTACACTTTTGGCAGAGATTGTCTTATACACTTGTTGTATAGGTCGCTGTTTTACGTGTTATACGCCATGTATTATCTAAAGATGGCGGAAGGGTGCCTGATGATTATTAGCCAAAATGACCAAACTCTGCTCACTACCATGGAACGCGAGCGTGAGTTTTTAAAAGCCGTGCTCGACAGCGTCGAAGACGGCATTGTTGCGTGCGATGCTGAAGGGCGCTTGACGGTTTTTAATCAAGCAACACGCGACTTTCACGGGCTACCGCCGCAAACGCTTGATATGGAAGATGTCGCTACACACTATGACCTCTACATGGCAGATGGCAAAACCCTTATGACGGCTGAAGATATTCCGTTGTTCCGCGCGCTGCGCGACGAAGTTGTGCAAGACGTTGAGATGATCATCGCACCTAAACAAGGCAACAAACGCCGCCTTGTTGCTAACGGCCGCGCACTTTACGATAGCAGGGGCACCAAATTAGGTGCTGTTGTTGCCATGCATGACATTACCGAGCGTTATGAAACTGGGCGTAAACTAGTTGAGCAAGAATTGCGCTTTCGCGGTGCCTTTGACCATGCTGTCACAGGTATGGCACTTGTTGCACCCGAAGGTAGGTGGATAGATGTCAATTCTGCGCTCTGCGACATGTTGGGCTACAGCCGGGCTGAGCTTTTAGCCACAGATTATCAAAGCCTTACGCATCCTGACGATCACGCACTCGATGCAGCACATATCAAAATGTATTTTGACGGCGAGATTAATAGCGATCAGCTCGAGAAACGCTACCTACATCATGACGGTCACACCCTATGGGTTCACATTGGGTCAGCTTCTGTTCGCGATGAAGATGGTAACATTCAATATTTTGTTGCCCAAATTGAAAACATCAGCGAGCGCAAACAAGCACTAGCTTCACTTAAAGAAAGTGAACAGCGTATTCGGGCTATTTTTGAAGGTCAGCTCGATGCCATCTTTTACACCGATCCCAGAGGGCGCATCCTCGAAGCCAATCCTGCCACAGATATTCTCTTTGGCTATGATCCACGTAGTCTTATTGAACGTAATATGTGGATTTTGTACGCCGACGGCATCCTCCATCAAGATGTTATGAATGACATCAGTACGCGCTCGGGCTTGCGTGATTACGAAATCAACCTCAAACGCAAAGATGGCTCAACGTTTCCAGCGCGCTTATCTTGTACAACTCAACTTGATGAAACCAATCAAGTACTCAAAGGACAAATGTGGGTTGTGCGCGATATTAGCGCCGAAAAACATGCCGAAGCCCGAGTAGCCGCTAGCAACCGCCAGTTAGCCGCCAGCCGCGAAGAAGAACGCCGCCGCATGGCCCGTGAACTGCACGACGGCACCGTCCAAGACCTGATTGGTATGAGTTACCAAGTAGCCCAGCTCGAGCAACAACTAGGGCAAACAGGTTCACTGGAAGACTTAGAGACAACTGTTGCTTCCTTACAGCGTTTGCGTGAATCACTCACTGGCTCTGTGAAGCAACTGCGTGGGTTTATTAGCGATTTACGCCCCGCTGGTTTAGAAGAGTTTGGCTTTAAAGCGTCGTTAGAAGGGTATCTAGCCAAGCTCGAGCGCAACGACTCACGCCAAATTCCAACCATGCACTTAGATATCGACGAAATTGCTGATACCTTTAGTGCATCTATTGCCCTGTGTTTATTTAGAGCTGCCCAAGAAGCTGTTATGAACACTGTAAAGCATGCTAAAGCAGATAGCATACGACTGCGTGTCCAGAAAATTAACAACGAAGCACAGCTTATTATTGAAGACGACGGTCAAGGTTTTCTTGTACCTAGCAATATGACCAGCCTTGGTGAGGACAACCATTTTGGTTTGTTAGGTATTGCTGAGCGCGCCAAGCTTATGAACGGTCAAGTTAGCATTCATTCGCAACCTGGTATGGGCACTGAAGTATCTGTATTTTTACCCCTTGCCGAAGACGACATTCAATCCAACTCCCCTGCTCGAGGTACCCGTGAGTAATCCTATCCGTATTGTTCTTGCAGATGACCACCCGGTTGTGCGCGCGGGCATTCGCGCCACGCTAGACGCACAACCGGACATAGAAGTTCTTGCCGAAGGTGATAACGGCCGCGACGCGCAAACACTCAGTGCTGAGCATCAACCAGATATTTTGGTTTTGGACCTCAGTATGCCAGGACCGCAAGCGACTGACACCATCCACTTTTTGAAAACCCACGCGCCCAACACCCGTGTGCTCATGCTCACAGCCCACGACGACGACACATACATTCGCCAAGTTATGCGTGCAGGTGTCGCTGGCTATCTTCTTAAAGAAGAAGCACCAGACACTATCATCAAAGCTGTGCATGCCATTCAGCAAGGTGCTGCTTGGTTTAGCCAAAGCGTGGCCGACAAATTTATGCAGTGGCAATTTGGGCGTGAACCCGAACTAGGTGAAGCCAAACTTACCGGACGCGAAAAAGACATTTTGGCGCTTATTGCCAAAGGCTGGAACAACACCAAGATTGCGGAACACTTAGGTCTTGCTGAGCAAACTGTGCGCAACTACACCAGTAGCCTCTATGAAAAAATTGAGGTAAGCAGTCGTGCTGAAGCTGTGGTCTGGGCTCGAGACCATGGTTTTGAAGGTTGATGCTGGAACTTAAGCCTAGGCAGGTTTTGTTGCCAATGTTTTCCTACTGCCATCACCTATACCAACATCATTAGTATAGCTATACCTCCTTGAGTAATTTCGTAAGACGCGCGGTTAGTACCTGCGCGTCTTAGTTTTTGGAGCCTATTGACGTTTAATTAGGTCATCTTAGTCAGGGCGGTTTGCCCAAGCAACTACTCTTGGAAGGGGTTATATGAAAACAATACGAAAGCTGAGGTTAATTACACTACACCCAGTTACATGCTGCAGCTAGTCAGGTAATGTGGGTTAGATGAACACGATTTTGACATGCACCGCACATGAAGACATTGAAATGCGCAGTATTGGTGTTATCAACCAAAGCCTGAGTAACTATGTTGATGAGCAAGTTTCTAGAATATCACTTGAAATGCAAGACCTCGAGCAACAACAAGACTCAATTCACAAACAACAACAAGACTTAGACCGTGCCATTACCTTAGCAAAAGCAAGAACGTATCTTGTGATTGAACGCGCTAACTTAAATGCAAATTACAGTTTTTCTAGCTTATTAAGCACTGTTGATAAAGTTTATGAACTTGTTAGCAGCGTTTATGAAACTGGTTACGATCATCAGCAAGAAGTATGGGTCAATTTGCAAAAGTCGTTTGAGATTGTTCGTCATAAAGTGCAACAGCGTGCGCCAGACACAGGTGTTGCCATCGACAACCTCGTAAGCCAACTCTGGTAGTCACATATCTTAGAAAGGATATTTACATGAACATTTTACTCTGGATTATTTTTGGTGCTCTCGCAGGTTGGTTGGCAAGTCTCATCATGAAGACAAACAAAAGCCAAGGACTTCTTACAGACATTATTGTAGGTATTGTTGGTGCATTTTTAGGTGGAATTATTTTTAATCTCTTTGGTGGTGCTGGCGTAACTGGCTTTAACTTTTACAGTTTACTTGTTGCCATCATAGGTGCTATGGCGCTTTTGTTTATCGTCAAAAAGGTACGCGGTAATACTGTTGCCTAAAAGCATCACGTGGCATTTATACCCATAGTTGACACGTTTGCTTGACACCATTTTTGAGTCTATTTAGGTTTGAAACATAGTTTTTTAGTACTCGGAAAGGATATTGCATGAACATTTTACTCTGGATCATTTTTGGTGCTCTCGCGGGTTGGATTGCCAGCCTCATTGTGAAAACAAATAAGAGTCAGGGATTTCTTGCAGATTTGGTAATTGGTATTGTTGGTGCGTTCATCGGCGGATTTATTTTTAGCTTCATTGGCAACGCAGGCATAACTGGGTTTAACTTTTACAGTTTATTTGTTGCTGTTATCGGCGCAGTTGTTTTGCTTGCAGCAACCAAAGCTGTCCGCCGCGCGTAGGTAAGAGTTTGTAGTTAGGAGTTTATAATGGCAACACGTACACGTGACAACCCTGTAAGCGATTTACTCAAGATTTTGTTTGCAATTTTGCTTCCCCCACTTGGTGTACTTTTTGAAGTTGGCTTGAGTAAACACTTTTGGATCAACATTCTACTAACCCTTTTTGGATTTATTCCTGGTATTATCCACGCTATTTGGGTTATTGTCCGCAAATAAACATTGTATTTCGTGCTGTGCGGCATCAAATGCCGCGCAGTTTTTTTGGTTCATAAGTTACCAAAGGTGTTTGTTGGTAGCAGTTCCAAGATTAGTTTCCCTGCACTGAGTGGGTCGATGTCTACTCCTCTAGGTCGCAACCGCAACCGCCTGTGGTAGTTATTTGTGGAAATGCTTTTAGCTATAGCATCTTTAGGATGAGTCGCTCTGTACTAAACGGGCTTATTTCAACTCAATTAGTTTGCATCTAATACTAAATTGACTCGAGGATGTCATAATCTGAATCGTCTAAGGGCACACGCTCACGCGTTTTTTACATGACACGTTGGGCCACACAAAAAGCACTTTAGTATAAGGTTGCAAAGATAACTCCAGATAAAGATGTTACTAAGCCAAAACACCTTTAGGATAATTGTATAGGATGATTGTAAAAGATACGAAAGGATGAACATGGCAGTACTTGAACGTAATACCCTCGGCGATATTAAAAACAGCCTTGTCGCTGTGTTTAGCAAAGATGCTAACCTCGATGACTTGCTCGAGTCACTTGGTGATTTGGGCTTACAGGAAGACACAAATGTTATTCGTCACGACGAAGAAACATCTTTAGACGATCCCAACAACCAAGGCCTTCTCAAGGCTATTCGCCATGCATTTTCAGATAAGTCAGTTGAAGTCGAAGAGTCACTTACCAATGCACTGCGTATGGGCAAGCAAGTTGTACAAACGTATCTTGCAGAAGACAGTACAGCTCAAGAGCAGGTTCGTCAACTTTATTTGGACAGTGGGGGCGAATTTTTACACTACTTTGGTGAATGGTCAATTGAGGTCATCAAAGATAACGTGCCTGTGTACAGTCGTAACGACTAACTTTGTGGCGCTAGCTTCACACAATAAACTAATCAAAGATTGAGTAAGGTGACTCTTTATAACGTTGTCTGAGGTAGCACCTATAGCGATATGCATAAACATTGAGCTGTAAACGAAGCAGGTCTATTGGTACTTGCCTAGCTTGGTAAGTATGGAGTTAGCTCCATACTTACGGCTAACGCTATACCATTCTGTTTTGCAAAGTCATTATGGAGACACTTAGACCAAAACGTATTTTGCCCAGATTATATTTGTCCACACAAGCGTAGAAAAATTATTGTGGACTGGAACCTAAAAACGCAGTCACAGACTAAGTTATTAGGTATCAATGCTAGCAGTGTACTTTGAGGCATAGTACAAATTTACCTAGCTAGGTACAGCTATACAAGAGCATTAAAGTACGCTATTTTCTGGGAAAGTTTCTAGTTATATTTTGTAATAAAGGTACAAAAGGATGCCTTGATAGAAAGGAATGTTTTAGATGGTTATTTCAGGTATGAGATCAGTTGATCATGAATTTATAGAAACGCTTAATGAACTTATCAGCGTTTGCGAAGACGGCAAAACAGGTTACGCCCAAGCTTCTGAAGCCGTCTCGAGCAGTGCAACCAAAGCCGTTTTACAAAAGTACGAGTTGCAGCGTTCCACATTTGCTGAAGCACTGCGCGAGTTAGTGAGCACTTATGGCGCTAATCCAGATGATTCAGGATCGCTACTAGGTGCGTTGCACCGTGGTTTTATGAATATCCGTGATGCTCTTGGTAGTGCTATTCGCGATAGCGATGTAGATGTTCTTGATGAAGTTTTGCGCGGTGAAGACAAAGCTTTAGAAGCTTATGCAGAAGCCGTTAACAGCAGTCTTCCTTACGACGCACACAGGCTCGTTTGCGGACAGTACGAAGACATTCAAAGTGCTGTTGAAACAATTAAAGCCCGCAAGAAAACACTTTTAGGTTAGGTAATTATGCTATTTACATTCAAAATGTTACGCAATTTTCAGCGGTGGCCGTTTCGTGGCCGTCTAAAGAACATCAATATCAGGTCGTACCGACGCTTGCGCGATTACGCTGGGCTCGAGCACAACAAGGTTTATCCGTCTCAAGAACCCGCCCAACGCCGCCGCGACTACGATCGCTGGCTTTCTCAATCTTAAGTTGTTTCAAGTTGACTGGCTCGACATCTAGGAGGTTACTGTGAGCGATTTGATCGCTGTTACCTATGAAACTGAAACTAAAGCTGAAGAAGTACGGCTTACTTTGCTCAAACTCCAAAAAGAATATCTTATCGATTTAGAAGATGCTGCCATTGTCGTTAAAAAGCAAGACGGTAGTATTAAGCTCAACCAAGCAACCAATTTACCACTAGCAGGTGCTGTAGGTGGTAGTTTTTGGGGACTTCTCATTGGCACCTTATTTTTAAATCCACTTTTGGGTACAGCCGTAGGTGCAGGTGTTGGCGCAGCGTCTGGTGCACTCACCGACATTGGCATAGAAGACAAATTTATGAAAGAGCTCGGTGAAACTTTACAACCAGGACACTCAGCACTATTTGTACTTATTAAAAGCGTTACGTCTGATAAAGTTCTCGAAGAAATTACACCTTACGGAGGTAATATCTTGCGGACTTCTTTGAGCACAGAAGATGAAGCCAGACTTCAAGCCGCGCTTGATGGTCAAGTTTAACTTAATTTTCGTATATTTTATAGGCAGTTACACTTGTTGGTAAATGATCTAGCACGTAACTGTCTTTTGCTTTGCTCAGCAACTGTGTCAATGCTGTACCAAATAGCAGTCTCAGGATTGGTTTCTCCATACTGAGTGGGCCGATGTCTACTCCCCTACTAGCCCCTTAGGTCGCGCGCAACTGCCTGTGACAGTTACTCATCGAAACGCTGTACGCTAGCTCGAGACCACCCTAGCCTCACCAAACTTGGTGGACAAATTTTACTTCAAAAAAATTAAGTATTTTCCTAAACACAAGACCATACCAGCCTACAACAGACAAAACACATCAAAGTTGCTCTAATAAAAGTTCTATAAGACCAAAAAAAACTTGTCAAAATTACCAGATCTGCATTAACACAGCACACAAAATGATATCTACGCCAAATACAGCGTCTAACTTAGCTGACATTGTGCTTTACGTATGTAGATTTGCACTAAGCATTGTGGGCAGTTTTTGTTATACACAATATTCTCTATCACGTTTGTTGTTTTCAGGGACACTTTCTGCCCAAACCAACTGAACTACTGCACGCTTACGTGCCATAATGGACACGTGGATGATATTGACAACGAAGCTAAGCTTTTAAAACAGGCTCTTGGCCCTTTGCGGCTTTTGTTAGGGCCACTGGTAGACGTAGCAGCCCAAATCAAAAAACAAGTTGATGCTGAAGATGGCGGTAAAGAAGGTGTTATGCGTGACCTGCGCGAACTAGCGGCAGCTCTTGACCGAGGTGAAATTGATGAAGACGACTATGATGACCGCGAAGCTGTACTCTTGGATAGGCTCGAGGCATTTGAGTCTCAGTCACATTCCTAGTTACTTTCTCGGTTATTACTAACTCTAATCATTATGTTGTCAACTACACAATCGTCACCAGCCAAGTCATCAGAGACTGGCTACTATTTTTATGGCTTTGTGCATACGCCAAACGGACAGCCCCAAAACGCCTTACCATTACCTGGTGATGCCAATTTTGCAACTATCAACACGCCGCCAGAACTTGTTCATGCACAAGATATTGCAGCGCTGGTGAGGCGCATTGACCCGGCTGAGTTTGCCGCAACGTTGCGCACTGAGCTTGCCCAACCTCAACAAAACCTGTCTGCTGATTCATGGATTGCGCGTCAAGCAGTTTTGCACGACGCTGTCATTAGCCAGTATGTACCATTTGGGGTTTGCCCGGCTCGGTTTGGCACTATTTTGCAAGATGACACGGCACTTCATACGTTGCTCGAGCGCAGTTATACCGGTGTACTCACGCGCCTCGAGCAACTTACTGGCAAACAAGAATGGACCCTGCGGTTGTGGTTGCGCGCGCAAACAGCGAGTGCAGAACCCCTACAAGGCGGGCGGGCTTATTTACAAGCGCGCCGCGATACGCTCAGTGCGCAAGCGGCTCACGAGCAACAAGCTGCTACTTTGCGTCAACACCTTGCAGATTTTCTTGACACTGAGGATATCCTCTACAGTGCTAGCGAGCGCTTGCCTGCTAATGATGCGGACTACCTAGGCGCTTGTGAAGTTATTGTGCTGTTAAGTCGTGAACAAGAACATGCTCTACAACAGCACTACAACGCAAATACAGCGGTGAAGCTCGAGCTTAGTGGGCCGTTTGCACCTTACACGTTTAGTACTATCGATAGTACTATCAACACAGCTGATACAACGCCACCTGCTACAGCATCATCAAGTTGTGACCTCGAAAGTGTTCATCAACATACAAGTCATGGTGATACCGATAATAGCGATACCGATAATAGCGATACCGATAATAGCGATACCGACAATAGTGATATTGACAATAATGGTGATGACATCGGCAACAGTCAAGGTAACACGAGTAACACTTTATGAGTTCAACCAACAAACCACCAGCACGTTCACCTGATGCTGACTTGGTCGAATTACTAGATAGAGTCATCGATAAAGGTGTAGTTGTGGCAGGTGACGTACGCGTTTCAGTTGCGGGCGTTGAACTTATCTACATTAATTTGCGCGCGCTTATTGCCAGTAGCGACAGCCTCGAGGGGTCATCTCAACCGCTTGTGCGCCCAGCCACAGCAACGTCAGAAGAACCTCATTAGCTTCATCTGCTAAGCTAACAGTACTGAAGCACGTTGTGAGTCACGGGTAAGCAACTTATCCTTTTTGCAGTCAGTGTCTTAAAGCTGGCAACGTTACAAAAACACAACGAGCACATGTTGCTAGGATGACGTTAGCGTGCAAGCGTTTTTAGCGCATTTATTCAAAATTTATATTGATACCAAGTCCGACAAAACACATCATAAACTCCTACGGAGTTCATTACGTTCT
>CAZMCW010000131.1:0-11662 GCA_964564405.1 uncultured bacterium
TTGAATGTCATCGTCTGAATCATCTAAGGGTACGCTCTCACGAGCGATTTTGATGTGGCTTTGCGGCATCAAAACATCACTTTAGTATAAGTGTCTGAAGTATTGATTCAAATAGCATTTCCATGAGTAACTGCCACAGGCAGTTGCGCGTGCGGCCTAGGAGAGTAGAAATCACCCTACTTAGTGTGAGGGAACCAATCCTGGAACTGCTAAAACAAAGCTTGTTAAACTGAGATCATGACCTTGACGGTACTTGGCGATTTAGCATGGGACGTACTCATTCGTACCAACAGCGAACTGCTTACCGGTGGCGATACCTTTGGAGAGGTTGTCTTGGCCCCCGGCGGCAGTGCTGCGAATGTAGCGGTGTGGGCAGCGCGTTGCGGTCAACCCACCCAATTTATTGGCAAAATTGGCCGCGATAACTTTGGACATCTTGCTGAAGCGCAACTCAACCAAGAAGGTGTGAGCGTTCATGTGGTGCGCACCCACGCTTATCCTACAGCGTCTATTGCTGTGTGGATTGACCACGAAGGTGAACGTTCAATGGTGTCGGGTAAAGGGGCTGACTTTTACTTGTTACCCTCGGAATTGCCACGGGATTTGCTCGAGCAAAGTGGTCACCTTCACCTTACGGCATGGTCGCTATTTACTGACCCCCCTAGAGCGGCTGCGTGTCGCGCTGCAACCGTCGCCAAACACGCTGGCGCAACCCTGTCGCTAGACCCCGGCTCATTTCAAATGATCAACGAAACGGGGGTAAGTCGCTTTTTAGCCGCCACAACACCGCTTGAAGTAGACATCTTATTTCCAAACTTTGAAGAAGGCAAAATCCTCAGCGGTGAAACTGACCCTGAAGCAATTGTCAGCAAGTTGGCAGAGCTTTACGGAGGCGCGCTTATTGCACTCAAGCTAGACGCTCAAGGAGCCCTGTTGCTCGAAGGTGGTAAGCTTATTCCCATAGCGCCAGCCACCCAACAACTTATCGACGCAACCGGAGCCGGCGATTCATTTGCAGGTGCGTTTTTAGCTCACTATCTGACAACGCGCGACGCGCACCAAGCAGGACAATTTGCTTGTCAAATTTCTGCGTGGGTGATCGAACGTTTAGGCGGTCAAGCGTCTGTTGACGAGGTGCTACGAGTACTGCTTTCAAAATATTTGGTGTTTAGATAGTAGCGTTGCCACGAGTAACTGCCACAGGCAGTTGCGCGTGCAACCTAGAGGAACAGAAATTAACCCACTCAGTGTGGGGAACTAATCCTGGAACTGCTATTTCAATGTTCAGAAGTTAGTAGCTAGAGGATTGAGCAAACTTATACCAAATTGACTCTTGAATGTCATCGTCTGAATCATCTAAGGGTACGCTCGAGCTGCGCTGTACTTCGTAAACACGAGCGATTTTGATACCGCAAAGCAACATCAAAACATCACTTTAGTATTATAACAAACGATCCAACATACCGCGCGCTACGTTTACAACAGTGACGGCAATGTCAGCTAGCTCGAGGCTTGTTGCAACCAAATAGCGCCCCAAATCCGTAAAACTGATAATTAAACTAACGTTAGCTAAACCGCGTGCTACGCCAATGCCAAGTGCAGAACCTGTCACTAACGCAATCACGCCAAGCGCCAAGCCAACCCCAAACTGAAACAGCCCAAGTAACGGGCTTTGCCACAGTGTGTAGACCAATGCCGCAATAAATGACGGGTACACAAGCCCGCCCACCACACCCAAGGACACTTTGGCAGTTTGCTGGAACAAACCTCTAAAATAAAGTTCTTCTGTAATACCCATAAAAAAGAGCAGTCCAATTGCAACGCCACTCAGCGTTTGACCACTGATCTCGAGCAGGACCAAAGGTTCAGGATAAAGCTGCCAAATTTCACGCAAGCCCAAACCACCTAGAGCGGCCACAACAAGTTGCACAAGTAAGCCGACGAGACCCAACCCCAAGCGCTTAAGCCAACCCCAACTGCGCTTTTTAGCAAGTGCTAAGCCAACTTCGTGGCGTTCGTACGCAAACGCCCGGCGCACCACCAAAATACACACCAGCACAAAGTAACTTAAGAGCAGCGCCCAACTTGCTTGCGAAATTGTTTCAACGCGTACCAATAAGATAGCTGTTTGCATAGCTGGCAAAATGGCAAGTGCACCGTACAGTGCTCCTTTGTCATCAACGCTAGCGTGCACAATCATAAGTAGCGCTAGTGCTGCATAGATGCAGACAAACCATGCATCGGTGAGGTTTAGGGTCGTTATGTAGGTAAGTAAAACAGTATAAAACCCTGCTGCTAACCACGGCTTGACACCTCCGCGCGGCATAGCCTGTAAGCGGGTTACTAGTGGGTTAACTAGGCGGCGTAACCACTGCTGTAACCGTTGCCAGGGGTGTCTTTTTACAGATTGCATCTTAGCGCGGTACAAACTGAATGTCAGGAAAGCGTTGCTCGTCGTCTATCTGAATGCCATCTGCTTGAATGCCATCTACTTGAATGCCGTCTACTTGAACACCATCCATCTGAACACCATCCATCTGACTATCGTCTATCTGACTATCG
This sequence comes from uncultured bacterium, assembly GCA_964564405.1. GTDB lineage: Bacteria > Deinococcota > Deinococci > Deinococcales > Trueperaceae > JBCCBI01. The sequence continues at coordinate 2,563 of CAZMCW010000131.1, forward strand.
TCTATCTGGCTATCGTCTATAGAGGTACCATCTGCTGAGGTACTATCTGCTGATGTAACAGTGTTTTGACCAGCTTCAGTTTGGCCATTTTGAAGTGATTGAACAGGTTGTCGTTCACTGTCTTGCGCTTGTCTAGCTCGAGCTTCCAACTCATCTTCAGACGAGGTAGTTGTCGGCTGTTCATCTGAGGAACTAGACACCTGAAACGCTGACAGTTCTGGAGGCACAATAAACAGTTCTTGCAAGTAGGGAAGATCGTCTGCTCTACTTCTTGCAGCCATATACTGTAGCCAATCTAGGATGTTTGTTGCCGTCTGCTCGAGCAACTCAGCAGTGACCTCAGGTGCTTGACGCGTTGCATTAGCAAGCGCACCCTGCTGCTCATAACGCACGTCGATTGTAAACGCAACACGTCTGTAAACAGCTGAATTATCTTCTTTGAGCAGTTCAAACACCAACTCTTGATCCCCTGTTTCAGCGGGCGCTTGTAATGTGACAGGTAGTTCCCAGCGTTCGCCGTCGGCTAGTCGTGGCACGGTAATAATTGTATCTGTATCCACAGGCGTTCGCAGCAAATAATACTGCGGGCTTCCCTCGAGGTTGGTAATCCCTACTCGCAACTCAAAAATTTGTCCAGGACTGACAATCCGTGGGTAGTTATCCAGTTCACCTGTAGCACTCAGCAAATAAAATTCAGTAAAGCGGTCTTCAGGTATGGCTAGGTCAAACATATAAATGAGCCCTATAAAGCCTACAAGACCTAACAACAAGCGGCGTGTACTCATACTCCTAGGCAGGTGAAAACGTGCGCTGCTAGCAAGTTGGCTACGACGCATTCCGCCTAGTGCTGCTAGGGCGGTACTAGCACTAGCGATACCTACAGCAATAGATGCTGGGCGAATGCCCACCGGCAAGTAGTTGAGCACGACCCCCGTTATAATAATGGTAATGGCGGATAACCCTAATGTTAACGCAACACGTTCAGCTACATGTAACGCGTCTCTTTGTGGAAATAGCGCTATGGTCATTAAGTAACCTGGTACAAATAACATAACAACAGCACCTAAACCAACTCGAAGCAAGCTTTGCCACTGCGGAAAGCTTAGGACTAACCCTGCAAACACAATTGCTAAGCCAAGCGCCGTTATCAAATCAAAGCTTTCTTGGTAGAAACGTCGCACGCCCGTTAGTGTACAAGACGAAGCGTTCCACTATCAGGACACCTATTGCATTAGAGCCTGCATTCACCTATATGGGGGAGAAAACACACGCAGTATGTGATGACATCTTAATGTCTATGTGGGCACAGGATAATTAGGATATGTCTTGTTACGCCATACATAACTCCGTATAGAACCTCAAATGCTAGTTGAGAGTTGTTACTGAATATATTGCTATGACTTATAAGATAGCATTCCCACGAGTAACTGCCACAGGCAGTTGCGCGTGCAACCCAGGGGAGTAGACATCGAGCCGCTTAGTATGAGGAAACTAATCTCGGAACTGCTATTAGACTGTGTGCAGCTACGCTATACTGCGTAGGTGAATAGTGAGCAAGCTTTGTGGCAGTACTTTTGTGATGTCAGTGAAGCAGTAGATAGTGCTAATCAGCGCAGTCAAAACCAACCTTATGCTTCTGGACAGTTTATTATCGTCGCCCAAGCTGGTGATATTGAACTTACCGTAAGCAACGTTGCCGAAGAGGATGCCATTTTGATTGCCGCTGAGTTGCGCGCAGGTGGTGTCAACGTTAATGTACGTAACACGTTGATATGCCCAAATTGCCAACAGCGCGTGGCACGACAAAGTTACTGTACGTTTTGCCGCAGCAAACTACCATCACAATGAATGTTGAGTTCATTAACCTCATAGCAAATTTACGCACCATAAGTAAAGCTAAGTTATCCATAAGCGGTGTTAGCCTCACAGGACTACGGCTGGTTAAGGAGTTTGAGGCAATACCTCGAGCACGCCAACACATACAAACACGCTAGCACATACAAAAATGCATACTAAAGACAAATCCCGTTAACAGACATCCATCTCTATAACTACATCATACGAATCAGTCTATGAACAACCTATGAAGATAGTTGACTCGTGACATCCTAACGCCTACACCAACGCAGTCTCAAAAGCAGATTGTATTCGGTTACGCTCGAAGCACGTTTATATCCTGCTGGCAAGCTAGTACTACCACCCCTAGATAGCTTACAAGATAGTGTTTTATGTTTATCTACTACCTCGCTAGGTTTGTCATACTGAGTGTTTGGGTAGTTTGCAGGTTGCTGTATATCTGCTCGGCAATTGCACGATTTGTTTAGTCACTGCTTGTTTAGTCACTGCTTGTTTAGCCACTGCTGTTTAGCTACTGCTGTTTAGCCACCGCCATCACAATCGAAATTGTTGTTTATTAACATTACCGCTTGTTGATATTGCTGTTTACTAACACTGCCCCTGGGTAGTACCGTTTTTAGTTAATCTTTTTTGGTCATTAACCGTTTGCATGACGTTGGTTGCGGCCAAAATTAGGTTGAGGAGGCCTGCTCTCTTGCAGAACCTTATTGTACGTGGCGCTAGGGCGCACAACCTCAAAGACATCACCATTGAACTCCCTCGCAACCAGCTTATTGTGTTAACAGGTGTGTCCGGCTCTGGTAAGTCAACGCTAGCGTTTGACACCATTTACGCCGAAGGTCAGCGGCGCTATGTGGAAAGTTTATCTGCTTACGCGCGGCAGTTTTTGGGGCTTATGGAAAAGCCGGATGTTGATGCCATTGAAGGGCTTAGTCCAGCAATTAGCATCGACCAAAAGACCACTAGCCACAACCCGCGCTCAACCGTGGGGACAGTCACCGAAATTCACGATTACTTGCGGCTTTTTTATGCCCGGGTAGGTAAACCGCATTGCCCTGTGTGCGGGCGGCCGATCAGCAAGCAGTCAGCCTCAGAAATTGTGGACAAGTTGCTCGAGGAACACAAAGACGCGCGGGCTATGTTGCTTGCGCCCATTATTCGCGGGCGCAAAGGTGAGCACCGCAAAGTCTTGGCAGATTTAATTAAAGAAGGATTTGCCCGTGTGCGTATTGACGGCGACGTAATGACGCTCGAGCAAGCTCAAACGAACGGGCTTGGCCGCTACGAAAAACACGACATCGACGTGGTGGTTGACCGCATTCGCATTACCGAAGACGAGCGTGGCCGGATTGCTGAATCTGTTGAGCTAGCCTTGCAAAAAGGTGACGGCCTCATGCGCTTAACCTTACCGGATAGCGGTGTAGACGAGCTTTTGAGTGAACGCTTTGCCTGTCCTGAGCACGGGACCTTTTTAGAAGAGCTCGAGCCAAGGGTCTTTTCGTTCAACAGCCCTTATGGTGCTTGCGGACACTGTAGCGGCTTGGGCTACACCCAAGAATTTGATCCCAAATTAATTGTACCTGACCCTAACTTGTCGGTGTCAGAAGGTGCTATTGCGCCGTGGCAAGGCAAACAAGACGGCAAGGTGTACTACTGGGATAGACTTCGGGCGTTATCTGAGATAGCTGGATTTGACCTCAAAACTCCGTGGCAAGATTTACCTGAAGACATTCAGCAAACCCTCTTGCACGGCAGTGACGATCCCATTGAAGTGGTCTACAGCCGTGGTGGCAAAGAAACGCTGCGCTTTGAAACTGACTTTGAGGGTGTAATTCCCAACCTCGAGCGGCGTTTACAAGAAGCGGGTTCAGAATACGCCCGCGAGCGCATTGAAGCCTATATGTCGATGGCAGCCTGTCCCAAGTGCAAAGGGCAACGCTACCGCCCAGAAGTCCTAGCAGTTACCATCGCCGACAAAAACATTGCCGATGTATCTGACATGACGGTCATGAACGCCAGGGGCTTTGTAGAAACCCTCGATCTAAAAGGGGCAGATGCGAGCATCGCCACGCCTATTTTGCGGGAAATTGGTACCCGCCTCAAGTTTTTGGAAGATGTTGGCCTCGACTATTTAACCCTTAACCGCACGGCCAACACGCTATCGGGTGGCGAAGCGCAACGCATTCGATTGGCCACTCAGGTTGGCTCTGGCCTCACCGGCGTGCTTTACGTGCTAGATGAACCCAGCATTGGTTTGCACCCGCGTGACAACGACCGCTTGCTACAAACCTTATTGAGTTTGCGCGATCTTGGCAATACCTTAATTGTTGTTGAACACGACGAAGAAACTATGCGTGCAAGCGACTTTATTGTGGACATGGGTCCTGGCGCGGGCATTCATGGGGGCGATATTGTCGCAGCGGGTACGCCTAGTGAACTTACCCAAGACGCGCACTCGCTGACCGCAGCTTATCTGCGTGGTGACAAAGTGATCGACGTACCTGACGGACGCCGCAGAGGCAATGGCAAACAACTTAACATCATTGGCGCACGCGAACACAACCTCAAAGATGTAGATGTGACCATCCCGTTAGGCACGTTTACCTGTATTACAGGGGCGTCTGGCTCAGGTAAATCCACGCTGGTTCACCGCATTTTGCACGCGAGCTTAGCTAAGCACCTCTACCGGGCTAAAGAAGTTCCCGGCGAACACACGCGCATTGACGGCATCAAGCACATCGACAAAGTTATCGAGATTGACCAAGGACCTATCGGCCGCACGCCGCGCTCAAACCCAGCTACCTACACGGGTATGTTCACCGATATTCGCGACCTTTACACCCGCGCACCCGAAGCGCGTAAACGCGGCTACAAACCGGGGCGCTTTAGTTTTAACGTTAAAGGTGGACGCTGCGAAGCGTGTAAAGGTGATGGCACCGTCAAAGTTGAAATGTACTTTTTGCCAGACATTTACGTGCCTTGTGAGGTTTGTAAAGGCGCACGCTACAACCGTGAAACGCTCGAGGTTAAAATTCGTGGTAAGTCTATTTCAGACGTATTGGACATGACTGTTGACGAAGGGCTCGAGTTTTTTGAAAACATTCCTAACGTGGCCCGCAAACTGCAGCTTATGCACGATGTCGGCTTGGGTTACATCAAAATTGGTCAGTCGTCGCCAACGTTGTCTGGTGGCGAAGCTCAGCGCATCAAACTCGCGTCTGAACTGGGCAAACGCTCAACTGGTAAAACTCTGTACATTTTAGACGAACCCACTACAGGTCTCCACTTTGAAGACGTCAAAAAGTTGCTCAGTGTGCTCCACCGTTTGGTTGAAGGTGGCAATACGCTAGTGGTCATTGAACACAATATTGATGTGGTTAAAACAGCCGACTGGCTCATTGACTTAGGTCCCGACGGCGGCGAACGCGGGGGAAATATTGTAGCAAGTGGTACACCCGAAACAGTAGCTGCTACAGATGATTCTGCCACAGGTGCATACTTGCGGCGTATTCCAGAGATCGCTAGTCGTTTAGAGGGTAGGTCAGATCAAAGTCAAGCTGATACCAACAACGTTGCTATTGAGGCTGGCTCGAGCGGTAAAAAACGCAACCGCTCCAAACAAGTTGCTTAGTGGCAAGTTGTTTGGAGCCAATACTTCTGAGAGCTGTTTAGCTCCGTGCAAATGTATGGAATTAATGGTGTTTCCAGGAGTAACTGCTACAGGCAGTTGCACGTGCGGCCTAGGGGAGTAAAAATTGACCCACTCAGTGTGGGGGAACTAAATCTTGGAACTGCTAGATATTAATACGATCGTGCTGTCCAACCTAGTGCAGATAACCTGACGTTACAACCCGCGCATGTGTGTCAAGATAAACAGCATGATACGCACGGCACCTCAACCTTATAACTTTTTTGTGGGTATGGGGCTTATTTTACTTTCTGTTGTCATTGCACTTTTGCCTGTCACAACGCTTTACCGTAGCGTAGCCATTTTGCTATGTGCGTACTTAGCATTTAGCAACAGTGGCACTGTGGCAGCCTATATTATTGTGTTGTTTAGTCCGTTATTTGGGCTTCGCTACGAAACAAGTCAGTGGTTAGTGCTCTTACCTGTTATGTTGAGTACCAACTTGCTTGCTATACTTGGGCTTGATTATGGTTGGCGTTATGGTGCAATTATCCTGTCGCCCTTGCTCTGCGCGCTGCCGCAGATTGTCGCTTGGCAGGGCTCACAACATCCTCTTATGAACGTTGTTTTGCCGTGGCAACCTAGCGCTCAAACGTGGCTAACTATGCACGTAGTGACGGCTGTTGCAGGCGTTGCTATGGGTCTAGCGCTAGACTATAAGCGGCGCATTAGTCAGCGCACATGAATACGTTGGTACGTTGGTTAGAGCGGTTATTAGACGTGCTCGAGCTTCTGCGAACTTGGACACGCCAAGTAGTGATGCGCCTCTTCGGGCGTCACCGACATACACCTTGGTACTTTTTGAGGTCTTTTCCTGTAAAGTTAGCACACGCTCCACACACGTTTTGGATGTGGTGGTTGAAAATGCATTGGTGGCACTTTGCTAAGCGTTTGTTTGTTCGCTCGCAAACGCTGCGTTTACCGCTACCTATGTTGGCAGCATCACTTGCTTACTACGCAGCTTTTTCACTAGCACCTCTTTTGCTTATTATTGCAGGGGCACTGGGGTTTTTACTACGAAACCGCCCGGACGTAGCCGCTCAGTACCGTTCTGTGCTGGTTGACTTGCTTGCTCAGGTCATGCCTTTAGAGAGCAACAGCGCGCTACTTGCGGAACAAAGTTTTGACAGCATTGTGACTATTTTGCAGCAAGGTGCAGTTATCAACGGCATTATTTCAGTAATTTTTTTGATTTGGGTGAGCAGTAACTTTTTTGCATCGTTGCAACTTGCACTCGAGATTATCTTTAACACCATTGAAAAGCGCGGCTTTTGGCGCAAACGTGTTGTTGCCCTAATTACTATTTTGGCAGTTGGCATTGTCATTGCGTTTGAGGTTGTTGGCGCGCTACTACTTACCTCTGTAGCAGAGGTATTTGCACAGCTCGAGGCTGGGGTTGCTGCGTTTGGCTGGCCGTTGGTGTTACCTAGCCTGGGTTGGGGGTTAGGCTTTATAAGCGTTATTAGCCGTTTTGTATTAACAGCCATTACGTTCACACTATGTTTTCGCTATTTGCCAAGGCGCTCGAGCACTTGGCTTGGGGCTCTCGCTGGGGGATTGTTTAGTGTTATTGCACTTATTGTCGCTAGGCGTATGTTGTTTATCTTTTTCAATATCGACCAGTTCAATCTCATTTACGGTCTGGTAACCCGCTTGTTAGCTATTTTGCTATGGCTATATATGTCGCTCATGCTCTTTTTAATAGGCGCACTTATTACCGCTGAGGTTAGTCAGATGAGCCGTGAGAATAGCTCATCAGGTTCTTCGGGGTTGGGAGGATCTGACTCAGGAATATTGGATTCACTAGAATCCTTACAACCATCTTCATCCTCTGCATACGGTATGTCTTCGTCGGACTGACCTGCCGACCAATGGTCCTGCAATTAGCAACTCCAGGACTGGTTCCCCCGCACTGAATAGGTCGATTTCTACTTCCCTGGGTCGCACGTGCAACTGCCTGTAGCAGTTACTCGTGGAAACGCTAAATGAAACACAACCACAACCATACAAAAACCCTGCAAGCATCTTGTGTTTGCAGGGCCGCAACGAAACTAACGTTTACTTGATGCTTTCCTTAAGCGCTTTACCTGGTTTAAACGCAGGGTATTTGCTGGCAGGAATGCGAATGCGCTCGGTGGTGCCGGGTTTTACGCCATCACGAGCTTGACGTTCACGTACTTCATAGGTTCCAAATCCGGTGAGCTGAACTTTGTAACCATCTTGTAAGTGGTTGCTGATTTCGTCAATCATGCTGTCGATAACGGTTTTAACGTCTTTTTTCTTCATGCTGGTCTTGTCAGCAACGAGATCAACGAGGTCTGCTTTGGACACAGTTTTATCTTTTGCCATGGTGTCTCCTCCTTCGCAATTGTTGCGTTGCGTGACTTTAGCACGCGAAACCTGAGAATACAAGTCCCCTACGACATTACTCCCTCTATTAGATGATGTATGCGTAGTCGCACGAACTCTCTGTCAAAGTCTATTTAGTCCGTCTCAGACGTAAGGACGCAGTTTTGGCTAGAGATTTAGACGCTTTTAGAAAGGTTATCAGCTTCTTAATCTTGCAAGCTCCTAGGCAAGTTTTGTGAGATTTTCAACAAAAAACTGTTGTCCATCAAAGCACATATCAGCACTAAACCCTTAGCAGGACGGTTTATAGGCAACTATTCGCAAGATATTATATATACCTTATTTAATAAGTATTAGTTGGCTGGATCAAGGGATGACGCGGGAAGTAGCGCTTGGATATGTGTCATGAGTAATTGGGTTGTTTGGGCAAGCTCATTTTTACTTTTACCTAAAGCCATCATCGGCTCACCAAAGCGCACGTGAAACGCCCGACCTTCGCGCCAAATGGCGGTAGGAATAAGTGGCACGTCACCCCGCTGAGCTAAAAACGCAGCTCCCTGATGCGCACCGTCATCTTGTCGGTGGCGCGTACCTTGCACAAATATGCCCACACCAACACCCTCTTTTAAGCTTCTAAGCGAGAACTTAATTGCGCTCATGTCACTTTTGTTGCGGTCAACGGGGAAGGCCCGCAAGCCCAGCACGAGCGCCCGCAAGTAACGGTTGTTTTCAAACAGTTCTTTTTTAGCCATGAAGCGTACTTCGCGGGGTACGGCCACACCAATAACAGGCGGGTCAAAACTTGAAATATGGTTGGCAGCCAAGACAAACCCGCCTTCTTTAGGCACATTGTCTTTACCGTGAACGTGAAAGCCATAAACAATTCGGGTAAATAACCGAAACACAAAGACAGCCAGATCAAAAAACCATTTACCTTGAACCCATTTGGTGATTGTTTCCATGTATCTATCATAAATGAGCTAGCTGCTGACAGCACGCTTGCAGCGCATGACACACTAGGGGCTTCACGAGGTGCTATTACGGCTTAGTGATGTGTGATGTCTTGCTAGGGAAGGGGAGGAAGTGGAGAAAGGGGGATAGGGAGAGAACGTCAAATGCTAGGCATACGTCATGTGGTGTTGCTGCTTGGTCGATATCTCAATCAAGTTAGTTATGCTGACATCCACAAATAAACACAAATAAAGT
>CAZMCW010000132.1:0-241 GCA_964564405.1 uncultured bacterium
AAGTCCCATTACCAAAGCTGTAACAAGTACGGGCCAAATACCCGCTCGAGCAAAGGACAGACCGCCAAACAACGAAGTCGTGAGCCATAAGGCTACACTGCTAAGAAACCACCGAAGAAGTACACCGCGCATAGTGCTAGCCTAAGGCCTGCTTGCGCCATCGGGTGTTACGCACGAACCTCGAGCTAAGGAATTTTCACAAATACCGGATAGGTTTCTGAAGGCGCAAAACCGAGCGACT
>CAZMCW010000132.1:315-1032 GCA_964564405.1 uncultured bacterium
AATATGAATGAGCTTAGGGTCAGCTTCGCTAAGTACCGTTTCTATGCGTCCTAAAGGACTTCTAGCTGCTAATTCTTGCATGCTGGTAAGCAGCAACCGGCGCAACATTTTGGTTGAATCACGGTATTGAGCCAATACACCTACAGCGGTGATGTAGTAGCTACCGTCAATACCTTCTAAATATACACCTTCGCGGTGATGAAGCCCAAAAAATGCATAGCCAATGGGGTCTTGATCAAGGGTTTCGCGGGCAATAAACCACAAGTCCGGCGTAAATTTGCCATGACGCCGCTTAAAATACGCCCAGCGTTCGTCGCTAGGTTGGGTTTGCTCAGCTGCTTCGTAAACGTTTGTAAAGAAGTCATCTGCTTCGAGCGCCCACGCTTCAAGGACAACGGGCAAACCTACAGGCGGCAAGTCAGCGAGGTCAAAGGTCAGCTTGTGAGCTTGCTCGAGCCGAAACAAACGCGGCTCAAACGCAGCTTGAAGTTCACTAACTTGATCAGCTGAGACACCAAACAGTGGACAGTGCGCAGCTTCGTGAGGATGCGTGTCAAGTACGTATTGCAACAGCTTAGTGAGGTCAGTTGCTGCGTCTGTATACCAAAAGTTGCTGAGGTAGAGGTTTTGATCGTCGTCGTTGGAGTCTGGTGCTAACACGTAGATGCCAGCGAGAGGGCGTTTATCGTCTGCAAAAAGTACAAAACATTTGTCTGC
>CAZMCW010000132.1:1042-11614 GCA_964564405.1 uncultured bacterium
CCCGGTGGGCAAGTCCGCGTGGGTAGTGGTGACCCAAAAACGTGTAGTGCGTACCAATAAACCACTCGAGTTCATCGGGTGCTAGCGAGCGTATATTAGCCTTAACCAATCTGCTCACCTACTTGTTGTGTCGAGTACATCCTGAGATGACACTTTGCCTCAATCCGCCCGTCAATACGCATATACTAGTTTACATGGTCAGCGGCGCTGGGCAGTATATTGAATCCTGTCTCATAAAATTACCTGTTAACGTTGATAAAGATTAGCTTGACGATATCCTTAATGGTGTGCGCTATGCACTTTCTTGATCTCTTTATTTTGCTGTCTTTTGCACTTTTACAATCTCTACACACTGTACTTTACACACTATACTTTTGCACATTGTACCTTTGTATATTACAAAACCGTAGCTTAGCCAGCTAGACACATCTGCACTAGCACGTTAGGATGCAATCCGCACCGCCCACAATGCTAGTGTTCACGCTATTTTGGCAGCTTTTCAAGATGAGCGCGAGGTGTCTTGTACACGCACGTTGCCAGCACATTTTGCAAATGCACACAGCATGTACACGGTAGATGTGTGGCGTGAACGCTATTTCAGAGGAGACTTTATGCATTATCCACCTTTTATACGCCAATTGAGTTTCACACTCTTACTACTCACCGCTATTAGCTTTGCCCAGGTTGTGGAACCTGCGGTTGCCCCTTTAGAGCCAGCTGAGGCTGTTAGCGTTGCCTACGTGCCCATCATGAAATTTGCGCCTATGTATGTTGCAGCTGAACGCGGTATTTTTGAAGCTTACGGATTAGATGTAGACATCAACCGGGTTAGTTCCGGCACTGAAGCTATTGCTTTTTTAAGTGAAGGGCGTATTGACGTAGGCGGGATTGCTATTGTTACATCACTTTGGAACGGTTGGAACGAAGGTTTAGATATTCGCGTATTTGCACCCGGTGGGCTCGAGCCCCTTGCCAACAGCCCAACTAAGTTTTTACTGCGCGCTGACCTAGCTGATAGCGTGACCAGTGTTGCCGACCTCGCTGGGCGTACTGTATCGCTTGCTGGCGGTCCTGGTAGCGGCGGCGAGTATTTGGCTTCTAAAGCTTTGGAGCTGGGCGGCCTCACCATTCGCGACGTCAATATAGTACAAATTGGTAACCCTGATATGCCCGCTGCATTTGAAAACGGCTCCATTGATGCGGGCCTTTTGGGTGCACCCTATGCAGATGCTGCTATCGACGCTGGCACAGCTGTGCCGTTAGCTGAAGACCTTGTTCCCGGTCTTATGACGGTTGCGTTTGTGGGCTCTGGAACGTTCATTAATGATCGCCCTGAGGTTGCGTTGCGCTTTAGCTTGGCACTTATGCAAGCTGCCCGCCTCATGCAAGGTGAAGACTATTTGGCAGATGAAAACATGGCTGCTTACCTGGGTTATGTCAATGCTGATGAAAGCGCGATTCGCAGTGGTACGCCTATTGTCTACGATCCCAATCAAGTCATTCCCGTTGGCGGCTTAGCTGATGTTGAACGCGTGCACCGCGAAAACGGCCGCACCCTTTACGAAACGCCCATTAACTTAGACAACGTTATCGACACATCGTTTGTAGATCAAGCTCGCGAGCTACTTGGAGAATACAGCGAGTAGATATCTTTTTAGTTTCACACTAACATTGGAAAGATGATATCAAGAGTCCAACGGGTTATGTCGTTGGACTCTTTTTAGGTCAACGTGTACTGTCTAAACACCACGAACGACATAACAAGATTATCAACTACAGACGTTACGATAAGAACCTAGAAACCTTGTTATCCCCGTAGAGAATGTCGTTACAGATATATCAAAAGAATTGGAATACTGCCTTGTCAAGAAATGCCTTGTCAAGAAATGCCTTGTCAAGAGTAGTGTAAAAGGTGCTAGGGACGGTCATCGCTTGGTCGTCCTAATAGATTTGAGGCGGCTTAGTTTGAGTCCTGCTGTAACTAGACTTAGGCAGGCTGTCAAGATAATCCACCACGCAATATCAGGCATAGACCGCAACCACTCTTGTAAAGGAAGACGCAGCACTAAAGGCAATACCAACACAAGTGCTAATGCTACAAGAACCTCACCTAGAATATCCACCATAGCACGTCAAGGTTTTCCCAGACGCTGTTGCTGCCATTTTTTCACGCGGCCAAGCGTAGCGAGTTGACTTACAACACTAAGCGCTATACCTAGAGTAATAAGCCTGTAGATCAAAATAAACCTCGAGCCAAAAGGTGGTAGTGAACCAGTTGTTAACAGACTAGCAATACCATCGGCTGTTTCGTGGCTAAAGCTCATAAACGGCAACATGCTCGAGCCCCATTAGCCGTAATAGCTTGCAAGAAGCAAGCAATGTCGCAGCCCTTACCCTAGCACCTTGAGAGTTTTACATCATCTAACGCCAGTTGTAGCAACTGCAATGGTAATCTCATTTTAAGGCAAGTTTAGCTATCTTTACGACTTGCCATTGGATGAATCTCTATTCGTTTACATAAAGCTTCAAAAAGTAGTTAGCTAAACGGTCACACTTTCAAGCCGCTTAGCGTCGATACTTTTTCCTGAGAAAGAAACTTGTTCAATATTTTCTAAGGTTGACTGATGACGTCTCCAATCAAAGTTGATGCTTAGCTTTATATAGTTTGCTCTCGACCTAACCGTTAAAACATCTTCTGGTTACCGAAAGGCTTTGCTTTGAGTCAGCAGTTGCTCATTTTTCTTAGTATGTTTAGCGCCTACATGGGGTTTTCGCTCATTGATCCAGTCTTCCCACAACTTGCTCGGCAACTTGGCATGAACGAAACACAAACTGGACTTGTTATCACGGGTGCGGCGCTCATGTTTGCTTCTACAAGCACGTTTTGGAGTAAACGCAGTGAACGAGTAGGACGAAAAAATACCATCATGGTGGGGCTTACTGGTATGTCAGCTGGCTTTTTGTTATTTGCAAGTGTGCTCCGTCTAGGGCTAGCTGGTGTTATTGAACAACCGTGGATTTTTCCAGCGCTTGTGCTGTCGCGGGTGTTTGTAGGTGGTACGTTTTCTGCTGTGGCGGTGTCTTCACAAGCTTACATTGCAGATACGACAAGCGGTAAAAATCGTACGGCAGGCTTAGCGCTAATTGGCGCAGCTAATGGCATGGGGCTTATTATTGGTCCGGGTATTAGTGGATTATTAGCCCGTTTTGGGTTACTTGTCCCTATTTATTTTGGCGGCGTTTTTCCGCTTATTGTGTTACTTGGCGTGTACTTTTTTTTATCCAAGGTTGACAACATTTACCAGCGCGCAGCGCGCAGTCGGTTGGTTGCCTGGGACGCGCGCTTGTGGCCGTTTTTGATCATTGGGTTTGCGCAGGTCATTATGATTACAGGATTGCGGGTTAGCTCTGCGTTCTACTTTCAAGACAGATTGCTTTTAGATGACGTACAAACAGCTTCTTGGGTAGGTGGCGCACTTATGTGTGCAGGCATTGCTACCTTAACTATGCAGTTAGGGGTCATTCGGCGCTTACAGTTACCTCCTTTACGACTTTTGCGCATAGGTTTACCACTGTCGTGTAGCGGACTGCTTTTGCTGCTGTTTGTAAACAATTTTTGGACTATTGGTTTGGCATTTTTACTGATTGGAGCTGGTTTTGGGTTGGCTACGCCCGGCTTTGTTGCGGCGGTCACACTGTCAGTAACGCCAGCTGAGCAAGACGCTGTCGCTGGGCTCACGACTTTGTCTCAGGGAAGTGGCGGCATTGTAGGACCGGTCATTGCAGGCGCACTTTATCAACTCGACATGCTGCTACCCTACGGATTTAGCATGTTGCTCATGGGCGGACTTGCGCTCTTTGTGTGGTTTAGTTCGCGTGTTCGCCATGTTGCAGTTGCACCTTAAATTTGCTAGTGCGTACTCAGTTGTAAATTAATGAGTATATTTAACCTTTTGAGCTTGCTCGAGGTAGGTTAGTCTAATATCTGGATAGCTTTTAATACAGTTGACATTTCCGATTGGGGTTGCTTCAGCAAGTTCAGATGTGAGTCAGGCGAGTTGAAACAAACCCGCTTAATAGGGGAGCTTATCTTAGAACTGCTAGCTTAAGCTTAAAGCAGATCGGTATTATCATGATTTTGTTCCTAACTTCCTCGAGATAATTTGCCAACATCAATACAATTGGTGGCACTAACGTAAATTCCTCTACATTAACTAAGTCTGTTTCGAGGTTAATGAATTTTGTCTAAAACATTAATACTATTTTGAATAAATACATATTACTTTTAGATAAAACTTTTCTAAAATGAGGACACCTTTTTATGCACTTGAGGATTCCAAGTGCTTTTGTACTTAGTTAATGTGATGTTTGCTGTAAATTATATGCGTTTGTTAAAAGAAGATCGTTTCACAGGTTGTTAAACTAGCTCGAGGTTCGCCTGGTAACATTAGCTGTTCTACATCATTACTGGTTATACTAGACAGCTGTTCTGCATCATGCTGACCTGATAAATACTGCTGGGAGCGGTTTGAACGATACTGCTTGTACTTTAATGTACAAATAGTATGCAGTTGCTACATAGGCATAACAAAACAGGCATAACAAAATCAAACTGTTTGTACTATTTAACTTGACTGTTCATTTGTTTGCAAATGTTTGTAAATCTGGCGCAACACTATTTTGTGAAGTTCATATAGTATTAGCTTATAAGGAGACACCACCGTGTCCTATCAACAGCTTTATCATGATTTGCTGACCTTGACGCCGTCAGCTGTGTGTCATTGTGACGCGAGGGGTGATATTCTGCAAGCTAACTTAGCTGCGTGTGAATTGTTTGGGCAGGCTAGCCAAGCTTTAGCTAAGATTGCTTTTGAAACTTTAGTCCATCCTGATGACCGAGCTTTGTGGACAGAACACGTTGCTTGCATCCGCCAAGGTGATGCTGGCTCAAGCCCGCGCCATTTTAGGTTGCGCTGCTTGCATGACAGCACACACAATACTAATAATGCGCATGATGCTCTTAATGGGCAGGGTATCTCCAATGCGCATGATGCTCAACTAGGCACAACGTATATATCTGTAGACGTTCAACTTGCTGGCATTTATCAACCAATCCATACGCAGCACAGTGGTAGTGAGCTCGAGAGTAGGGAGCTCGAGCACATCCTCGTCTGGTTAACTGAGCAAGCCCTTTCGGATAGTTTTTTGATAACAGCACCTAATGAGATAGTGTTTGTAGAAAAAGCATCTACCCAGATCACGCAAGGGGTAAACGCGGAGTCGGCTACTGGTAGCACGCCACCAAGGTTAGCTGTGACCACCTCACCCACACCAGTTCAGCGAGTAGCTTCCCTACAAGACGGCAATTCTCACTTGAAGAACATCACGCCATTAGCTACCGGTACGAGTGGCAATACTGGGCTAGAACCTCACGTTGCAACTAATTTGGTCCTTGATCAAGATGAGCGTGTTGTGTCGGCAAGTAAACCTGTGCTCGAGCTATTACATCAGCTTGTAGACCAGCTTGTAGACCAGCTTGTAAACCAGCCGTTACACGAGCAAGCGGCGTCACAAGCTTCCCTTGAAAAAACGCCCAACCAAAGTGATACTCCCGACCAAGTTCATGACAGTCATAACTCAGGTAGTAACTACTCAGTTGGTGTTAGCCAACCAGGCTTGTGGCGTCATCTACCCGGCTTAGACAACGCGCACATACAAACGGTTCTCAAAGACGCACTTGTGCGTCAGCGAGCTTGCTACGGGGAAACCTTGAGCAGCCACCCGGATGCATTGGCAACGTGGCACGCTGTTCACGGGATACCTTATGATCACAAGCTGGTTATTAAACTCGAGGACATCACCGCGCGCAAGTACGAAGAACAGCGCTTAGCTGCTGCCAAACGCCAGGCTGAACTGCTGCTCGAGCAACGCAACGCCATTTTAGAAAGCATTAGCGACTATTTTTTAATTGTAGACCGCCACATGTGTTTGAGCTATGTTAACCAAGCGCTAGCTAAAGACCTTGAAACGAGCGCAGCAAGCTTGTTAGGTCAGTCTTTATGGGACGTATTTGCGCTAGCACCCACCAACTTGTTGCGACGAGCATTTGTAGAAACCCTCGCGCTACGCCAGCCACAATATGCTGAAGCAGAACTTGCCATAGCACCTTTAGCAGGGCGCACCCTAAGCTTTCAAAGCTATCCTTTTCAAAACGGGTTTATTGCCTACGGACAAGACGTTAGTACCCGCAAGCATACCGAACACGCGCTAGTTCAAGCGTTTCAACACCAAGAAACAGTTCTTAATAGCATCACCAGTGGGGTAAGCGTATTAAGTCCTGAGTTGGTTTATCTTTACGCTAATCAAGTTGTACGAGATGTTGTGCCGGACATTGTTGGCAAACGTTATTTTGATGTTTTTCCGGAGCACAAAGGCTCCGTTTTTGAACAGCACTACACGCAGGTATTGCGCGAGTGCAAACCAAGCCATTTTGAAGCAAGGTCGCAAATTCATGGTTTTTGGGTTGAGGTGAGGGTCTTTCCTACCCCAAACGGTATTATCATCTACGCTTTAGATATCGATAAACGCAAAAAGCTCGAGTTGCGCTTACAACAGACGCTCGAGCAATTAACAGCGAGCGATCACAAATTTCGGGTCTTTTTTGAGGAAAGCGTTTTAGCGTGTACTATCTTTGCTTTTCAAGATGACTTTTTAGATGGGCAAGCTTTTCTTTACAACAAAGCTTTTGAAACTCTAATGAGGGGTACCGCGTTTAGTGATTACTGCAATCAACTGACCAGTCTTAGTGATGTAATAACCTGCCTTAGCGCTATTTCTCATCCTGACGACACCCAGCAAGACATGTACCAGTTTGAACGCATGATGCAAGGTGAGCAAGACGGCTACAAAATTGAAAAGCGCTACCTGAACCACGATGGTTCAGTGACTTGGGGAAGTGTCCACTGTACATTACTACGAACTGCTGACCGTCAACCATCTTCGGTCATTTCTATCATTCAAGACATCACCGAACGCAAACGCAGCCAGCACGCGCTCGAGCAAGCTCTCACTGATAAAGACATGTTGCTTAAAGAAGTTCATCATCGTACTAAAAACAATATGCAACTCATTGCATCCATGTTGGCCATTCAATCTTATAAACTTGCTGATGATCTCGCCAAACAAGCCCTGCTTGACAGCCGCAACCGTATTAACTTACTTGCAGATATTCACCGGCTTATGTATCAAGATAGTAACGACAACCTAAAAGACAACGTTGTTGACGTTGGTCAGCAGTTGCGCAAACTCACCAGCAACCTCAGTAGGGGCTTAGCAGGTCATACGATCCACCTAGAAAGTAACATCGCTAGTTTTAATTTGGCAGGTCACCAAGCTGTACCCTTGGCGCTCATTGCCAACGAGTTACTCACCAACGCATTCAAACATGCGTTCGCCGAGCCTAACAACAACGAACCTAGTAACAACGAGCCTAGTAACAACGAACCTAGTAACAGCGAACCTAGTAACAACGACACCATCTATATCAGCCTTGTACGTGACAAAGATAATGTCGTGCTCGAGGTACGTGACAATGGTCGTGGATTGCCTACCGGTAGCCTGAGTAGCGAGCCAGAAGGTCTGGGTGCCATCATGCTTACGTCATTAAGTGGTCAACTTTCAGCTCAGTTAGACATTCATAACCACCCTGAGGGTGGCTGTGTTGCGCGTGTTGCGTTTCGGGTAGATGTTTTGGGGCATTTTTCCGCTTAATGGCCTGGTGGTGACAGGTATTACTTGTAGCCGTTCCAGGATTAAGTATCTTCTAGATACAGATAGCGGTTAACGGTTAAGGAACGTGATTTATTCACCTTCTGTTTCGCAAAGTTACTATGGAGACACTTAGTTCCCCCACACTAAGTGGGTCGATGTCTACTCCTCTACGTCGCACGTGCAACTGCCTGTGGCAATTCTCGTGAAAACGCTATTGGTGTAAGATTTACTTCAAAGATGACAAGGATAGCCATTTAAACATGTCTGCCACATTTATGAAAGCGGCGTTGTGAACTCAGGTATGAATCTACGCGTTCGGTTTGCTGAAACTGATCAAATGGGGATTGCCCACCATGCTAGTTATGTGGTCTGGCTTGAGGCTGCCCGCATTGAGTGGTTGCGCGAACGGGGCCTTAGCTACCGTGACATTGAAGCAGCCGGTATCAGTTTAGCTGTTACCCAAGTTGCGGTGAACTACAAACGCAGTGCGCTATTTGACGATGTGCTCGAGGTCACAGCTTCACTTATTCTTGCTAAAAGTCGCTTGTTTGCATTTAGCTACACGCTGCTGCGCCCAGCTGATGCTAGTTTGATTGCCACAGCCACTACCCACCATGTGTCAGTCAACCAAGCTGGCCGGCCAAGTCGTTTGCCTGCGGTGTGGCTCGAGCAACTTAGTAAGCACGTTGCAAGCTAATACTAAAGTGCTTTTTACATGGCACGTTGTGCCATGCAAAAAACGCGTGAGCGTGTACCCTTAGATGATTCAGATTATGACATCCTCGAGTCAATTTATAGCAATTCCAGGATTAGTTCCCCACACTGAGTGGGTCGATTTCTACTCCCCTGGGTCGCACGAGTAACTGCCACAGGCAGTTGCACGTGGAAACGCTATTTAGTGTATTGGGTATCTCCTATCTGTATCTGCAAGATATAGATAGCGGTAGCGGTTAAGGAAAACAGCCCTGAGAGGCAGCTATCATCTGTCAAAGATGATAGCTGCCTCTGGTTAAAGGCTTTTCGTAATTCATTTACGTTCCACGTCGCGAAGTTACTGTGGAGACACTTAATCGTTTTTATGGGGCCGTTAACATTTTTGCGAACTTGAGTGTGGTTATTTATAGTGAAAAGCTGTGATTTTATGTACGATGCCATTTTCGGTTAATTCCTGCAAGAATTAACTTGTGTGGAACGCGTAGAAAAAATAGAGATTCTGATGAGAACGGAATAAACACGTTAGAGTTTATGCAGTGTTTAATCGGAACCTCTATGACATAGAACGCAGGTGTGCTTATACAAGCGTGCCTATACGAGTGTGATTGCACAAGTGTGATTGCACAAGTGTGATTGCATAAGTGCAGTGGAATATTAGTGTGTTGGCGTTTTGACGTTAACATCTGGTCAAATGAGTTTATGATGTGGATTTGTCGCAACGTGTACAAGCGTAACCTTGTATGCTGCATTATATAAGGTGGCTACCTTGTTCCTTTACGATGCATTTGTTAGCGTTTGTTGCAAAACTTTTTGAATTGCAAAACTGCTGCAGGTGATCAAGGTAAGCTTGTTTAACTTTTAGCACCTAAACTTTTAGCACCTAAACTTTTAGCACCTAAACATAGTGTTTCCGAATAGCCGTTGGCGTATGGAGGGCGCTCGAGCATGGAAGAAAAATACACCGTCGAACTGGTCTCTCCTGTGACGCCAGACATGTTTGATAAGACCGTAGCTAAAGTTGCTACCGTAATCAAAAAAGATGTTGCAACTGTGAGTAAGTTGCTAGGCCGCGGTCCAGGCAAATTAACCAAAGGTACCAGCAAACAAAAAGCAGACGCGTTTGCGAGGCGCTTAAGTCAAACTGGGCTTGATGTGGTTGTGTTGGGGGAAGGTGAAATCCGTCCTGCCCCGCGTGCAACGGGTGGTGCTACACCTGCAGTAACTAGTAGTGCTGCAAACAACGATGCAACCAGTGTTAATAACGCCGCTACAAGTTCACCCTCAATTCAAGAAGCTAGTGCGGGTCTTGCGGCTGGTGCTGGCTCGAGCTTAAGTGACCGCGCAAGTGCGTCAGCAGCACGTGCTGAAGAGACCGTTGCTGAGGCTGGCAGCGCGTTTTCTCAGGCTGGAGATGCATTTACAAACAACCAAGCTGACCCCGTGACAGATAATTCGTTTAGTGATAGCGAGTTTAGCAACGACAACTTTGATGACGATAACTTCGATAACGACTTTGATAGCACAAACGTCGATAATGCAAGCAACAATTTTGACAGTTTTGACGATGATACTAGCGCTAGTGTAGAAAGTACAAGTACATCGTCTGCTAGCAGTTTCGATGATGATTTTGACGACGACTTCGACCGAGATGCTTTTGATGATCCTGGGTTTAGCACCGAGATTCGTAACAAGGTTAGTGGTAGTGCCGCGCTCAAAAATGACCAGCAAGCAGATACAGCGCAAAGCAAAAAAGCTGACAAAAACCGGTCCAAACAAACTTCCAAAGGGCGTAAGTCAGGTAGTCAACGCAGTCTTGCAAGTACGCTTGGGTTGTTTCTTGTCTTTTTGGTCGTAGCAGCTTTGGCAGCTTTGTACCTTTTACCAGCTCAGTACACAGCGTTTGTACCAGAGTCCGTGCGGACTAGTGTGAACCGCGCACCTGAAACGGTCTCGAGCTTTTTTGTATCGTTACCTTCACGGGTTTCTGGGTTGTGGGGCGGCAGTGACACCTCACCAGCGACAACAAACACAGCTGACACCACAGACGATAATGCTGCAGACGATAATGCTGCAGACGGAGATGCAGAT
>CAZMCW010000133.1:0-11602 GCA_964564405.1 uncultured bacterium
AATTGCTCGTGTTTACGAAGTACAGCGCAGCTCGAGCGTAGCCTTAGATGATTCAGACGATGATATTCAAGAGTCAATTTGGTATAAGCTTGCTTTGGTGACAGGTGAACGTGACACGGTATAGGCATTTCCTACAAGAAGTTTGTGGTACGTTGATAAAATTTTACCTTGCAAAATTTAACTTTAAACATATTAAGCAACTAAGAACAAATTCATGTAGCCACCTACACCTCCACGAGCATCAAAACGGTGGACGGCTTTGGGTTTGCGGAAGTTTTTAACAACACTTAGCACTTTGACGTAGTCACTTTCTTGCAAGTTAAACACCCAGACAGGATAATCTTTAGCATAATCAAGTAGTACTGTCAGAGCTTGATCATAAGCTTCTTGGGTAATAAGTTTGTCGCCAAAGGTTCCTTTAACAGCTTCGCGTAAGGTGGGTAACCATGTTTTGGCTGGGCCAGACGTCCAAATTTCGCGGCCCACGGGACCGAGCACACGCTCACCTTTGAATTGCTCGAGGTTGAGTCCTTCAGGGGTAGGAAGTTGTAAAAAAAGTGCTTCTGCCCTAGGCTTTTTGACAAATTCACGAGCTTCTTGACGGTGCGCGTGACCTTCGCCATCTTCGTGTATGCGCACGTTTTGAAGTTTAAGTAAATTGTGAAACACCATTGCCAGAGGTTGCCGCAACGCTTGGTATGACGCAGAGGTATCTAATACTTGTACGTAGCGAATCGTTTGATACCCTGCCCGCAAAGCCATGCCTTTAAGAGACGGAGGCAGATCGTCAATGCGGTTGCGCAACTGCTCAAAAAAATGAACGTCGCTACGAGGAACTAAGCGCGTGAGTTCAGGATTTGTGACTTTATCTACTTTGGGTTTAAATCCCTCTGTAAGGTCGAGGATTTGCTTTTTGCTAAATCGGTCACCACTGTTTTCAACCATGCCCACAGCATCCCAATAGTTAAACGCCGACAAATCATTTAAGTGTACAGTTTTACCAAGTGTTTTGAGCCACCAAGCTGCCCACATGGGGTTACGACCACCATAAGCAAACGCCACAGAGTCTGCTTTAATAACCCTAGAGAGAAGTAAAACTTCTGCGCCAACATACTCTTTCATGATGATCCCCTGTCAAAGGCTTGTTGATGGTTCGCCTATATGTAAGATAATGTAGTTACTGCTGTTCATATAATACCGTTGCAATTGTAGTGCTTGTCACATATGACTGCGGCGTGTTTGTGTTGGCTCTAAAGTCATATTAACCATTAAACTTGTGCTACTAGCTATGTTGTTAACCTTATTTAGCCAAAAACTTTCATTCAAGCCTAAAACTTAGGTAGTTGGCCTAGCTAGTATCTAGATGTGTGTAAGGCAACATTACTTACACATGGTAATAACTGCTGCACCACGTTAAAAGCTTAACTGCTTATGTCACTAAAATGAGTTTGACCTCGAGCGGCACGCTTATAAATACCTTCTTAAGTAAGCTTGGCTAAAAACTGCAACGCTTATGGTGAATTTTAAGTATTGCAGGTGTTGTTGCTAAATTAGCAAGTCTTAACGATGATCTACTGGTAGTGATCTATCTGTGATGAACCATTCACAATAAACCACTCGCAATAAATTACCTATAATGAATTAGTTGCAATGAATTAGTTGTAATAAGTTATGGCTATCACGGTAAGCCTTAACCGCATCATTCAAGTTGCTTGGGCTAATCTTGATGATACTGAATTGTTCCATCGTCGAGTAGATCTAGAAAGACCAGCACAATTTCAGGATCAAATTCATTACCTGCATGAATAAGTATTTCTTGTACCGACTCTTCTTGGGTGTAAGCTCGTCGCCAAGGGCGTTTGTGGGTGATAGCATCCCAACTATCAGCAAGTCGTACAACCCGCACGCTAACAGGAATATCAGCACCAAAAAGCATATCAGGATAGCCGTTACCGTTGTACCACTCATGATGCCAACGGACAATTAATTGCTCTTCACGCCCAAAGCCGCGGCGGGCAACTTCGCGCTCGCCTACTAAGGAGTGTTGCCACATATCAACCATTTGTGCAGGACTAAACTCCTGCGGGTTATGATAAAATTTTTGGTTGAGAATAACCTCACCAATATCGTGCAAAAGTGCACCCGTTTTGATAATACGCACTTGTTCGTCGTCGAGCATCATTGCTTCAGCTAACTGCACCGCAACCTCGGCAACACGGCGCGCATGACCGGGCGCGTAGTTAGAAAACTTATCTGAGGTTTCAACTTTTGTGTCCAAGGTTGTAACGTAAGCTTGGACAATATCATCGATAAATCCACCTTCGGTGGTAACACCTGTACTCATCGCGAATAGAACTCCTCTATTAACATATCTGTAAACTTATAAACACGGTACGTGGTCAGTGTGCGTATGATTAATGCACTTGTAATTAATGCACTTGCAATAAAGATGGCATAGACCGCCTAAAGCTGTTAATTTAGGCGCACGTCCCTATTGTATAAGCTAGGTACAACCTGACATTTGAGCGTTGGCACCTTTTTATTCCGTTTACCCACAAAATAGCAACAAATCATATCTAGATACTGACCATACAGCGCTAAGACAAAGTAGTAACTAATGTTCTAGCTAACAACCCCATTAACGACATTTGTATTGGCAGCGGTCATACCATGAGTGTGATGGGCGACTCGAGCGCTTTTTTAATGGCTTTGAGAAAGGTAGCACCTGACTGCAGATCGATATTGCCTATCAGCGTTAGCGTACCGCGTAAGTGGTGTTGTGCTGGATCAACTTGCAAACGCGTTAAAAGCAAGTGGCTACCTTCTAAAGCAATACTAAGATCATCTAGCTCGAGCTCACTGATGTCAGCGACTAACAGGGGGCGTTCTGAAGGGTCGCTTGCATCAGAAGGTTGATTAAACGAGGTTGCGGTGTTAGCAGGGGCTCCAGCAGTGGCTCCAACAGTGGCTCCAACAGTGGCTGCCGTGTCAGCTTGGCGTTGCGCCATAAGCACGCGCCGAAAACTCTCCTGTTGAGGAACTTGAAAACTAGGCACAAACTTACTGCCAGCTAGTTGTGATACGGATACAACGTCGTGCCCGTCTAACTGGTTTAAGCAGCGCTCAGCAGCACGCCCTAAAAAGACTACCGTAGGAATGTCGGGAATGTCTAGCACGTCTTTGAGTCTGTCAGCGGCCTCGAGCATAATGCTGGCATTAAAATGACGGTGTAGCTGGTTAGGTGGGCGGTAAGTTGTTTGGGCTAGCGTTGCTTCAGACGCAACAGGGGTTTGTTCAGGCACGGGTTCAGGTAGTGCCAACGTACTTTGAGACTGCCATGTTGATGCAAATTGTGAAAAGCGTTGCATGCTTTGCGACTGACTTTGGGATTGCTTGCTATCACTCTGCGCGTCACGACTAGCAGCGCGTGCACTTTGGTTTGCTTGAGGATTTGCTGGGGGGTTTGCTGGGGGGTTTGCTGGGGTAGCATCCCTTTGATCTGATTGCCTACGAACGCGCTTGGTTTGGGCAACTTCTTGTTGGGTATTAGACTCTCTACGGGTATCAGCTTTGGTGCTGTCTTTAGTGTCAGCTTTGGTGTCTTCAGCCTCTTCAGCCTCAGTGAGGCTTGCTAAGCTGCTGAGGTCTTCACCACTGTGTTCAGCCAAACCACTAGCGAGCATCGCCAGTTCTTCAAGCTCTTTGGCGTTGGGCTGAAAACGCTCGTCTAGGGTGTCTTCCAGCATGCTTTTGCTCGAGCTACGCATGCTGGGAACATTATCGACAAACTTGGAACTTAAGCTGGTTACGCCTATCTCATCAGCATCAAAGCTAGTACTGAGGTCGTCATAGCCTAGCTCATCACGATCATTAAAGTCGCTACCGTTAAAGTCGCTACCGTCAAAGTCGCTGCCGTCAAAGTTGCTACCGTCAAGGAGGTCATCATCATTCAGGAGGCTATCACTGCGAGAGATAGTAGCACTGTTAGCCTGACCTGCAGGGGTACTTACGTCATCACCCGCAGCCAAGCGCGCTAACGCTTCAAGATCATCTTCAGGGAGCATGCTACTTGTTAGTGCCTCGAGGGGATCGTAGTCTTCTTCTGGCTCCTCGTCGTCATTGTCACTGCCAATATTATCTAGAACTGTGTCAAAACTTGTAGCTACAGGTGCTTGGTGATCTTCATCGGTGCTGTCTTCGGAAGCAGCCTCTTGGTCAGGTTGGTCAGCAGGCATAGTCAGTACTTCCAGATCGTCTAGTGCAACAACGTCTGGCATGTGATCAAGTGATCCGCCATCGTCTAACAAAATGTTGTTCTCGAGGTGGTCGGGCTCGAGAATATCCATCAGGTCAGACGTATCAAAATCTCCGCTTGACTCACGGGTAAAGTTCAACAAGTCATCAACTAGGGCATCACCAAATAGGTCGCCGTCCATGAGACTGTCCCTCCCAAGTCAACTGTAGTTCTAAAGCCGTTATCATAATCAAGTTCGTTGTCCTCAACTCAATCTACTGTATTAACTAGCAGACCAGCAGATTGAGCAATGTATCAAGTTTGTAGGTCCTGCACTAGCACGCAGTATGGTATCTTAGTTTAGGGTGTGCTGCGTACCGTTTCAAACAAAAGTAGCGTGTTTCAAATAAAAGTAGCGTCTCAAATGGACAACAACAGTGTATTTGCAACGTCGTTAACCTAGTGTCGTCAATTCGGTGTTGTCAACTTAGTGAAACCACATACCCCATTTAAACTCAGCACCGTAACTGCCTTTAGAAGCGCGTTAATTCAAACAAGACTTTAATAATCAAGGTTTTATCATTCAAAGTTGATGTCTTATCACATAATGTAACACAGTGCTCGTAACGTATTCCTTGATTTAGATTGTAACAGCTATGGCGGCAACGTTCATACTAATCTTTATATTCCGCAGCACGTGCATGATATATTAACCTTCATAAAGCTAATCGTTAATCAGCTTTTTGTAAGTTGCAAAGGCACTAGCACAACTAGTATTTGTAGAAACGCTAGTAACCCTGTACCTTGACGTTTTGAACGGGTTTGGTTGGCAGTAAACAATTTAACTAAATATTTGGTGCCTTCAATGCTTGCAAAAGTGTATTAATATTAGTGATGGAAAAATACCTCCACATTAGACTCTGTGTCTAAAGTTATTGAGGGTGAGGGCTGTATGGCTTCGTTTGTACTTGTCGGGTTACTTTAAGTGTCAGTTCATTTCGAGTAATGGCAGTAAAGCCGTTATTTAAAATTGTGTGCGCTATCGCACTTAAGTTAGATGATAACTTAAGTATGTAGATTGCTTTGGGTAAGGCTCGGATAATTGCTGCAAAGCTATATTAAAGTAATGACTACTATCTATAGTAAAAATTTTGACCACATACGTTATAATTCCCTAAGGGCTTTATGCCGGTTCCATCTACATCATTTGTCGTTTTGACACCTTCTAGGTGAGCTGATTTGTTAGCGAACAACTGGTAAGGGTGTAACAACATAACTTGCTAGAACAACGTAATCTTTGTCGTCTTAGATTCCCTACCTTAGACTTAGCAAAGCAACTTACAAAGCCAATATCCGGGAGCGATGCTAGCTGCTAGTTGAGCTTTAGAGAGAACTATACAGGCCGTGAATGAACACCTAGCTAACCTCAACGATAACGCCAGTAAAGAAACCAGTGATGACGCTACTAATGGTACACAAGTTTATGCGATTGGAAACAATGCTAACAAAAAACAATAATCAGAATGGCGACGACCCTAGATTTGTAAGGTTGTCAGATGCACTTATCGTCTCTCAGCACCGCCTTGATCAAGCGCTTGTGCGTGTGATCGATATTGCCAACAAGCACCCTTGCAGTGTGTCGTTGATTGCAATTAAAGTGCTCGAGTCAAGTGCTCATGATAAGCATTTTGACAAGGTGCTCACCCGCATTGGCAAAGCTATTTCAGGTCAACTGCGCAATATTGATCTAATAGGTTACGGTCCTGGTCATCCAGAACATGACTTTATGGTTGTCACCGCACCTGCATTTCATGTTGAAGGTAAACAGGTAGCCGTTCGGCTGTGTCAAAGTATTCGCACCTTAACCATCGATGATGTACCCCAACTTAATCTTGCTTGTGGCGTAAGTGCATATAGGTCTGGCGACACACCAAATAGCTTGCTGACACGTGCAAAACGAGCGCTTACCAAGGTGAGTCTTAAAAATAAACGTTACATTGCAAGTGATGGTGCTAACGAAAGTGACCTGATGCTTTAGCGTAGCAGGTTTAGCTTTTTGGTGAGAATCTACGAATGGGAATTTGGTAAAGATGTTAACTGGTCAGCATTTAAACCTGTTAAGTAAGCTAAAAACGACGGTAAAATAGGTAGTACACAAGGTGACAAAAAAGACAGTGCGCCGGCAATAAAAGCAATGCCAAAGTTCGGACGAACGTCTCCCAAAAGTCCTTCAAGACTTCCCATGCTTGCTAAATAGGGTGCCAAATAGCTTAACCAATCACTAAGGAGTACAATACCAACCACAATTAGTAAAACGCCACCAACGCGCTCGATAGTAACTGTATAGCGGTTAAGTTTACGCCAACTAGTAAGGGTTTGGGCGGCAAGCAAAAAGGGCACTGCAAACCCCAATGAATACGCAGCAAGTAAAAGCGCAGCTTGACTAGCTTCGCCAGTTGTACTGGCAAGCACTAAAATGCCACTTAATACAGGACCAATACAAGGTGTCCAACCTGCGCCAAAAGCCACGCCAACGAGCACAGAACCAGCAAAGCCAGTGGGTTTACGTGCCATGTGAACACGCAAATCACGCTGAAAAACTTTTATGGGAATAACTTTAAGCATAACAAGGCCCATAAAAATAAGAAACCCACCAGCTGTTAAACGCACAGCATGACCGTAGTCAAATAAAAAATTACTAACTAAGCCGGCACTAAACCCAAGCGCAATAAACACCGCGCTCAGTCCAAGGACAAAAGCAATACTGTGTAAAGTGAGTTGTGCTCTTGCCGACAAGCCCAACCTAGCAGGTTTAGGTGTAGATGATGGAACTGAACGTGTGCGAGATGTAGCTAGTTTATCCACGATGAACGGCCTCCTTGCGTTAGGGATGTACTGTGCTTGTGTCTTGTGCTACTTCAGCTAAACCCAGTTCACTGAGTTTGGGGCAGTGATCACCACAGGACACAACAGACTGCTCAGGACGATCATGCAGGACAATCTGACCGTGAATATCACCTAGAACAGTGCGGCTTATCGGTGAACTAGAACGCATGCTAGCATCGTAACTTACATCAATGGTTGTAAGTAGGTCCTCAAGTTCACGGCTGGTTACTGCCCCCACCTTAACCGTTTGAATGATGCCGTCAGCATCAATAAAAAAAGTAGTAGGCATACCTCGAACTCGGTAGTCACGAATGACATCGCTAGCGGTGTCAAGATCAAATCTGTTGCGTTGTTCGCGGGTTGGATCAAACGCAGCGGTGAGTTGAATTTGTTCTTGCTCGAGAAACGCCGCAGCAGCATCAGCATTTTCATTGTTATTGAGTAATAGAATAAGTGCGTCGTTCCCTTGGGCAGTTAAACGTTCTTGGGCTTGCATAAAAATAGGGAGCTCTTCGCGGCAAGGCGGGCACCATGTTGCCCAAACATTGATAACTAGCGGTTTGCCGGCAAAGTCGCTGAGCCGCAAGGGTTGCCCTTGAACGTCAGCAAGTGCAAACTCAGGTGCGGAATCGCCTACATGTTGCGCGTTAGCTGATGTCAGCGTCGTTAATATGGCTAGAACAATCAGCCAAAGCACGACGATACGCTGTGGTGTCTGTGCGGGTTGCTGCTGTAGTAGTACAGTGCACGCTGCTGACTGGGTGGGCTTACACATCATAAAAGTATCATAGACAGCCTCTAACAAGAGACACGTCAAGTGCTTGACTTCGTGAACGGTTGTTTAAAAGGTGAGTGTAAGCAGGTTTGAGGAAGGTAGTACAGTTTGTCAATAGCGTGCGTTCTCAACGTCCGTATAACTTACCTAGTTGATATCCTAGATTCGCATAGTGTACATAGGGTTGATGTTCTCAAACTCTACAAGTTGACAACCATAATCAATAAGACTACAGAGAAGTTGGGCATCACTGTCAAATTTTACCGATAACAGTTATTGTCTACGACAACATTTACCTTAGCATTTACGTCTGAAAACGTCCCTCGTCTTCAATAACTACTAGGAGATTGCAGCAAGTTGTCCAAGCACGTCTTGAGCAAGCTCCTTGCCAAGTGTGGTGGCTTCGCGCGCTTCGCCAGAGATTTCTGCTTGAATTGTAAGCTGCTGAGCTGGATCGGTGACTGCACCAAACAGTGTCATATCTCCGTCACTGCTGACCGTAGCAAGTGCGCCTACAGCATAACTGTGCTCACCAAGTGCGGTAGCAAAACTGCGCTCAGCTTGAACGCGGTCAAAGCTGGGGCGGTGCTGGAGGGTATACGCGGTTTCAAATGCGAGGTCGTCGTCGCTGCGGACAACGAGTGCGAGGGCACCCTGCCCAACCGGAGGGGTGAACACGTCCGCCTCGAGCAAACTCTCAATATGCTGACGGTGCCCAGAACGAATGAGCGCGTCTGCAGGTAGTATCAACGCGCTGAGTTCACCACTGCTAATGCGGCTAAAGTGTTCTTCGAATTCTTCGGTGAGCACGTGAACGGTGAGCTTAGGGTAGCGGGTGAGCAAAAACGCTTGGTCGCGTTCATCTTGTACACCAATGTGAGCAGCACTCTCTAGATCAGCAAGTTGCTTAACCCCTTTGCTAATGATAGCGTTGCGGGGCTCGAGCCGTTTGCTAATCGCGGCAACGGTAACGTCATCTGGCAGGGTGAGCGGGAGGGTATCTGCACCAAGTACCGCAATATTAATTTTGCTGGCGGTAAGTGCCGTGAGTACATCTGCTGCTGAGGTAGCACCGCGAATGGTGTGTTGAATAATATTGAGATCAGGCCACTCCTCGGTTAGTTCAGCGAGCACAGTACGTGTTTGCTGTAGTGCTAGCGCACTACCGCTATTTCCCAACACAATTCTTGACATAATCCCTTTTTTATCACATCTGTAAGAGGAAGACTAGCAGTGCAGTGGGTATGAGCCAAATTAGGCGTCTTGGTAGCAGTTCAACAGCAGTTTTACACGTAGCCGTTCTAGGTGATTGTAGCCGTTCTAGGTGATTGTAGCCGTTCTAGGTGATTAATAACAACACTGTCTATAAGGCTATGTCTGTAAGGCTAGGGGTCTATAAGGCTAAGGGGTCTATAAGGCATAGGTCTGCAAGGCTAGCAAAATGGAGTACGACTTAAATGCATGACTAGACTTTTGTGAAGTTGCTGCGCGCCTTCAGCAACTTGCCAAAGATGTTTGGCGAATGTGCCCATACGTAAATTAAGTAAAATCACTTGACAGGCTATACTAATGGCTTATGACGCGTCCGTTTAGTTTGATGGCCCAGGTCTACGACGCCATTATGAAAGATATTGACTATGAGGGTTGGGCTGAGTTTGTACTCGAGCACGCTGCTAGCCGTCAGTGGCAAGGCAAGCGAATACTGGATTTGGGGTGTGGTACAGGCAACTCGAGCATTCCCTTCTACAGTCATGGCTACGAGGTCATCGGGCTGGACGGCTCACCTGACATGCTGGCCATTGCGCGTAACAAAATGCCGGTACTGACCTTTCTCGAAGCGGATTTTAGAGATTTTTGTCTAGAGACACCGGTTGACCTTGTGGTATCTATGTTTGATTCGCTTAACAACCTCACTGAACCCCATGAGTTTGTACGCGCCGTTCGCTGCGTATGGGAAAATCTGCGTCCTGGTGGGCTATTTGTATTCGATATTAATACCGAAGCTGGTCTGCGTGACCTGTGGGAAATGGGCATTGCCAGTGGCTACGCAGGGGATGTCTATTATCACTGGCTACACAGTTACGACGAAATAAGTAAACTTGCTACCGTTGAGGCGTCTTGTCAACGCGGTGACTTATCATTTACGGAAGTTCATACTGAACGTGCCTATGAACCTGCTGAGGCGCAAGACTTACTACACAAAGCAGGATTTGAAGATGTTTGTATCCTTGCCTTTCCCTATGGGGGTGAGCCGCCAGCGGATGCTTTGCGGGTATGGGTAAGCGCACGCAAACCTGTGAGTGCCGTATAAGCTTAGGTATGGGGTACAAGCTTAGGTATGGGGTACAAGCTTAGGTATGTGCTGGGATAGGGTCACATTTGCGGTAAAGTAATTTTAAGGTGTCAGTTTTAGAGATTCAGTTTGACAATTCTGAGCGCAGTTATGCGGCGGGTGGCATGATGAGCGGGCATGTCAGTGTGCTGGTGAGTGAGCTTACGCCGTGCCATGGGATTGTGCTCGAGTACTGGTGGGAAGCACGTGGGGCGGGTGTTACTGACCGCGGTCCTGTGCACAAACATGTTCTGGATGCACACGCTTTGGCAGGTCATACTGATCAACTTGTGACAAGCCTACCTATCCCGGAAACTGCTGCCGCTGCTGAGCAAGGTGAATATATTAGTAAACCCAGAACAAGCACACCTGCTGTAGATCAAAACCTTGCTGTAGGTCAAAACCCTGGGGTAGGTCAAAATGTTGTGCATGTTGTAGTGCTCGAGCCACGTGAAACCTATACTCTACCGTTTTACATAGCTGCGCCGCCGGGACCCGTGAGCTACCGCAGTGAGCATTTACAACTTGAATGGCACCTGCGTGCGCGTGTTGTCACAACGACTGCCCAGGTTCTCAAAGTGACCCGCAATTTTAAGATTACTGCCGGTAGCGCTAGCGAAGCCAACATGGGACTTGTTTCTGTGCCTACTGGTAATGCTGTTGAGCGCAACATCAAACTGCCTTCAGTTAGTGCTGGCGGTGGGTTTTTAGCTGTTGGACTACTTGCGCTTGTGTCTTTGGGAGCTTATTTGCTGCCCCTACCTAACCAGTTCCCAAGTCGGGTAGAAGACTACCTCAGCTTGCCTGCGTTGGTAGCAGTGTTTATTTATGTGGTCATTATGATGCGTGCACTGGTGCGTACACTGCGGGCGCGTCAATTTTACAGCGATATGCAGGTTACGATGCCTGCAGCTACCGTTGCAGGTAGTACGTTAGATGTCATTATGCGGTTTCGACCGCGCTACAGTAGTCCGCGGCAACGTTTTCAAACGCGGCTTGTCGTGGAAGCGTTTGAGCAAACCCGCAGCGCCAGTCAGCAGCACAAGCGTTGCATCACGAGCACTGTACTAGACAGTAGTAACCTGCTAGATATGGTGAGTCACCGTGAAACAAAAGTACTCGAGCGCTTCCAGCTTCCTGAAGACATGGTGGCGAGCTTTCAGTCTGAGCATCATCAGGTCTATTGGCGAGTGATGTTTGAGGCGCAGTTTGGTGCGTTGCCAGTTCGTACCAGTGAGCACGATCTCGTTGTTCAAGCATGGCGAACCCTGGCAGCCTAGCTGATGTGCTCGTCGCCAGCAGTTTGTGATACGTATAGCAGTTCCAGAATTGGTTTCCCCACACTGAGTGGGTCAATTTCTACTCCCCTAGGTCG
>CAZMCW010000134.1:0-10581 GCA_964564405.1 uncultured bacterium
TCGCCTAGCTCGGTAAGTATGGAGCTAGCTCCATACTTACGGCTAACGCTATAGTAGCTCACCCTTGACAGACATATTCTGCTGATATACATTCGGCAAGTTCTAGGAACACTGCTAGGTATCCACATAAAGAGGTACTTACGTCCCGATACAAACTTCTTCTGAGACGTAAAATCACTGTGTAACCCAAGTTATACGTACTCCCAAGTCAATCAAGTGATTGCGCGATTCACTTAGTTGCTTTGTATACATTGTGTATACAAGTGTTATCAGCGGTGTTGTCACCTAAGCAGTGACAGCGCATAGGTGCTGGTGTGTCGTTTGTGTTTCTATGAATGTGTGTCTCTATGTAAAGGAGGCTCGTTGTGTTACTTGCTCAGTTTTTGTTCCTACTCATTATGCTCTACATGGGTAGCCGTTACGGCGGCATTGGTTTGGGTGTGGTGTCCGGTATTGGACTTAGTATTCAGGTGTTTGTCTTTGGTATGAATCCTACTAGCCCACCAATTACCGTCATGCTTATCATTATTGCAGTTGTTACCTGTGCGTCTATCCTGGAAGCAGCAGGCGGACTTAAATACATGTTGCAGATGGCTGAACGCTTGTTACGCTCGAGGCCGCGGCGCATCACGCTACTTGGTCCCTTAGTCACTTACACCATGACCTTCATGCTGGGTACCGGGCACGCGGTGTACTCCATCATGCCAATTATTGGTGACGTTGCTTTGAAAAATAAAATACGTCCCGAGCGCCCTATGGCAGCAGCGTCAGTGGCATCGCAAATGGGTATTACAGCTAGCCCTATTTCAGCTGCGGTGGTTTACTACCTTGCAACCTTGGCCGACATTAACACCAACATCACGTTGCTTTCCATTTTGTTTGTCACTATTCCTGCCACACTAATAGGCGTATTCATCATGTCACTTTACAGTATACGGCGAGGTGTGGAATTAGAAGACGACCCCATGTTTCAAGCACGGTTAGAAGATTCCCACTGGAAAGACCGTATTGCCAACACCACGGCAACGACCTTGGACGAAGTGCTACCAGCCTCAGCGCGCAATGCTGTACTGCTATTTTTAGCAGCACTTGTGACCATTGTGATCATCGCGCTGGTGCCGAGTATTCGTACAATTGCTGGCAGTGACCGCCCAATTTCCATGTCAGTCATTATTCAAATGATGATGTTGGCGTTTGGTGGACTTATTCTAATAGTTACTAAAACACCTACAACCCGCGTACCTGAAGGTGTGGTGTTTAAATCCGGTATGGTGGCTGCTATTGCTATTTTTGGCATTGCTTGGATGAGCGACACTTACTTTCAACACGCGCTTCCCGCGTTTGAGTCCGGTATTACCGACATGGTGCAACGCTACCCCTGGAGTTTTGCCATAGCTATGTTCACAGCGTCTGTAGTGATTAACTCACAAGCTGCTACTTGCCGCATGATGTTACCCGTCGGCTTAAGTTTGGGGCTTTCGCCAGCCTTGCTGATTGGCATTATGCCTTCTTGCTACGGCTACTTTTTTATTCCCAACTATCCGTCAGATATTGCAACCTGCACGTTTGATACGTCTGGCACGACGCGCATTGGGAAATTCTACTTCAACCACAGTTTTATGCTGCCCGGCTTAATTGGCGTGTCGACGGCGTGCATTATTGGTTACGTGCTGGCACAGATTTTCATCTAGCTTGGCTTACGGTGTCATTTGTGGTGACTAATACTAAGTCCGACAACACACATCATAACCTCCTGAGGAGTTCATTACGTTCTAGTCGGACTTGGTATTGGTTTCTGCTCGCGAGTTGTCTCGCGCAACGCTCGGAGCCGCTCGGGTTACTTTGTTACCAAAATAACCGGAAAGGGTATAAGTAGTAAGCTGTTAACCGAGTAGGTTTGTGGATACTCGCGCTCCTCGATTGATATTAAGCTAGCTCTATGCTAACGGCTAACGCTATGTCTAAATACGATTTCAATCAAACAATGGCGCGCTAGACAGCAAATTTAATATGGTGATTACAGCTCTTAATGCTTAGAATGCTATGCATCCTCAGTAGATGACGACGTTACCCAAATTTGAGGTCGACGTCGTCATTTTATCTTGCTGATTGGTAAGTGCAGCATGGCTAATAATGCTTTACTAACCCTACAAAAGGTGCTTTGACACACTACCTTGACACATCACCTTGACATATCACCTCGATACATCACTTTGGATATTCCTCTCAGCAGCTAGTTGCGTAGTGACATGAGTAGCTCGAGGTACCTGTCTGCAATATCTTGCCACTGAAACTGCAAGACGCGTGCCCTAGCAGCCTCAGCAACATGATCCCGACCACGTTTTAAAGCTTCACCAACGGCTGTTACAAACGCATCTTTGTTAGGTTCCACAACCCAACCAGCTTCACCAACAACTTCAGGTAGTGCGCCGCAGTTGGTAACCACAACAGGCGTACCTAGCGCCATAGCTTCAAGGGCGGGTAGGCCAAAGCCTTCATACAAACTTGGTGTTGTGAAGACGTCTGCGGCAAGATACGCGTTCATAAGCACGTTGTCGTCAATATCTTCTAAGATATGAACATCTTGCCCCAACTGGAGCTGGTTGTGCCCCACCTGCTCGAGCGTCTGTGCGCGCCACTGCGGGCCGCCAGCGTGTCCTACTTTCAACAAGGTGATGTTGGGGTGCTCGAGCTTGAGGCTAGCTACACTCTCAAGAAGTAACTTGATGTTTTTGCGAGCAATTTCTGAACCCACATAGACCAGTAGAGGACCGTCTAGCTTGGTACTTACCTGAGACTCGAGGTTGGCTTTGGCACGCACGCGCGCATCATCACTGCGGTCTGCTTGAATAAACTGAGCGTCAACGCCGTTAGGAATAACCGTAGTGCGCTCAGCAACTTCTGGCAAATAGTGAATGAGGCGCTCACGGCAAAAATCAGATACACATACAAGCTGCGTGGCATGTTTTAAACCGTAAAAGCTGCGCATCACTTTGCGTTCACTAAGCCAGTTGCGACCTTGTCGGTCAGCGGGAAAATCGGCAATACCTACATCGTGCACAATAGCTAAACTGGGTACACCACGTGTTCGTGCAAGTGCTTCTGCGCCAGTAAGTTGGGGTAGCAGTAGCACCTCAGCGCCATTTGCATTGGCTGCCACCGGGAAATTGCGCAGCAGCGGTACAGGTAATGCAACCAAATCTGCCGGATGGTGCTTAACGTGCGCACCCCAGTGCGTTAGCAAGCTAAATAGCACCCGGCCGATGCCACTTTTGGGGCTGTAACTATTAAAGTTGAGAATACCTAGCTCGAGCTGAGGCTCTTGTTTACCTGTGACATTCGTCATGCTTTATGGTCAGGAACTTCCATCGTTTTGATAACCTTGGCAGGTACGCCTACGGCAATAGAATTGGCAGGAATACTTTTGGTGACGACTGCGTTAGCACCAATAATAGAGTTATCACCAATGGTTACGCCGGGCATGATAGTTGCTTTGTTACCAACCCAAACATTTTTACCAATAATAATAGGCGCGCACTGAAAGCCCTTTTTGTCGCCAGGTGCGCCAGCTAACTCAGAAAAATGGTTGTGGTCGCGCATGGTGACCATTTCGGTGATACGTGAAAAATCACCAATTTCAATGCGTTCAAACGCGTGAATCGTCACAAATCGGCGTAAGGTAACTTGTTTGCCAATGCTGACCGTGCCACCATCTGAAGCTTTAACGATAACCCCTTCACCAAGGCGGTAGGTAAGCTCGTCGATATTAATTTTGCCGCCAGCACGCCAACTTTTGAACTTGGGAATTGCCCAGTAATACCAATGGAAAAACGTCCGATATGCGTGGATGAGTTTTATACCGGCAGGGTTTTTCTTGAGCGTGTCTGCTAACGCGCTCAACGTAAATTTAGACGCGCCCACGTGAGGTTGTTGCTCAACGCTTGATTGGTTGGTCTCGAGCTCAGTTTGATGACTGTCTGCCACGGGTTGACCTCCTTTAATAGATGGTAATTTTGTTGTTAGAGTTAGGCGTCATCGCAGATAGACATGTTTTGTCAGTAGGCTAGCAAATCATATCCATAACGACGTCAAGCGAGATGTCAGATTAAAACGTATTTGTGAGTTGATACGTGATTGTCCAATTTATAGCGTTTCCATTTCAAATTGCTCTAGCAACTTGAAATGCAAGCTAGGTGAGTCGAAATGAACCCACTTAGTGTGGGGGAACCAATCCTGGAACTACTAAGCATTTACGACAGGTTGACGCAGGGGTGGGTTAAGATATTTGGGTGCGTTGAGACATTTGGGTGGGTTAAGACATTAACAATGTCAATAAGAACTGATGAGAGCATTGCTTGACCAATGCTGTCATGTTAACTTCGCAAATAACTAGCATAGATAAATTTGGCATATTGTCTCAAACGTCAACTATCTTCAGCGTGAGAGGGCATTTACCAACGCTTGCGCAAGTTGGGGTTGATCCACGTCCAGAACGCATAAAGTCCTGCTGCGAGTTGCCCGTACCAGTTGATGCAAGCACCTGCGAACGTGTCTAGGCTTAGTTGCTCTGCCCCAAGCGTTTCGTAGGCGTAGCGGATGCGGTTAAGTGCGCCGTGTAAGACCAAAAGAAGCACCATAAACGCGGGAAACCAAGCGAGAGCTGCTGGTAAAAAAAGACTGCTAAGCAACGAAATGAAGATAGCCACAATCATCGCGACGGGCAAAAGGGCCACACTTAATGCGTTGTAGTATTCGGCGTTTTGTTTAGGGCGCTCAGCAAATAGCAGCACGTTGCGTACCCAACGCCCGCGCTTGCGGATGTAACTGCGTAACGGCCACGCGTATTCGGTTTCAATTTCGCTGGCGGGAACGAGTAAAATTTTGTAGCCTGCTCGAAATAGCTCTTGAGCAAGGCGGTAATCGGTACCCGTAGGTGCGTCAAAGTCAAACCCGCCAATAGCGTCTAGGGCGCTCCTAGTAACGGTGCAGTTGCGCCCCAAAATACCTTTGATATAACGTGGCTCGAGCCGTTCAGCTTTGCGTACAAGCGCCCAATGTACCCGCACCGCTGCAATACGTCGTTGTACTTGGTTGGGTTTAGATGAGCCAGTTACCACTTGTTCACGTTCAGCCAAGATGGGCTCGAGCACTTGGGTTAAGCTAGCCGTATCCATGCGGCAGTCAATATCGGTTAAGTAGATAATCTCGCCGCCACTCGCAGCTAAACACTTGCGCAGGCCACCTTGTTTACCTTCACCGGAAACTTGCTCTAATACCTGCACGTTTGTCATGTCGGCAGCTAGCGTTTGGGCGGCCTCCAAACTGCCATCATTACCGCCCACGCACAAAATCAACTCTTTATCTGGGTAGTCTGTGCTGTGAAAAGCGGCAACAAACGCAGCAATATCTTCACCAGCGTTCCAAGCAGGTACTAGCACGCTAACCTTAGGACGTTTATCGCCAGGCAGGCTAAGCTCTGGCCACGTGCGCGGTTCATACTTTGTTGCCCGAAACGCGCGCACGTGATACGCCGCAAACGCAATAATCGCAATTAAATAAACACCTACCATAATGCTTTAGTAGCCGCAGCGGCTAAGAATTGTATCTTCGGCCCGGCCTACATTTTTGACGGTATCAAACCGGTCTCGAGCGTAAGCAAGGGCAGCTTCACTTATCGACTGACGCAAGTTGGCGTCATCAACAAGTTTGGCAAGGGCCTCAGCAAGAAGGTTAGCGTCG
This sequence comes from uncultured bacterium, assembly GCA_964564405.1. Lineage (GTDB taxonomy): Bacteria > Deinococcota > Deinococci > Deinococcales > Trueperaceae > JBCCBI01. The sequence goes on from CAZMCW010000134.1 coordinate 5,740, forward strand.
CGCTCTTCAACCAAAAAGCCGGTGCCTTCGGGGGTAAATTCGCGCATTTGCCCGGTGTCGGTTGTGACCACAGGAAGTCCGCAGGCCATAGCTTGCCACGCTGTCATGCTGAGTTGCTGTACCCATAATTTACTGGTGATGCTAGGTAGCGCAAAGATGTCAGCAGCCCGCATGTACGGAGGCAAGTCAGCGTTTTTGATGAGGCCGTGAAAGGTGATGTCGCTTGCAAACTCACTCGTTTTAGCTTGTTGCTCGAGCACGTCACGTTCAGCGCCGTCGCCCACAATGGCCAACTTCGCGAGATGCCCTTGGTGACGCAATTTGTCAAATGCATCAATTAAATACGTGACACCTTTAACTTTAGCAAGCCGTCCTACATACAAAATAGTTGGCATATCGTGCTCAAAAGCTTTGTCGCCAGCCGGCTTAAAGTTATCTAAATCAACGCCCCACGACCCGTAAAGTTGGTTGACGAGGGTTTCTTCAGGTGCGCCGTAGCGGAGTAAATTTTCATAAGACCCGCGGTCAAACCAAAAGATAACCGACGCGCGTTTAAACCAACCTGTGAGTACCGACTGAAACATGGGGACGAGTAAAGGGTGATACTTTTTGTCGAGGGGAATGGGCTCGAGGCTAAGCGTCACTAGCTTGACGTTAGGGTGTAAGAGCAAGTAGATATACACAGCTACTAAAAATGGAAACATCAGTAAACTAAGTGGTTCAGGTCCTTGGATAATATCTGGCTTGATCTTATGAAGGTGCCAGTACAGACTGAGCGGTGTAAAAAAACGCTTGGTGAGGGGGCCAAAATCCCCTTGTTTCATGTCGTTCCAAGGTGCCCGGTTGTAAAGGTGATGAATCTCGAGGCGGTCAAAATAGCTTAAGGGTTGTTCTAAGTCACGGCGGATTTCACTGCTGACCATAACGTATTTAATTGAGCCGGTAGCAGCTTGTGCTGCTGAACTGTGCGGTGACGTCGAATTATGCGGTGACGTTGAGGGCGTCATTGTCATGTCGGATGTTGCATCTGTCGTCATTTAACGAACCTCCAGCGGAAAGTGGACTACATGCGCCCACGGGGCAGATTTTTTCCAGTCATAAAGTACGGTGTTAGGTGCTTTGAGTGTGTAGATGCGAATAAAGTTGTGAGTTTCTTCGTAAATAGCTTGCTGACGCCCAACTTTAAGTGTCACGTTGGTGTCTTGCGTGCTTGCAGCTGGTAACGTTGTTCCTGTTGGCAACAAGGTAGCAAGTAACCGCAACACTTTGTCGTTCCAACCCACAACGGGCATGACATCGCGGTAATTAAGCGCTGCATTAGCGCGCTGGGAAATATCGCGCTGCGAGATTTGACTGGCAAATCCTTCAGCTGTCATAAACCCGCCACTAGCAAGTTGAGCTGACAACACGCGTGCAAGTGCGCCTGCGGGTAAGGGTTTACCTAAAGCGTGGTAAGCAAGCAGCGTGTCAGCAGTGCCCGCAAACCAACGGGCCCAGTTTGCGCGCGCGCCACCTTCGTAAACAATTTGCGGCCAACTGCCGTCAGGATTCATAGTTGCATCTAAGAAGCTTAACGTTAACTCAGCTGCCTCTTGATAGCGATTTTCAGCCAAGACTTGAGCGCCCATTACTAAAGGGGGAATGCAACGTGCGTTGTAATAAGGAAAAAAACGCCCGTCACCGCGCTGCGCGTTGGCAGCGTATTGGTGAATCGCCCCGCGCTGTGAGCCTTCGGTAAGTTGATACTTAACAACGTCATCAAGTGCAGCACGTGCGTACGCCAGATACGTTTCGTCATCCGTAATACTGGCTAGGGTGAGCAGCGTTTGCGCGAAGGTAGCAAGTTTGTTAGGAACCCGGCCAATTGCGTTAAGACCGTCGTTAAACCCGCGCCGTGGTTCATCCCAAAGCGCACTAATGAGTGCGTCTACGTTGCGTTTGGCGCAAGCAAGTGCGGGTTCAGGGTCAGTGAGCAGCGGAAGTACTTCTAACAGACCGAGGCTTGCGGCTGCTTCGTGCGGGGTGCCAACGGTATCTGGATTAATTTCAAAGCGGGAGGCTGTAAAGTGACCGTCGGGTGTTTGTCCACTGCGCAAGTCGCTCACGGCGTGCTCAGCGAGCGCCCGAAAGCGGTCAACCTGACCTGTTTTACTAGCCAGCAACTTGTAGCCAATTAAAATGCCTTCGTAGCGCCAGTCTAGCCCCACACCGGCGTAGCGAAAGCGGTTTTGCCACCAGTGTGCCACCGGACCGCCAAACCCGCCAGCTTGACGCATGGTGCCTAACCAAGCTAGTAAATTGGCAGTGGCGGCCTCGAGCCCCTTCGGCGTCACAGGACTAGACGTTGTTTGCAGTGCTGCTGAGGCTGAAGTGGGTGTTGATGGGCTATTTGTCATCTGGCACCTCTACAGCATCTTTCAGCTTAATGACATCATCAAGTGCGCTAGTAGTGCTGAGGCTGTCGATGCTAAGACCGTTAGTGCTGAAGTCGTCAATGCCCGGGCTGTTAGTGCTCAGGCTGTTGGTGTTGAGATTATCAGCATTGGTGCCATGAATTTTGGCAACATCAGCATCTGGTAAGAGGTGTTCAGAAGGTATTTTAGAAGGTGTCAAGGAGCTTGTGTCTGTAGCTAGCATACCTTCTTCGGCTAGTGCGTTTGGTGACCAGCCTCGCAAGATGTAAAATGAAGGTGTAGGTGTAGCAGATGCAAAATAACGGCGCATGGCAAACGTTGCCCGATCTGCTAGCTGCGGGCGCTGAGCTTGGTTGAGCAGTTTCATAGCTGCGCCCCACAGTTTGACTTGCCAAGTGAGTACAAAAAGCTGGGCGTCAAGTTGCCAGTTAGTGCGTTTGACCTGATCTGTACGCAAATGTCTAGGCGCAAGTAAACCGTGCTCGAGGCTGTAGAAACGGTCAACGCGCAACTCCCCAAACGCGTTTGTAGGTGCAAATTGAGCTAGCGCTGTGCCACCTGCGTGAGGAAGTGCTGCTTGCGCCGAAAGGTGTGCGCGCCGTTCACACAGGGCAACTAACCCCTGATGCGGTAAGACCACTGTCATGGTTGTAACATTGTGTGCGTACGCATCTGCAAAAAGGTTGTCGAGTAAATATGACCAAGCCAAACCGTGCGCGCCAACAGGGGCCGGATAGTGTTCAATAAGCTGCATGTGAAGTTCTAAGTTCAAAGCAAATATCCTATAAACCTAAACGAATGTATTTTTACTAAGTTCGACTGACCACACCAGCAACTCAGTTGCTGTACGAGCTGCCGTATCAGGTGTTGTAATCATGCTTTATGATCGTCGAGAACTGCGTAATAGTAAGACTCGAGCAACTTACCTATAACCTGCCAATCGTAGCGCGTTTGCACTTTACTGCGGCCAGCTTGTCCCATTGCTTGCGTGCGGTCTCGGTCACTCAAAAGTTGCCCGAGCGTTGTTGCTAGCGTTGCTTCATCTTGAGGAGGAACGAGTACGCCATCATGACCGTCGTTTACAACTGTACGCACACCAGGCAAGCTTGAAGCAATCACAGCAGTTCCACAAGCCAGCGCTTCAATAAGGACAACGCCAAACGATTCCACACCCGTCGAAGGAAGCACAAGTACATCAGCTGCGCTATAGATAGGTGGCAAATCTGTAGGCGGATGTTTACCTAAAAACCGCACCCGATCTGCTAAACCCAACTGGCGACTCAGTGCTTCAAGTTCAGGGCGCAAATCACCATCTCCCACAATCCACAATTGTGCGCTAGCTAGCGTGTCACAAACGTCCTGAGAGTCGTCAACTTGCATGCGTTTGAAGGCACGTAAAAGACCGTCAACGTTTTTAAATCGGTGAGCTTGGTCAAGCGCGCCCACAAACAGCGCTACAGGCACGTCATCCCCCACGCCTAGCTGCGCACGGTAGGTAGTGCGCGGTTGCGGACAAAACACCTCTGTATCCACACCGTTGGGTAGTTCTAAGGTGTGCATGTCGTCTTTGAAGCGCGGTTGCAAACCGATGAGGTGTTCGCGGCTGACTGCAAAACGGCGTGCGGCTCTGCCTAGAATAACAGGCTCAGATAGCGCGTTGTAGATGCTGAATAAGGCTTTTTTTAGAGGTGTTTGTTCTTGTAACTGGTTGTGATAGGTCAAGACCAAAGGAATGTTATCGCGCCAAGCTACGTAGCTAGCCAACTCCGCCCCAAAGATATAAGGGTAATGTAAGTGAATAAGCTCAGCACCGCGCAACTTGCGCACCAAGCTAAGGGTTAAAGGTGCGTTGCCTACCCGAAATTGAGCCTTGAGCCTATCTATCTCAAAAGGCATAGGCATGTCATCATCTTCGCTGTAACGCGCGGTTAACAGATGAACGTCATGTCCGCGCTCGTGGAGGATGCGGGCGTTGTGAAACGCAACATTACCCGTTCCTGCCCAGTAAGGTGGAAAGGTTGAGGTGACGTGAGCTACTTTCAATGGACGCGTTTGTGCCATGCGTGCTGACGGTGCTTGTGCTGATGTCATTTGTGCTAGCGCCATTACAAACATCCTACAAGGTTAGTGCTCACTGCGGTTGCTATATTTTGAAAAGCTGTATTTTGGAAAGGTGTCACGACGAACTCGAGGAAGGGTGTTGAGCTGCTTGAGACGACGAAGAGCGGGTATACCTAGGACGCAACAGCGCATATAGTGGCCGGGTCACTTTGTTGAGCATACTCGCAAGGGCGTTACTGTCCATAAGCTGATCAAAAGGTAGACCAACAAGCGCGTCAGTTAGCCACACAGAATCACTTAAACGGCGTTTACCCTGCATAGCAGCTCGCAATGGTCGCCAGCCTTCTGGATGGTGGACAAACCACAA
>CAZMCW010000134.1:10601-11602 GCA_964564405.1 uncultured bacterium
GATAGGGAAGTCCTTTAAGAGCTGCATAAGCCCAAGTAGCAGCTTCAGTGAGCAGTAATGCAGGGCTCATCTTCCACAGGGTACGCTGTTGGGCAATGATAAGCAGCGTGAGTAGGCGGTTACGCTCGAGGTAGTAAAATTTACGTGCGCTCAGATTTTGCACGTAATCGTGAGTAATGACAGCGTCGTTATCACACAGGATGTCATAGCCACATAAAATAACCTGCTTGAAACCCGCCAATATCAGCTAAAACCTCACGGGAGACGGCAAACGCAGCCCCTGAGACAAGGGGTACAGGTTCGAGTCCGTGGTACTGACTACTTGCCTCATTTAGCCCGCGGCACGTGCTAATGCCCGTGTAGTGCATGACCAAGCCACTCGCATTCACGGTACCGTCTGGATTGAGAAGTTTGCTGTTGACTAAAGCGTTGGGATTGCGTTTGGCACTGCTGATGAGTTGCTCGAGCGCGCCTTCGTGCAATTTGGTGTCTGGATTTAAAAAGAGTACCCACTGGCCACGCACGTGCTCGAGCCCCATGTTATTACCGCCAGCATAGCCTGTATTTTCGGGGTTAGAAACAAGCAGAACGTCTGGGTAAGTTGCTTTAAGCCAGTCTCCAGTACCATCATGAGGTGCGTTGTCAACAACAACAACTTCAAAGTTTTGATACGACTGGTTGTACAACGAGGGTAGACACTGAGCTAGATCAGCTTGACTGTTATATGAGACAATCAGCACAGTTAGTTCGGATAACGTATTAGATTTTGACATAAATATCCATTCGAGTAAAATAAAATTGGGTGACTTGGATTATGCTGCTGCATGTTGCTGCAATGTCGTTTGAGGTGTATACACTACGTAAGGCTATTAGTACGTAAGGCTATTAGTACGTAAGGCTATTAGAATGAGAAATGATTGCAAAGAAGGTTAGCTACGTAAGAGGTAATTAGCGTTTCCACGAGTAATTGCCACAGGCAATTGCGCGTGCGACCTAGGGGA
>CAZMCW010000135.1:0-11472 GCA_964564405.1 uncultured bacterium
AACCATATCTTGACCTCCCCTAAATTACGTCCCTAATAAAAACGATGCAACGACCGCCACACCAATACCCACCACCGCCAGCAAAAGCCCGTAACCTAACAACTTACCTGCGGATTTTTCTAAAGCTGGCACAACAGACGCAAACGAAACTAATACCCCTCCCAGAAAAAGGGCTGCACCAAGACCTGTCAGTGTGTTCAACATAAGCCGAGGTATCTGCTAACGCGCTTATTGGCTTTGTTAATCACGTTTCACCTTCTTCACGAAATGTCACCCCTAAATTTCACCAACGTGCTTCACAATTATCGTTATCATGAGAGAACTTATGAGAGCCGACTTGGTGCGTCTTACATAAAACGCATGTTGCTTTAAACCCAAAACGGCCTTTTTAGAATACCTACATTACACATGATACCCAGCACCGGAGGATTCAGGTGACAAGCCAGACCGACAACCCTAGCCTTGATGACATAGACACTAACACTTCAGCACTAACAGACAATCATAATGCTGCTTTAGAAGACACATCTTCAACCGATGAGCAACTTTTACAGATGCCCCCTCAGCATGCATCAGGTGCAACCTCAACACAAGCTGAATCAACACCTGCTGATGAAAGTAGAGCCCAACTTGCAGCACGGCTCGAGGCCCTCAAAGAAGAAGTGGGTCAAGCAGCCAGTTTAGTTAGTAACTTACGCCAAGAGATTAACCGCGTTATTGTGGGGCAAGAAACCTTGGTGGATAGACTCTTGACTGCGTTACTTGCAGACGGGCATATTTTGCTCGAGGGTGTTCCCGGCCTCGCTAAAACCTTGCTGGTTCACACCGCTGCCGACACCATTCAAGCAGATTTTAAGCGCATTCAGTTTACGCCTGACCTACTACCTGCCGATTTGGTTGGCACGCAGATTTACAACCCTAAAACAGCCGAGTTTACCGTCCACCAGGGGCCTATTTTTGCCAATTTAATCTTGGCAGATGAAATTAACCGCGCCCCAGCTAAGGTGCAAAGTGCGTTGCTCGAGGCCATGCAAGAACGGCAAATCACCATTGCTGACACAACTTACCAACTTGACCCGCTCTTTTTGGTGCTGGCCACCCAAAACCCGGTTGAGCAGGAAGGCACCTATCCACTGCCCGAAGCCCAAGTGGATAGATTCATGCTCAAAGTCAACGTGCGCTACCCGAGCCGTGAGGAAGAACGCATTATTTTGGAGCGCATGACCGGGCAAAGCGTCCCCAAAGCTAGCGCTGTGGCAGATACTGAGACTATCTTGAAAACCCGCATGTTAGTTAGCCGCTTGCATGTTGACAGCAAAATTAAAGACTACATTATTGATATTGTGGCTGCCACCCGCAACCCAGCCACGTTGGGACTCAGCCAACTTGCGCCGCTTATTGGTTTTGGTGCGTCGCCACGGGCGAGCATCTTTTTACTGAAAGCTGCCCGGGGCGAAGCGTTTTTGCGCGGACGCGCCTACGTGATTCCAGATGATATTAAAACCGTCGCCCTAGACGTGCTGCGCCACCGTTTAGTACTTACGTATGAAGCCGATGCCGACGGCGTCACGGCAGATATGATTATTAGCCGCATTCTCGACCACGTTGAGGTGCCTTAGCCGTGAGTCTCATGAACCCCAATAGTAGCAAGGTCGATGGCAACATTAGGATGGGTAGTAACGTCGTCAATAGCAGCACTTTAGTTAGCAACACCTTAGTTGCTTACAACGAGGCTGATAGGGCAAGCTGATGAACTGGTTATCTCGACTAGGACTACAAGCACGTCAAACCTCAAGACAATCTGATACCGAGGCTGATGACGCGCTTCGCCAGCAACTTGCTGACCAACGCGCTTTAATTGCCAAGTTAGAACTCAAAAGCAAGCACTTGGTGACAAGTCAGTTTGCAGGTAATTATCATGCGATTTTTAAGGGGCGCGGCATTGAGTTTGATGAAGTGCGCCTTTACAGCCCCGGCGACGACGTGCGCAGCATCGACTGGAACGTGCTGGCGCGCACGGGTGAAGCCTATGTGAAACGTTATATCGAAGAACGCGAGCTTACCGTGATGCTCCTTGTGGACATAAGCAGCTCGCAGGATATTGGCAGCCGGGGTCGCAGTAAACGCGAGTTGGCTGCTGAGCTAGCTGCACTCATTGCCTTTGTAGCCAATAACAACCACGACAACATTGGGCTCATCACTTTTGGGCAAGATGTTGTCACCAAACTACCTGCCCGCAAAGGTCGCAAGCACGTGCGCCGGATCATTCATGAGGTACTGACGGCTCGAGACACCTCTGTAACATCTCCTACTGACACCCCTACAACCAATATGAATGCTGCGTTTGACAGCCTCAGCACCTTGGTCAAGCAGCGCAGCATTGTGTTTGTCATTTCGGACTTTTTGGTAGCTGCGGATGTGCTCGAGACCAACCTCAAACGTGCTAGCAGTCGCCACGAAGTCATCGCGTTAAGACTTAGCGACCCACTAGACACAGGGCTGGCAGATGTTGGCTTAATTGCCTTAGAAGATGCTGAGACTGGCGAACTGCTGTGGGTAGATAGTCGTCAGCAGCTTAATGCCAACGCCCACCAAGATGCAGTTACCAGGCTCTTTCACAAGTACGGCATTGACCACAGCGACGTGCAACCCAGTGATGATGCCTTTGGTCACTTGCGGGCGCTATTTGACGCGCGCAACGTCCGCCGCCATCAATTTGTACGTGGACGTGTAGGCGCACACAACTCACAGGCAGGGCGTAGTTGATGCCTAATTTAACGTATAGCCTCAAGCTATCTCGAGCTACGTGTGCAGTGGTAACTTCATCCACTGATTGTCCTGTGAAGTATCACGCAAAGCATCAAGATTACTGGCGTCAAGTAATGACGTTTGTTGTGGTTTCACTGCTAACAATGCTGGCTCAGAATGTCTACGCCCAACGCACCATTCCGTTAACCGCCCAACCCGAACAACCTTACCTTGGGGATGTCATTACGCTCTCGTTTGAGCTCGAGCACTCCTACCGAACCCGCGTTGTCGTTCCCGATCTTGCTGAGCAATGGGGCAACTTTGAAGTTGTTAGCATGCCTCAACTTGACAATGAAGCTGCTGGCGTCAACCAACAACGCAGCCGCGTGAGTTGGACCGTGCAATATTTTGGACTTACTCCTATAACAACGCCCGAGCTGACCGTGCAGTTAGCTGACCCGGCTGGCAACTTGCTGCCGCTAACCATCTCCCCCATTACCCTAGAGCCCATCTCACTGATTGACGAACTCGCTGAAGATGAACCACGTTTACGAGATATAAAACCGCCGCTGAACTTAACAGCGCCCGTAGCCCTATGGCAAGGTCTGTGGCGGCGACTCCTGGCGACGAGTCTGGCAGTTCTAGCACTGGTCATGGCAGCGCTACTTTATTGGCGGCAACTGGCGCGCTTACTCCACTTACCAGGAAGACTTTCTACCCAGGAACAGCTCCGGCGTAGGTTGCTCGAGCTTGCTGAGGTAAGTAGTTACACGCGCACAGAGTTAGATGCCATCAGCCAACACCTACGCACATACATGCAACTGCGCTACGCGGTGCTCGCGCAAGGTGCCACCAGTGACGAATTACGTGAGCGCTTGCGCCGCAGCACAGTTCCCCACGCGCTAGGGCAAGCTGTTGTGAGCACACTCTTACGGTGTGACGCCGCTCGGTTTGCAGCTCGCCAACTCTCACAAGATGACCACCTTCACATGCAACAGACCTTGCGGGCACTTGCTCATTCGGGCGAAGCCGAACTAACACAGCCGTCTCAAATGACGCTTGTGGAGCAACCCTCATGAGCTTTCAGTTTGCGTCACCGTGGTGGCTAATAGCACTTGCCATTGTGCCATTCATCGCGCTGCGTGGGCAGCTTTGGGCTAAACTCTCCGGCCAGCGGATGAGTCCTTACCACGCGCCAAGTTTGCGCGCCAGTTGGTTAGCACCTTTACGCAGCAACCAGACAAGTTGGCGCGTCAAGTTGCGCGTCTTGCCGAGTATTTTGCACCTTATCAGCATCAGTTTATTGATCGTGGCGCTGGCGCGTCCGCAACTTAGTGAGTCCCAGCAAATTATCCGTGGTGAAGGTATCGACATTGCCCTAGCGCTAGATATTTCTGGTAGCATGGCCGCGCTCGACTTTCAACCGCAAAACAGGCTGGAAGCTGCCAAGCAGGTTATTGCCGACTTTATCGACACGCGCACCTTTGACCGCTTAGGACTGGTCGTGTTTGCCCGCGAAGCGTTCAACCAAAGCCCCTTGACCATCGACCACAATGTGCTGCAGCGCTTACTAGCAGATGTCAACCTCGCCCCTGAGCTAGGCGTGCGCGACGGTACAGCCATCGGCATGGGGCTAGCGAATGCGGCAGCTATGTTGCAGGACTCCCCTAGTGATAGCAAAGTGGTTATTTTGCTCACAGACGGTGTCAATAACGCTGGGCAACTTGACCCCATTACGGCTGCTGAGGCTGCCCGCGCGTTAAATGTGCGGGTCTACACCATCGGTGCAGCCAAACCGGGGCGCGTGCCTGCGCCCATTACCGACATTTTTGGACGGCAAGAAATTGTCTATCAAGAAAGTGTGCTAGATGAAGCCACCCTTGAAGAAATCGCGGAGATTACCGGCGGGCTGTACTTTCGGGCAGAAGACACCGACGGGCTCGAGGCAATCTATGATCAGATTAACAAGCTCGAGCGCTCCAACATTGAAGTGCGCAACCTAAGCCGCGCCCGCGAACTGCTGTGGCTCGCGCTAGTTCCCAGCCTCAGCTTGCTCGTCGTTGCGCAAGGACTTAACCAAACGGTATTGCGGAGGTTGCCGTGAATGCCCTCGCCGCTTTAGCTGAGGTTAGTTTTGCCGTGCCACGTGCATTGTGGTTTCTTTTGCTCGTGCCACTAGCTATTTTGCTAACGGTCTACAGTGAGCAAAAACGGCAGCGTGACCTTGCCAAGTTAGGTGATCACGCGCTCATTCAGCGTTTAACAACAAGTGCTCACACAGCTAACCGTCACCGTAAACAGGCGTTGTGGGTAATTGCCTTGGCGTTTAGTGTGCTGGCGCTGGCCCGCCCGCAGTGGGGGGTACAGGAGCAGGTGCTCGAGCAACGCGGACTTGAAATTATGGTTGCGCTAGATGTTTCTGAAAGCATGCTGGCCGAAGACATTGCCCCCAACCGCCTCACCCGTGCCAAGTTGGATATTAGCGAGTTGATGCGTCGTTTGGACGGCGACGCCCTTGGACTAGTGGTGTTTTCGGGTGCTAGTTTTATTCAGTTCCCTCTCACCAGCGACGACGCCACTGCGCAGATGTTTTTGGAAGGTGCTTCACCCAGTTTAATTTCTAGACCTGGCACGGTGATTGGCGATGCCATTCGCACGGCCCTCACTGGCTTTAGCGAGACACGCCTCAGCGACCGGGTAATTTTGCTATTTACCGACGGTGAAGACAGTGAAACCAACCCGCAAGCTGCCGCTAACGACGCAGCCGAAGCGGGCGTGATTATTCACGCGATTGGCATGGGCACTGCCGAGGGGGCCAATATTCCGCTCTACGACCCCGTGGGCAGGTTACTGGGCTACAAGCAGGATAATCGCGGGCAACTGGTGCTGTCTCGGCTCGAGTCCAGCAGCCTCGAGGCTCTTGCAGCTAGCACAGGTGGGCGTTATTTTGATGCCAGCAACCCGGCCACCCTCAGCAATTTAATAACCGCACTCGATAGCCTCGAGCAGGGCAGCCTCGGTGAACAACAAGGCGACCTAGCTATTGAACGCTTTCAGTGGTTTTTAGCCGCTGCACTTGCCTGCTTACTAATTGCTGAAGCTTTGCCAGAACGCCGCGTTCAAGCTCAACGTGGTCAAGCTCAACACGGTCAATTTCAACAACATCCTCACTTGGTTTCAAAACAGGGTTCAAAGCAACCCCGTTCAAGGCAGGTGGGTTGATGGCATCTCGCAAACATATTTATGTCGTGATGCCCCTATTACTGATGCTTGTATTAACAGGCTGTCAGCAAGCGACATCACGCATACCTTTAATTGAGAATCTGCAAGCACGTAGTCAAGCTCTGTCCTCTCAACGCCAACAAGCTCAGCACGTAGCAGCTGGTAACACTGCGTATGTAGAGGGGGATTTAACGAGCGCTGAGGCACGTTATCAAGATGCTTTAGACCTCAACCCAACGCTTGCCGTGGCGCTGCACAATCAGGGTAACATCGACTACCGGAATGCGTTGTGGGACGATGCTCAAGCACATTATGAAGATGCACTCGAGCACCATCAAAACAGCAAGCAAACCCAGCCAGATGTCAACCCATGGGCGGCAAGCCACTACAACCTCGGTAATATCTACTACCACACCAGTCAACAAGCCGAAGCTGACCCAAGCACGCTGACCAATGCTCTTTCTGACGCCATTGAACACTACAAAGACGCACTGCGTGAAGACCCAACCGACAAAGATACTAAGTACAACCTCGAGCTAGCACTGCGTCAACAAGCTAGCCAACCGCCGCCCCCCGAAGAGCAACCCCAAGATGGCGAAGAGCAGCAAGATGAGCAAGAGCAGGAAAGTGAAACGCCACCTGAAGACGGTGAACCTCAAGATGACGAATCTCAGGAAAGCCCACCCCAAGATGGCGACTCGCAAGATGGTAATGATTCACAAGAGGATGGCCCAGATAATGACAACGAGCAGCCTAGCGAATCTCAAGAGGGTGATGAACAAGAAGATGACGCCGAACCACAAGAGGATGACAGTGACGGCAATAGTGACAATGCAGATGAACAAGAGGGTGATGACTCTGAAGATACTGATCCTGAAGATTCTGACGCCAATCCAGAAGGGGAAGCGCAAGATGCTTCAGCTAATCCGCAACAACCACTCGTGATGACACCTGCCCAAGCAGCGCAGTTGCTCGAGGCCGCCGTGGGTCAAAGTGAAACCCTCCAAGCCTACTTACAACAAGCTACCTCACCGCTACCACCACCCGAACAGGATTGGTAGCTGATGTTAGCTGCTTTTCGTTCAGATTGCTGGTTGATGTTGTGTTGCTAACGCACCTTACTTGAGATATACGTGCAAACTAAATGAAAGCAGTCCTTAGTTGAAAGATACTCGAGCTGAAAGACTCAACCGAAAGACCCCGCATCATGATGATTTATCCTAAACCCTTCAACCACACCCGTTTCAACAACACCTCAACGCACTACCACAACATCTGGCGGCGTATGTGGATACTGCTTGTCATTAGTCTGCTAGGTCTTGCTAGCGCGCAAATTGAAGCGACTGTTGACCGCACCGACCTCACCACAGACGACACCTTGCAACTCACCGTGACGGTTACTGGACCTGGAAGTACGCGCCCACCAGAAATGGCCGCACTCGGTGAGTTTAACGTGCTTCGTACCAACATCAGCACGAACATCAGTATTGTGAACGGCAATATGCAAAGCCAAGTGGTGTACCAATATCTGCTGCAACCTCAGCAAGTAGGTACGCTCACCATTCCGCCAGTAAGCGTGACTTTGCAAGGGCAGGACTATCAAACAAATCCCATTACTATCACCGTGCGCGAAGGCACCGGCGCAACTACAACGACCACGGACGCCAGCTTTTTTGTTGAGGCTGAGGTAGATACCACTACACCCTTTGTAGGCGCACAAGTACTTTATACGTTTCGGTTTTTTCAGGCTGAGCGTTTCTCTGGTAGCGTAGACTACGACGCGCCAGATGTTGCTGGCTTTTGGGAAGGTAGTCGCCCTGAGCAGCGTCAGTACCAAGTTAGCCATGGCGGCCGCCGTTACAACGTTACTGAGTTACAAAGTGCTTTGTTTCCAACCCGTGCCGGTGAACTTACGATTGGTCCGGCGGTGCTCACTATGGCACCTAATTTAATGGCCGCCCAACGCAGCCTCGAGACACAACCTATCACCCTCAACGTTGTGCCTTTACCTGAGCCTGCTCCAGCAGATTTTACTGGTGCTGTGGGGCAGTTTGCTATTTCTGCGTTTGAGCAAAGCCAAACTGCTACCCAAGGCGAACCTGTGCAAGTTGAGGTATTTGTGAGTGGCTCGAGCAACATTGATACCTTGCCTGAACCCACTGTGCCAATCCTCCCAGAATGGCGCGTCCAACTCGGTGAGGTTGAAAGTGACAGCCGCCTGCGCGACAGCCAACTCAGCGGCACCAAGGTATTCCGTTATTCGCTCATTCCTGAGACTTTTGGGCGGCTTACCATCCCACCGTTTCGCTACAGCTATTTTGATCCAGACGCTGCCATGTACCGCGCCATTGAAACCCAACCCATTGAGCTACTGGTCAACGCCAACCCGCAAGCACTTGCTGCAGCATCTACGGCAACCCCAGCTAGTACACCCGAAGATGCTCCTGTTGAAGATGTACCCACAACTGAAGATGTCTCCGCAGGTTTGGCACTGCGAGCAAGAGCAGGCTCGAGTAACCGCCAGCGCCCGCTCACCTGGGTCTTTTGGGGTTTATGGGGATTTTCCCCTGGACTTGTTATTGCCGCGTGGAGTTGGCAAGCTCGCCAAGCCTATCTTTCTAAAGATGCAACTCGGTTGCGCTTTATGAACGCTTATAAAAATGCTGTTCATCACGTTGATACGCCAGAAAATACACCTATGCAGCGGGTGCTGATGACCTACCTCGAGGACAAACTTGCGACCCCATTACGAGGCGGCGTCAAAGAAACCCTCGCCACGCTATTACCTGCTTATGGCGCAAGTAATATATTAACCCAAAAGGTTATTCGCTATTTTGAATCATTAGATGAAATGCGCTACGCGGCCCGCCAGCAAACAGATACAACGGATGACGGCCGCATGCTGTTGGAACAGCTCGAGAAGGAACTTAAGTGGCAGCCCAACGTTTGACTTTATCTGCACTTAGTAGATGTCTACTCCTTAGTCTTATCATCTTGATGTGGATACAGCCTGCCTATAGTCAGGTCTTACGCCCACCCCTTGCGCGCCGCACCGCCTTTCAAGACGAAAGTTTTAGCATCGCTGTGGGACTTCAAGATGACGGCAAACACGCTGAAGCCGCCCGACTTTACGAAACCTTACTTGCAGATGGCATGGTTGCCGCTGGGCTGTATTACAACTTAGGCATCGCCTACGCCCGCTTAGAGCGCTATGGTGACGCGTTTGATGCCACCTTACAAGCAGCTCTGTTTGACCCACGCAATGCTGATATTCGCGCAAATCTTGCCGTACTAGCCCGTATACAAAATGAATCTGTACCTCGCTTACTACCGCTGAGTCAGCGTGAACTAGCTGTCATCAGCTTGTTGTTTTGGTTGTTGTTAGGGATTGCTAGCGCACTCACGCTCTTGCGCAAGCAAACACGCCCGATTTTAATTGCACCGAGCATTATTGGGTTGTTTATTTGTGTGTCGCTACTGGTGTGGCAAGTGAGTGAGCACGGACTACTGCTCTAACTCAAAGATATGCAGGAATATCAGTTATCTACTCATCACTGACAGTTGCCCTGTGTTTGCCAGTAAAAATAGCACTACAAACATGCCAATGCCTATAACGGTGACAACAACAGACTGAATTACCAATCCTTTATAACGGCGCGCCTGGATAACTTCAACAATTACACCACCAATCACAGCCACAATGAGCGCAGCAAAAGATATAAACGCCACGCCTAATGCTGTGCTGAAATTCGGGTTAAGTCGATTTTGAAGAATGCCAATAGCAAAAACACCTAGTGCAATGCATTGAATACTTAAAGATTTATAAGGTAATTTTCGCATTGACCACACCTGATACTGTTGCCAGTTGCTTTCTGAAGGAATTAACGCTGAACAACATGTCATATCGATTCCGATCAAACACTTTATACCCCCCCACGGGCTTTATGCCGTCCCCACCTACATTGGTATCTGTCTCTACACCTTCTAGGTGGATTAATTCCTTCAGGAATTAAGGATATTAGGTCACCACCGTCTTTATATCACCGCAAGTTCAGCAATATAGCCAATACGTATGTTTTCAACAGGCGTTCCCTCGAGCGTTTGTACTGCTACGTAAGGAATACTGGCATCGTAGAGGATGTTGGTGGGTTTTAGGGTTTGGGTTTTGGTCTTACCAGCACCTTTTCTAGAATAGCCGTAGCGGTCATAGTGGTATTTTTCTTCTTTGTATTTGAGTTCAACATTGCGCCCTTCGCCAATAGCTTTTTCTAAAATCTCGCGCATTTTTCGTGTTGGTAAGCCAACCATGCGGTTATGGGTGGTGACTTGGTCAGCTTTGAGGTTGGTGTCCAAACTCGTTTCTAAACTTAGCCCTAAGTTGTTCAGAGCTTTGCGTAGCGCTTTTTCTGCGCCACTTTTGATGACGTAGCTAGTGGGGTTAAGTGGGGCGTCTAGGTGTTTAGCAATCTCGGGGTGGCTAGCAAGCGCTCGAGCTTGGGCGTGCTGAAAGATGGCAATAGACGCGCTGCTAGGTTGTTTTTGTTTGCCTTGCCAAATGTCAATCAAAGCAGCTTGGGCGTCGGGGATGCGTCCTTCGACTCGAGCCGTAAAGCTCTGTTGTGCGCTGGCACTAAAACCCTCCTGCTGAATTTTTTTCATGTTAAAGACAAAATGCTTAGCTGCTTGTTTGGTTTTTGTACTAGGGTTTGTTTTGGGTAGGGCGTAAGCACCGATTACCGCTCGGGCGGCAAGGTCGCTAGCACCACGCAACTGAAAGCTACCATCTTGGTTAAATCGAATCACCCGCTTGGGTGCGGTTTTGTAGTTGTGATAACTGCTGATGTTCAGGTCTTTAGGGCGTTTGGCTACGGCGATAAAGCGCTCAGCCACCGCACGCGCGTTACTTAACTTGCTTAGTGCTTGATTACGTTCTGTCTTGCTAGCAAACTCGAGCAAGCAATAATCGCTGTACAGACTTAAGCGTTCCCGCTTTTTAGCCCACTCTTGCAAGCTAGTGCGCACATTGGCAGCTAGCCCCGTGCTGTTAGTTTCTAGGCACTGCAAGATGCCGTCAAGGCTGTTGCCGCTTTCTAGGGCGCGGTAAATGCTGGGGCGGCTTAACTCGAGTACCGCAATCTGTTGATCTATGCGCTTAATTTCCATATAAGACAAAGCTTGCACAGCGTCAGCAGTGAGCTGATCTAAATAAGCAATCACTTCAAAATTAGGCTGGATAAGTAGTGCTGTCTGACGTGCTTCTGATGACGGTGCTTTTGATGAGCTATTACCTACATGTTCGTGTACGTCTTTAGCAGCGTCTTTAGCAGCGTCTTTGGTAACGTCTTTAGCAACGTCTAGGTGCAGCTCGCCACTTCCCGCTTGATACCAAGCAAACCCTTGGGCAAGCTGCAGAACTAATTTATTAGCGCCATTTTTCTTTGTACCTGAAGCACGCGGCTGTTCAGGTGCGACAGCAACAAGTCCAAAGCTTGCGAGCTCGCC
>CAZMCW010000136.1:0-11433 GCA_964564405.1 uncultured bacterium
CATGCTAGACATGATGAAGCAGGAAAAAGCGACCAGCGACCTTAAAAAGATTGAGCGGTTTGCGAAAGAACACGGGCAACAACAATAAGTTGTAAAAATAGGTATATCCAGTGTTGAACATATTAGACATTACCGGTGATGACATAGCTCAACTTGACGATGACGACCTCAGAGATTTAATAGGTTTACTCTGCGAAGAAGATTACCGTTCTCAAGGCTTTCCTACTCATGGCATTACATGGGGTGGTCATCAGGATGCCCCTGATGGAGGTGTGGATGTGAATGTTCATGATGAGCCACCCTTCGATAGTTTTATACAAAGAAAAAGGACAATTTTTCAAGTTAAAAAGCATAAAATGCCACCAGCAAAAATTAAGAAAGAGATGCATTTTAATGGTTGTTTGCTTGACTCCATTCAGTCAGTACTTGATGCACAAGGTGCATACGTTATTGTAAGTGCTAAAGACTCCACCTCTGATAAGGCATTACAGAATCGTAGGCAAGCAATGAAGGAGGCGGTGCAAGACCTAGCAGGACATGAGAATCTGTACTTAGATTTCATGGATTGTAATCGTGTTGCTACGTGGGTGCGTAAGTACCCGTCTCTAATTCTGTGGGTGCGTAATAGGATCAATCGACCATTAGATGGTTGGCGTCCCTACGAAAACTGGGCAAACCCTTCGGAAGCATCAAATTCAGAATATATTCTTGACGAAAAATCACGCTTAACCTACTCGAAAAACCAAAAATCACTTACTGTGCCCATGGGAGAGGGGATTCAGTATCTAAGAGACGAATTGTCTACAAAAGGTAAATCTGTGAGGTTAATTGGGCTTTCGGGTACAGGAAAAACAAGGCTTGTACAAGCCTTGTTTGATGAGCGAATAGGGCAAAGAGAACTTGATAAAAGTCAGGTGGTCTATACAGATCTTTCTACTGCTTCGGATCCAGACCCAGAAACAATGGCTCGACAACTAGTGAATAGTACAAGTGCTGTAGCACTGATAATCGATAATTGTCCTTCAGGTTTGCACAATATATTGGAAAGAGTGTGCCACAATGGTAATGTAAATTTACTTACTATCGAATATGACATACGAGATGATGAGCCGGAAAAAGCCAGTGTCGTTCGTTTAGAATCTGCTAGTTATGACCTCATTGAGGAAATGATTAAGCGCCGCTTTCCAGATGTAAGTCATGTTGATGCAAGAACGATTGCAGAATTTGCAGATGGTAACGCACGTATAGCTATTGCTCTTGCGAACACTGTAGAACGTCACGATTCTCTTGCTGGATTACGACAGGAAGAACTATTTGAGCGCCTTTTTCAACAACGTCATGAGCCAAATCAAGATTTGATTACTTCTGCGGAAGCACTATCACTGGTCTATTCTTTTAATGGAGAAAGTACCGAAGAAGATTCTGAGCTTGCACGTATAGCATCCCTAGCAGGTAAATCAGTTAATGATATTTACAGAGATGTAAGTGAACTTAAAAGAAGGGGTTTGGTACAAGCACGTAGTTTTTGGAGAGCAGTATTGCCACAAGCAATTGCAAATCGGCTGGCCAAACGAGCGCTTGAATCAGTTCCTAAAAACGCACTTTTGCAAGCTTTTTCTGCAGACCCGCGACTTCTAAAATCTTTTGCACGCCGCATTGGATATTTGCACGAGACTGCTGAGGCAGTCGAAATAGCAAATGAATGGTTAGCTGAAGACGGCTTCATTGGTAAGAATATTGGCAATCTGACTCAGGATGGCATGAGCATCCTCCGTTCTATAGCATCAGCCTCGCCAGAAAAGGTATTGGAAGCAATAGAAAGAGTGTCAAGCCAAGACGAAACATTCTTTTCAAGAACAACGAACAAGCATTGCAGCCAATTCGTTCGACTTTTGTGGAAGTTGTCTTATGATCCTGAACTGTTTACAAGAAGTGTACAGCTAATATGTCGTTTTGCTCTAACTGAAAGAGAAGATGAAAATTTTGATTCAACCCGTCAGGTGCTCAAGTCAATATTTCAAATGCGTCTTTCGGGAACGCATGCTTCTGTAGAGTTAAAAGCTTTGGTTGTTCAATCCCTCCTAGATTCCAGCGACGCAAATGAACAAAAACTAGGGCTTGTCTTGCTAGAGGCGGCATTAGAAGCAGTACATTTTAGAGCTGCATACGGCGACTTTGATTTTGGCTCGAGGTCGCGAGACTTTGGATACACTCCACAATCTTGGGAAGATGTGCACAACTGGTACACTCCTTTTCTCGACATTTGTACAAATTTGGGTTTGTCTAACACTAATGCATCACAAGAAGCACGAGACATTTTAGCTGGCAAATTTCGAGGCTTGTGGACTCACACAGGTATGTTTGATGTTTTAGAGGAGAAAGCCAAAGCACTTCACGAACAAAAGGTATGGAACGAAGGTTGGCTTGCTATACGTAGTGTCATGCAGTATGACAGCGACGAACTATATCAAGAAAGCTTGGATAGATTACAAGTGTTAGAGGAGTACCTAAAACCCTGTGATCTTCTACAAAAAGCACGTGCTTACGTCAAAACATTTCTACTAGAAGACATAGAAACAAGAATCTACGAAACTGGGCGTTTAGTAGCTCAAGATAATGAAGTCCTTAATACCTTACTCCCAGAATTCTTGTCTAGTACACAAGAAGGGACATGGCTTGTCAATTTCGGTAGAGGTTTGGCTGATGGTTATGATAACAAACAAGAACTTTGGCAAAGGATACGAGCTGAACTAGAAAACATCCCGCATGGCACAAAAAATTTTGGTCTTGTGGTGGGGTTTCTTATTTCATGTGGTAAGACTGATATGGAACTTTATAACATCATCCTAGATGAGGCTGTAGATGATGATGTTCTGGGCGAGTGCTTTCCTTACCTTGAAATTACGTCTCCTATAGATCAAAAAGGCATTGAACGATTGCACAGAGCTCTAGATTTAGGAAAAGCTGGTGCATATATGTTTGCGCCGTTAGCAAATGGGAGAAACCATGAATCCATTCCCGACGATGATTTAGCAGAATTATTGACAAAAATTGCTGCAAAGGAACATGGCTTGGTGATAGCTCTGAATATTTTAGGCATGAGATTTCTTGAAGATAACAGTAGTAACAAACATTCCCAGAGAATTTTAGAACTAAGTCACTCTCTACTTTCAGAGTATTCATTTTTGGGTAACAGGCGTGGTTACGACTATCTTGGCATTAATCGTATAGTTAATGTATGTCTTGTGGGGGACGAAAGCGTAAATACTGCGGAACAAATGTGTCAACACTTGGCTGAAGTAGTAAAGGATGATCGGAGAAACATAGATATTTATTTTAACACTTTAGAGATAGTTGCAGAGAGATACCCAATAATACTGCTAGATGTATTTGTTTCTCCCATAGAATTAGAAGACCAATTAAGCCTATTCAAACTTAATGGTATGGATAGGGAGTTTAGCTATCTACTTAATAAAGTCCCAATTGACAAATTGATTG
Organism: uncultured bacterium; assembly: GCA_964564405.1. Lineage (GTDB taxonomy): Bacteria > Deinococcota > Deinococci > Deinococcales > Trueperaceae > JBCCBI01. The sequence goes on from CAZMCW010000136.1 coordinate 3,499, forward strand.
AGTGGTGCAATGAAGACCCAGAAAAGCGTTACCCACTAATTTTATCGATAGTTAATCCTCTACACGGAATAGCTCGAAAGCAGCGGGTAAGTTGGAAAGGAGAAGAAGAAACTGACTTGATTTGTAACCCTATATTACATACAGTACTGGAAAATGTACCTGATCTACAGATGGCTTTGGATAAAATTGGGAGATCCGCATATTCTGGAATTTTTACAGGAACCCACTCAAAAGCTCTTCAACATAGAGCAGTTATCTTTGAAAGTTTTCTTGAACATGAAAATGAAGATGTTAGGAAGTGGGCTGTAAAGCAACTTGCTTTACTAAATAAACGTATCGAATCAGCAATTGAAGATGAGCAACATCAAAAGCAAAATCAAGAAGGTTATGAGAGTTTTGAGTGAAGATCATCAAATCACAAACTAAATATTATTGAGCATAATGGCATCACAATATGCAATATAAGGATACTAAGCCATATAAACTATCTTACCGTCCACTATCGTAAGTTTAACGGTCAAGCTGCCTAAATCTTCTGTAGGCAAAGCGATGACATCTTCTGAAAGCAGCACCATGTCAGCTAGCATCCCAACCTTGAGCTGCCCTTTGTAATCTTCCTGAAATTCTGCATAGGCAGCATCTTTAGTGTAGCCGGCCATTACCTCAATTAAATTTTGCTGAAAGTGGGCGCTGCCTTCGTCTCCCCACGGTGTGCGGGTTACTGCTGCTTGCCAACTCACAAACGGGTTCATAGTGACAACTGACCAGTCGCTGCCAAGCACAACCCGTGCACCGGTATCCCGCAAGCGGCGCACGACAAACGCATCTTGCCAACGCTTCCGTGGAACATATTGAAACCACATTTCCGCATCTGCTGGGCTGATAGGCGCATGGAGAGGCTGCATGCTAGCAATCACGCCAAGTTCGGCAAAACGGGGAATATCGCTAGGGTCAATGACCTCAATGTGCTCCACCCGGTGGCGGCTATCGCGCGCACCATTACGCGTGCGAGCCTGTTCATAAGCATCTAGGGCTAGATGTATCGCGCCATCTCCCACAGCGTGCGTGGCTATCTGAAAGCCCAAGGCGTCAGCTTGGGTGACGAGCTCACCATAGTGCTCAGGTTCAAAAATGCTTGTACCAAGGTTATCTGGTTCGCCCGGGTAGCCGTGCAAGGTAAGGGCCGTTTTACCATCGTACACACCATCAGCAAAAAACTTCACGGCACCGGTACGCAGTAAAGTGGAGGCGTAGGTGTCGCGCAACGCGGTTGCTTCAGTGGTTAAAGTGTCAACACTAATAGTTGGATCAACATAATAAGGCAGGTAAACGCGGCAGGTGAGGTCGCCAGCTTGCTCGAGCCCCTTATACAATCTCCCCTGAGCGTCATCGCCCAACATGTTGTGAACGCTGGTAATCCCGAAAGAGGCAAGTTGCTTAAGTGTGCGTTTCACAGCTTGGGTCATAAACGCGTCATCACTAGGCATGTAGTAGTTTGCAAACGCAAAGACTGCGCCCTCAACCAGTTCGCCTGTGGCTACACCGTCAGCATCAAAGGTCATGTCGGCACGTAATTTGGCATTGTTTGGTCCATAGAGGAGGTTGGTTTGCTCGAGCGCTTTCGTGTTTAACCACAGCGCGTGCAAATCATGGGCAAATAGCACTAAGGGTCGGTCAGCCACAATCTCGTCGAGGTGGTTGCGGTTTAGAGCTGTGTTAGGCGTTGGCAAACTGTAAGAAGTTGCATACCCAGTGAGCCAAAGGTCTTTTGGATGCGCGTTAGCGTGCGCCAAAATTAACTTGCGAACCTGGGCTAGGTCATCCACACCACGCAGGTCAACCCCACCTGCTGTTTTTGAGCCTGCATACAAGTGAAAGTGACTATCAATGATGCCGGGCATGAGCGTGGTTTGCTGACAGTCGATGATTTGCGTGTTAAAACCACGCCACGTTTTACTATCTGCTTCACGACCTACAAAGCTGATGATATTTCCACTTACCGCAACGGTATCTGCTTGGGATCGATCTGCATCAAAAGTGAGTACGTTAGCATTGGTTAATAAAACGTCAGCAGGTTTGGACATAAAATTTAACCTCGAGTTGCAATATGAAACTTATAGCGTTTCCATGAGTAACTGCCACAGGCAGTTGCGCGTGCGACCTAGGGGAGTAGACATCAACCTACTCAGTGTGAGGGAACTAATCCTGGAACTACTATTAATGTCAAACTTGATATAAAGCTTACAGCCTTCTATCAGCGCTATAACAACTAGCCTCGCACGATCAGCCAAAGATCAGCCAAAGATCAGCCAAGGTAAGCATTTAACCTATTAGGTGTGTACCAGCATCTTGTGTTCCGCTATTTGACAGGGCAAGATTGCAAAGTAAAACGCAAGGTAAAGCGCAGAGTAAAACATAGGGTAAAACATAGGGTAAAACAATGCCTTTTCTAAATACAAGCATCAAGCTTTGCTTCTTGGATACGTAAATTATCTCAGCGTGTAACTGACGGGTAAACAACAGGGTCAAAGTGTCGTGTTTATTTGGGTTGAATGAAAAATACGCGCACCATCTTTATGTTATTATTTTTCAAAGCGCAGATGTTTCAAGGTTGAGTCTTGTAGTAGCCTTGAGCCTTCTAGTAGCCTAGCGAGCTGATACGCTAAAAAGAGAACACCCTACTGAAACTTGTAGCACATCCAAAGCCTTTTAAGCCACGCGCTTACTGCTAACGTCACTTGCTGATTTATATGCCTTATTATTTAACGAGATAGCTGAGTGTAACACCTATGGAAGATCAATCTCACGTCGCATCTGTACCCCATGCAGCTGACAACGTTGCAACCACAGAAACTGCAACCACAGAAGCTGCAACCACAGAAGCGTTGAGGCTTGCCACACTTTATCAATACGATGTTTTAGATACACCTTCAGAACCGGAATTTGACCGAGTTGTTGAGCTAGCTCGAACTATATTTAATACGCCTATTGCTCTAGTTACGTTGGTAGATCAAGAGCGGCAGTGGTTCAAAGCGTGTTACGGATTAGATATTCAACAGACAGACCGCAATGTGGCGTTTTGCGATTATACGATTCGCACCAACGGCGTTATGGTTGTTAGTGACGCTTTAGAAGATAATCGCTTCAAACATAATCCACTGGTCACTGGGGCACCTTATATTCGCTTTTACGCAGGTGTGCCGCTCACCATGCACAACGGTAGCAACATAGGCTCGCTGTGTGTTATTGACAGCCTACCACGCAGCAATTTTGATGTTACTGCCCAGCAAATCTTAGTGAATCTAGCAGCGGTTGTAGTAGACGAGCTCGAGCTACGCCTCAGTACACAGCGCGCCTTAGAAGCTCAAGCTGACACCCATAAACTGTCAGGTGAACTAGCTAGTTTTTTTGAGCTATCGCCAGACTTGTTTTGTATTGTTGACGGACAAGGTGTTTTTTTACAGTTAAATCCTGCTTGGGAGCAGTCTTTAGGATTTACTACAGAAGACTTGTGCGGACAGCCCTTTTGGAAGCTACTCCACCCTGATGACCGCCTTATCAGCGATACTGTGCTCACCGAACTACTCAAAAAAAATGAATTGACAGGGTTTGAAAATCGCTTTCGGACACAAGCTGGTGAATACCGTTGGTTTTGCTGGAGTGCTAAACGCGACCTAGCAACCAACCAAATCTATGCTGTTGCTCACGACGTTACCGACGCGCACCAAACAGCACTTGCGCTTAGTGAACTCAATGACCATTTGGAAAGCTTGGTTGCTAAGCGCACCGAAGCGCTCGAGCAAGCCAATACCAAACTCTACTACGACGCTGTTACCGACGCACTCACAGGATTAGCTAACCGAGCTTTGTTTTTAGAGCGCCTAGAGCACGTTATTGACATTTGCAAGAGCCATCTAAGCCACAAGTTTGCCGTGCTCTTTTTAGACCTAGACCGGTTCAAACTCATCAATGACGGCCTTGGCCACACCATAGGAGATGCGTTTTTAGTAGCTATTGCCGAATCCTTGCGCAGTTGTGTAGAACCTGAAAATGTTGTGGCGCGGTTTGGTGGCGACGAATTCACCATACTTTTAGAAGACGTTCAAGACATCACGGAGGTCGTTGAAGTTGCGTTGTGTGTGCAGGCTAACGTCAGCGCCGCGTTTAACGTAGCAGCCCATGTGCTCCACACCACAGCAAGTATTGGGATAGTTTTTGCAGGTGCCAATTATCAAACCGCCGAAGCTGTCTTGCGCGACGCTGACACGGCTATGTATGCTGCTAAAGCGCACGGTAAAGCTTGTCATGTGATCTTTGATGAAACAATGCGCACCAAAGCGGTCAACTTATTATCGCTTGAAAACAACTTGCGCTACGCGTTAGTCAACGACGAGTTTACAGTCTACTATCAACCTATTGTTTCGTTAGCGACAAGTACCGTCACCGGCTTTGAAGCCCTTGTGCGCTGGTGTCATCCTGACTACGGCATGATCAGCCCGGGCGATTTTATTCCTCTGGCTGAAGAAACGGGGTTGGTTATTGCCCTAGACCGTTGGGTGCTCCGTCAAGCTGTAGCGCAGGTGGCCCGTTGGCGTGCTAGCTATCCTGAGCTTGTGGTCAACGTTAATCTTACAAGCACCCAATTTGAAGACAGCGCACTACCTGGCGAACTTGCTGCGCTATTAGCACAGCATCAGCTCGAGCCTACCGCGCTCAAACTCGAAATTACCGAAAATACGCTCATGGACTCACCAGATGTAAGTTTGGCCGTGCTCGAGCAACTACACGAGCACGGTATTGGGTTGTGTGTAGATGATTTTGGAACTGGTTACTCGTCATTAAGCTACCTGCTAGATTTTCCAGTTAACACCCTTAAAATTGACCGCGTTTTTACTCGCCAAATGTTGTCTAACGACGCCAGCTTAGAACTCGTCAAAACTATCATGACTATGGCTCAAAACCTGCATCTCACGGTGGTAGCCGAAGGTGTGGAAACCCCCGCACAACTCGCTAAATTACATGCGTTGGGCTGTCAGCAAGTACAAGGTTATCTGTTTGGTAAACCCCAACCTGCCCCAGAAGCAGCACGCTTACTAACAACGTCTTTTAGCAAAAAGTATGTCGATCTAAAACCATCTTAAAGTAGCCTAAATTTTTCGTTTGAGCGTTGCTTGTCGCAAATATAGCGTTAGCCGTAAGTGTGGAGCTAGCTCCGTACTTACCGAGCCAAGCGAGTACCAATAAATCTACTCAGCTTATGGCCCAATGTTTATGGGTGTCGCTATAATAGCAGTTCCAAGATTGGTTCCCCCACACTGAGTGGGTCGATTTCTACTCCCCTAGGTCGCACGCGCAATTGCCTGTGGCAATTACTCGTGGAAATGCTACAATATCTATTTGGGTTGTGTTGACCTACATTTTACTAGCTGTGTAGAGTTGACGTAGCACCTTGAGGTTAGATTGCTACAGCAGTTCCAGGATTAGTCCCCCCATACTGGAACTGTTCTATGTAGAAAAATAAAGTGCTACCACTGTAAAAGTGTGAGTTCGTCAAAAATGGTAAATCGTCTCAGGGAAACCAGAGATATCTGTGTAGAGATTGCAAACGAACAAATACACCGTTCACTGTTACCAAGCACTTTATCGTCAGCTACAACATGCAGTCAGTTGGTGTTTGACCACTATCAAACGGGTCACCACCATAGATCACCACAGGTCACCAATGGCAACACTAAACACACCCGAGCTGTTTGCCTCGCTAAAGCCGTAATTTAAGCGTATGGCCGGCGCACTAATACCGAACGCGTTGAGCTGAATTAACGCGCCAGCACCGGCTCCAAGGTGCAGGTCGGGATCATCGCCGTCGAAGTCGTTGGTTGTGAAGCCTGTGTCGGCAAACCCGTAGATGGCTAAACGCTCAGTAAGGGGAATGTCTAGCCCAAGGCTGGTTAAATCTACGCGGTACTCCACTGAACTGGTGACGTAGTTTTGGGTGGACAAAATGTCATCAGCACGGTAGCCACGCAGTTGGTAGGCAAAGTTGTTATTGGCACCCACGTTGAACATGCGCGCGTAGGGTAGACCGTCGGAAAGGGCTGTACCTGCATTCACACGCAAAGCGAGTACTTGGCTGTTGGCAAGTGGCGTGAAGTAGCCGCGCAAGCCAACTTCGAGCGGGACGTACAGGTAGCTGTCTTGCTCGAGCGTCTCCCGGTTGCGGTAGTCATCGCCAAAGCCAATACCTGCCCTTGCACTAGCATAATAGCCCCGACGCGCAAAGCTAGGATCGTCGCGAGTGTCTCGAGTAAGCTGGGTATCAAAAAAGATAAACCCACCGTCTTGCTCGGTAAAGTCACTTGCATCTGCCTCACTGAGGTCGCAGCCGCCGTCTAGGTTGCCGTCAGCATCAAACTCACAGACTTCGCCAGCTTCATAGTCGTAATCAACTAGTTCAAAACGCAATGAGGTGGCTAGCTCCGTTGCACTGGACAAGTTTCTAGCGAGGTCAAGGCGCAAGCCCGTAGTGCGCTGGGTGGTTTCGCCTACTCGAATCACGTTGTCGTCGTTGCCATCATCGCAGGTGCCGGCATCAATACAAGGGTGGGGTAGGTCGCGGGGACCGTTGGCGCGCAGGGGCACATTGGCATCGACCAAGCTGTACACAGAAACCTCAAACGAAGTTGGGCTGTCTTGAAAGTCGAACAGGTTCAGCTCGAGCCACGGAATCGTGTACGTTAGCTCGCCGCCAAACTGCGTGCCGTTGTCAGTCGTGTAGACAATTCCGGCAGCACTTGCGCTGTGGGCGCGCCCAAACAAGTTGGGTTGGGTGTACTTGACACCGAGTTCAAAAAACGCTGCACCACCTGAATCAATTTCAGCACCTAAGACCGGCTCGAGCCGCAGCAAAATATTGTTAGGAACCTCAAAAACTTGTACGGTGAGGTTGACGCCCTCATCACTGACCTCTGGCGTAATCTCAACAGCTAAAAAAGCAGGTAAGGCGGTAAGTTGCGCTTTGGCGTTGGCAATGGTATCTGCTTGATAAAGCTCGCCGCTTTCGGGCAGGTATTTCAAAATAAAGTCTGCATTTGTTGCACCAGTAGGCGACATGCTGGGAGGTTGCCCCTCAGCCTCAGGTCTGCCTAAAAACACAACGTTGCGGGTGTTCACGCTAAGTTCTGTAATTCTTTGGGTGTAGCGCCCAGCCTCAAAGCTAAACGCGGCTGTGGCACTGATGATGTAGCCTCGAGCTTCGTAGAGTGCTTGAAGTGCCTCAAAATCTGCTTGGGCGGCGTCATCTGTGTAGTCACTGCCAACCTGTAAGCTGAGGCTACCAGCGAGTTCATCAACTGTCAGCAAGCTACTGCCCTCAACGACAACTTGGCGAATTTGCGTGTCGGTATTATCTGAGTCTGTGACTGATGTTTGGGATAGTCCGTAGGTTGTCCCCAGTATTATCCAGATGGCAAGCACGTAGCGGGATGTGTATTTCATGACGTTTAATCTCCTAGGGTGGCTCGAGGTCGTCAGTTTATCTATGACCATCTAAAAAGCTAAATTGTGATGTCTCAAAGCATAATGTGAGAGAGTCGGTTAGCGCCATAGATCAAACCTCAGACTATGTCGCTATAAACGCGTACCACATAGGGCTAGACCCTCTGCATGTAACGCTCGCAAAGGCTATCTTGACAATGTTAAGACTTGATGTAAGTTTGCGAAACGTGCGCTATGGCCTGCTGACCCCGTACCTAGGTTGGTGTGCTAGCACCTACTACAGGCCAGCGCGAATTGCTTCGATGTACCCACGATTGGCACCCATATCGCCTTGACCTAACCGCGCAGCTGAACGCACGTGGATGAGGCCGGGTTCAGCAAAGTAAAACTCTGCGTCGTCTACAAAGCGCATGAGCCTCGAGCGCAGTTCTACGTGAATGT
>CAZMCW010000137.1:0-7268 GCA_964564405.1 uncultured bacterium
ACTTGGTATCTGTTTCTGCTCGCTCCGCTCGGGTTACTTTGTTACCAAAATAACCAGAAAGGGTATCATCGCTACCATAAAGCTTTGTTAGCATTTATACTTGGGACCGCTTATATACAAGAGCTAGATTCCAATATCTAGCCCTGATGTCTGCACCGCTGTACCCGATGTACGCCTCGCACATCATATTTGATGTTATGTTTTAATAGATTTTAATAGTTGTAATTTAACCTCTATAGACTAAGTCTCAAGATTCACCTAAGGCTTTACGGCGCTGTTGGATTTGTTTCATGGTGTCACTTAAGCGGCTCGAGAGCACCCGAATCACACCTTGAGCAATACTTGGTTTTTCGCCAAGCAGTTGCCAAAAGTCGTCATGGTCAATTTTGAGCGTGACCATGTCGGTAAGTGCCACACAATCTGCTGAACGTGGTTCTCTGGAAATAATGGCCATCTCGCCAATCACATCGCTTTTGCTGAGGCGGGCAACTTCGCCAATACCTTGCACATTTACGCTGGCCGTGCCCTCGACAATAAGGTACAAACACTCGCCAATATCACCTTGCACAATGAACGTTGTGCCAGTTGTAAATTCTGTTTGATGGGCAACTCGAGCAACATCAACTAGATCGCGTCCAGAAATACGGTTAAAAATATCTGCACGCTTAAAAAAGAGCACCCGTTCAATGGTCGACAAGCCAACTTTGTGACCCGTCTCAGGTAATCTGTTAGGCATGTTGCTAGGCGGCTGACTCATGCGTGAGAAGCTGCTTCAAGTTGGGCTCGAGCGTAACTTCCTACAGCAGGAAACGTTTTGTTGGCAATTTGCTGACGCAACGCGCGCCGGTACAGGTGACCAGGAATCAAATTTTTGAGCGCCAAGATAGCTGTTTCGCGCAGTACCGGGTCATCTGCTTGCAGTGCGTCAATAACTGGTTGGCGCAGTTCGCTACGTCCTAAGTTACCAAGTTGCAAAATAGCACACGACCTAAGCCACTTATCTTCGTGGCTGCTAAGCCGTAACAAGTGTTTTTCATAAGGTTCTGAACTAATTTCAAATCGCTTGCGGGCAACCTCGAGCACTTGGTCTTCAGGTGCTTCAAGTAGCGGCAACAGGGCGTCGCGGTCATCGCGGTCAAGCACGTTGTCTAACAGTTCAATGGCGATGGCTTTATCGGCATTGTTGCTTTCAATGCTGTGCCGAACGGGCTCGAGCTTAAACTCAGGATATTTCATGTCAAGTAAGAAAAAGAGCCGCTCGAGGGCTGTTGTTTCATAACTTCTCAGGGCGTCGCGCAGCAACTCGTTTAGCCCTTGCGCGCCCAAGTCAACCCGCATGGCATAGTAGCGGTAGGCTTCGCGCATTTCTACAAAAATAGCTTCGTCAAACACGTCATTGTGAATTGTAAAGTCAACATTCATAGCGTGCAAACGGTCAAGCGCTTGCAAGACAGCATAGCGCACGCGACTATCTTGGTCTTCTAGGGCTTCAAGCAAAATTTTGGCGGTTTGTACTGAACCAAGTTGCTGCAAAATAGCTGGAATACGGGCCCGCAAACTGGGATCGTTGTCGTCATTGAGTAGGGTATCACGCAAGTAAGGTATAGCCACGTCGCCGTATTTAGCTAGGGCCTCAGCAGCTAATCCAGCACTTGCGTCGTACTGTAATTGATCCAGCACATGAGGTAGTAGCTCGAGGCTGCCAAGTTCGCCCGCTGCCCGAATAGCACTGCGCCGCACGTCTAGGTCAGGATCATCAAAAAAACGAATAAGCGGTTCGTAAAACGTCTGCACACCCAAACGCCCCAACACGTTGGCAGCTTCTTGACGCATGGCGGCTTCACTACTAGCTAGCATATCTTTGAGGTCACTAGCTGCTTGCAAGATGCCGTCTAGACCGCCGTAGCGAATTAGGCCAACCATTGCCGCTCCTTTGACTTTGGGGTTGTAAGCTTTCAAAAAATCATGTACTTGGGCGATACCTTCGTGTCCGCGAATAGCACAAAACGCTTCAATGGCAGCCGCTTTCGTGTCGTCATCAGGATCGTCAAAGCAAGACATAACAAGCTCACCATAAGCTGTGTTGCTTGCTCTGCCTAAGTGTTTGAGTGCCAGCACGCGCACTTGGCTCGAGGGATGTAATAAAAGCGGTTCTAAATAGCTATCCCAATCTACCGACCCCGCGCTGCTGATTAACATAAGCGCTTGAATAACCTGTAAGTCGTCACTGCTGTTTAAGGTAGCTCTAAGCACACGAATGGTACCTTCATCACGAATATCTACACTGCTGTTTTCTAAGTTTAAGACCCGCCGCTTCACACTTTCAGATAGCGCCAACTGATACTGACTCCGCGTCCACCAAACAAGTAACACCCACAGTAAGGCAAACACCAAAAGTGGGTACGACCAGTAGATATAGCGCCAATTGGGAATACTTTGCGACACTAAAAAACTGATCCCAAACAGACCTGCACTCACTGCGTACACAACCTCAAAAAACTCTTTAGAACGCTGCCGCAATTGTGCAGGTACTGGTAAGTAAAGAAGGTTGAGGCTAGCTTCGTTAATGGTATCTCGCACAACCGGGTTTACCGCTCGCACAACAGCTAGTGCCAAAAGCGTACCGCCCGTCATAAAGACTAACGCTGAACCTATGATGATCCCCAGTGGAAAAAAGAGTAGCGCTATAAACAACCCCAAGCGTTTCATCACCAGATTGGTCACGTAAGACTGCATGACAAACGCACTAATCCCCGTGTACAGCGCGTAAGTTCCCAAAAAGGACACAATGCGTTCTTCTTGACCTATGAAACTGGTTTGCAACGCCAAAAAGAACTGGTACGAACTGGTGCTAATGAGCATAGCCAGCAACACAGTTAACCCCGCAATACCCACTAGTAGCGGCGTGCGGCGAATTGCCAAAACATCTTGTTTAAGCGAACTGCGCGCGCGTTGGTTGCGCCCTGGTAGTTGCTCTTGACTGTCAAGCCGGCCAGTGCGCCCAAGGGCTCGAGCGCACAGTGACGCAACAATGAGCGTAAGCGCCACCAAATACATGAGGTTGTTAACGCCTGCTCTAGCCGCTAGCGGTCCCAACGTCAGCCCTGCTAGTGCGCCTGCAAAAGTGTCTCCAACGGCAATAAGTCCAAATAAACGCTTAGCTTCACGAGGATCAAAAATTTGTCCAGCAATCGTCCAAAACTGCATGATTAGCAGTACCGACATAATATTCATGACGATAAAGATTGCTGCCAGCAAAGCAAAACTTGTTGCAATAGGCGTTTCCAAAAGCAATCTGAACAACAAACAAGCCACCACAAACGCCATGCTGCTGCCAATAACCAAATGGTCCAAGCGACTTTGCGCTGCTAGTCGGCTGTATAAAAGAAGCAAAATTACCGTGGGAATTGGCGGCAAAATATACAGGTAAGGCGTTAGTGCTTCAGGTAGTTCGCTCAAAAACAACGCGCTAGCTACTGTGCTACTCACAATATAATTTGCACCTGTAGCTGCCGAGAAAATCACCATAAGAACAACCCGCTGCCCTTCGCCAGCGCGAACATTGAGAGTATTACGAAACATGTCTAGTACTTGCAACGCCATAGTTGAGCCCGCCAATGGATTGTGAATAACCTAAGCTTATTAAATTTAACGTTCCTGTTGCGTCTAATGTCTAAGTCAACGCTGCATATATTTTTATCCAATTTAGGCTAATGACCCAACCTATTATAAGTTGAATTTTAGCAGTAATTAAAAGATGCTTAGTTGACCAAGCTAACTTAGACACTTCAAGCTAACTAACCACCCTAGTTACTAGTCAGCTCAGTTAATTGTACAAAGCCAAGATGATACTGGATGAAATAATAGCTAACCTAGCGTCTGTCTGATACACTAATCTTCAGTCTCACGAGACAAACGTGATACAGCTCTAAACGTGCTAGGACGTTACCGAACGTATCATTTGGCAAATAGCAATTGGCAACACGATGCTAGCTAAACAGCACGTTGATAGTTAAACGGCACATTGCGTTTGCAAGTTGCACGAGTCTCAGCTTAAATATCCCTAATTAGGTGACTACTAAATTGCTCGTTCTAAGTTGCTTGCCACCTTAAGTTATAAACATGTGTATAGGGTTAAGATGTCTATTTTTATTTGGGAATATATCGCTAAAGAGCAGCTTTAGTCTGTGGCTAAGCTGTTTATCACCTTGTCAGTCCTAGTTGTTCAATTCTAGTTATTACGTCACGAAGATGTCTTTGACACAATGCCCTTAACACAATGCCCTTAACACAATGCCCTCAGTACGACGTTAACGTGACATTTTAGCCCTGCTACTTTAACTCTGTTACTTATGTGGCGATCACCTCAACTTTACAAGTACCTCAATTAGAATCAGGAGCACGCCATGTTGAGCTTGACCCAACGCCTCCAACGACTTGAAGCCCGACTCGACGAACTAACCTATTGGTTACAGCGTGACAGCGTCAACTTGACCCAGTGGACATGTAACGGTGCTCCCCACCCTTTGGGTAGCGCTTGGCCGCTAGCTTCAGCGGCTAGCCGCAACTTTGCTGAAGACGATCAGGTATGGCAGTTTGCACACCCTGCTGTTCATATTCCTAATCAATGGTCAACTACTGAAACGCGTTTAGAACTTAATTTAGGTGGCGAAAGCTTACTGTCTATTGATTACTTTGATACTGGCGACTTTGATGCTGACGGCGTCACTATTGATAACGTCGCTACTGACAACATCGCTACTGATAACATCGCTACTGATAACACTAATCCTGATACCAGCAATCACGATAACATCACCTACGACAACATTATTGATGATGTTGATCAGGCTACCGCAAATGCACCTACAACAGATCAACCTGAAAGCGTTACCCACACAGTTGCGCTAGGTCATGACCCTCAGCACCGCCGCTATGTGCTTAGTGGCAGGCGTTTTGCATTGCGGGCTCAAAGTGTTGCCCGTTGGCCGTTTGGGGTGCCTAACCGCACCCCGCGTTTAGCCCAAGCACGTTTGGTACGTTGGGAAGAGGGCCTCGAGCACTTCCACAGGTTGCTTGTGCTCGTTGCTGAAACCGTGCGTGAACTACCTGAGCACGAAGTTACCCCCTATTTACTCGACGCCGCTGAACAAGCGCTAGCTCGAGTTCCTTGGCCAAGCCAAAGTCACGTGTACTTGCAACGCGTATTTGACAGCCCCAACATGCGCCGCGTTTGGAGCCGACCTAACGTAGGCACACCCACAACCTCTGAATCTGATGAAACTAGGAGCGTTCAACACCCTGCTGACACACCTGATATGCCTGCATTTTCTGGAGCTGCACACACTGTTACTTTGTCAGAACGCTATCCTCCCGCTGAGCACAGCGCACTAGATAACAGGGCTCGAGACGCCATCCGCAGCGCACACGCGTGGTTACAAACGCGGCTTCAACACTTGCAAACACACTACCCTGCCCAAGGGCACATTGCCCTGAGCGGTCACGCGCATATTGACTTAGTATGGCTCTGGCCACTCGAAGAAACAGCCCGCAAAACCCAGCGAACATTTGCTACCGCTTTGCATCTGCTAGAGCGCTACCCTGAAGCCACCTTTAACCAGTCGAGCGGACAACTTTACACACTTGTTGAACACGCTGATCCTGAACTTTTTAGGAGTGTCCTCAAGTTCATGAATAAAGCGCATCAAGAGAACACGCCTGTGGAAGCGCCGCAACCCCCTAATGCTGACGCTCCCAGCGCACAACACGGTCAATCACACGATCCATCACATGGTCAATCACACGATCAATCGCACGGTCAACCGCGTTGGGAAGGTGTGGGCGGCATGTGGGTTGAACCTGATGCCAATATGCTTTGTGGTGAATCGTTTGTGCGCCAACTTTTGTATGGACAGCACTATTTTTATGACCGCACTGGACGCTACCACAGCACCTGCTGGATGCCTGATACTTTTGGGTTTTCGCCGGGTTTACCGCAACTGCTGAACGCCGCTGGCATCGATAACTTTTTCACTATGAAAGTCAACTGGTCAGAAACTAACACCTTTCCTCACGACTTATTTTGGTGGGAAGGACTAGACGGTAGCCGTGTGTTAGCACATACCTTCAACAATCCTGTGGGCGGGTACAACGGCGAACTTGGCCCTAGGGCGGCACTTGCAACATGGCAAAATTACCGGGGCAAGTACCACGTACCGCAAACCTTACTCACGATTGGTTTTGGTGATGGCGGTGGTGGGTTAACTGAGGAGATGCTCGAGCGCTACCGCGCTATGCAAGTTTTACCCGTCCTGCCTAAGTTGACATTTAGTACCGTCGCTAACTATTTTAGCGACGCTCGCAAGCACCTTGCTGATGCGACTACATCCTCAGCTATAAAATCCTCACCTGATGCTGCGTTAGATGCTGCATTGGATGCTGCATTGGATGCTGCGTTAGATGGTGTATCAGATGGCGCGTTCGCAGATGAACCGACATTACACACAGGCAAAACACCTGCAGCTAGTTTGCACATGCAGCGCCCACTACCCGTTTGGAACGGTGAGATGTACCTAGAACTTCACCGCGCAACCACCACCAGTCAAGCGCGCACCAAACGCTTGCACCGCCAAGCAGAACACAGTTTGGTCACCGCTGAAACGCTAACGAGTTTTATGGTGTTACTAGGGGGTCACGCTAGTCTGAGCCAACTCACCTCAGATACGGCTCGAGCAACTGCCACGGTAACCTTAGCCGGTGAAGTTTCAGCTCAGTCTGAACAGACGTCACCCACCGCTGCAACATCTTCTACCAATGAGACACCCGCGGACAAACTATCTCCTTCTGAAGCTCACGGCCTCTTAACTGCTTACTGGCAACTTTTGTTGCGCAATCAGTTTCACGACATCTTGCCAGGGTCATCTATTTCAGAAGCTTATGTGCGCACTGAACGCGAACTTGCTGATGTCATCCAAGCTGCACAAACGCGCATTCACGACGCCTACACCAGCCTCAGTGAGCAGTTAGTCCGACCAGGTCAAGAAGACGCGTTGCTGGTCATCAACCCGTCAACGTCGCAGCGTGCTCTGCGAGCTAACTTAGACGCACCTTATCAAGACAGCCAAGCCACAACAGACGGACATATTCTTACCCGTCCGCACACGTTGTTAAGTTTTAGCAGCAACGTTATTTTGCAAGGCAATGCGCCAGCACCTGTGTGGGTGAGTGACACCCACCTCGAGAACGACTATATTCATGTAGATATTGCT
>CAZMCW010000137.1:7278-11426 GCA_964564405.1 uncultured bacterium
CTGACGGCAGCATTGCGCGCATAGTCGACCGCTTGCACGGGCGCGACGTCCTAACCGGACGTGGCAATCAACTTTGGGCTTATGTGGATAAACCGCGCCAGTGGGACGCGTGGGACGTTGATGCTGACTACCCGCTCGAGGGTCACGAAATTACCAATGTACACAATATCGAGGTCACCGAAGAAGGCCCGCACCGGGTTGCTATTACCGTCACCCGCAAGTTTGCAAGTAGCACCATTTGCCAAGAAATTCGCTTGTGGTCCAATTCAGCGCGGCTCGAGTTTCACACTAAACTCGACTGGCACGACCGCCGCTGGCTCCTCAAAGCGCACTTCCCGGTTAACGTGCGCGCGCCCTACGCCAACTTTGAAACAGCGTTTGGCGTAATTGCCCGCCCCACCCACCGCAATACGTCATGGCAAACGGCTCAGTTTGAAGTACCTGCCCAGCGTTTTGTTGACCTTTCAGAAGCTGGTTACGGGGTCGCTCTACTCAATAATGGCCGCTACGGACACCACGTTCACGGTAACGATCTAGGGCTTAGCTTAGTGCGCGCGCCTATTCATCCAGACCCACTTGCAGATGAAGGCAATCACACATTTACCTACGCGCTTTCCCCGCACGAAGGAAGTTGGTTTGATGGCGGCGTATTGCGTGAAGCTGAGGACCTCAACATGCCGTTGCGTGCACACCACGTTGCGGCTGACTTTGAAACCTCACTACAGTTTATTGAACTTAAAGGGCTTCCGGTTGCGCTGGCTGCATTAAAGCCATTGGAAGACGGCAGCGGTTTGTTATTACGGTGTTACGAACCTAGCGGCGCACGGGGTTGCGTTCATTTGAGGTTACCTGATGGTTGGCAAGCAACGCACGAAGTAGACTTGCTCGAGCGGCCTCTCAACCCCATTAACAAACACAGTTTCGACTTTACACCGTTTCAAGTGCGCAGCTGGCGGCTAGTCCAAGAGAGTTAGCGTCTAAACTTGTAAGCCTCAAACTGCCGTTGATATTGCTTCATCACGATGGATCAGTTTATATCAGCTCTTAGGCGTATTGAGAATCTTAGTAATGTTGAGATCAACGCTGCCCTAGTAGACTTTAGGGATAGTATTCTTTGGGGTATGACAGTTAGCTTCGGTGGCATTATTCTCTATGCCAAAAACGTGGTGCAAACGGCAGAGTTTTATGAGACGTATTTTGAGCTGGAGCGGCTCGAGTCCAGTAACACCGACACAAAAGTCGTCGAACTCACCTCAGCTGATAAAACCTTGAGACTAACCATTTTGCAAGCAGCCAAATCTGTCAAGCAAACACAAGCTTGACACAAGCTCGTGTTTTCGGTCAAGGATGTAGCCGAGTTTCGGAAAATGTGCAGTGCTAAAGGGCTTGACTTTGGTTCCGTTCACCAAGCAATAGGTTATACATTTGCCAATGCCAAAGACCCTAACGGGAACCGCGTGCAAATCTCGAGCCGGGCGTTTGCAGCAAGTTGTTCTGACTCACTACAGTGATATTTTTAGCCAGTAACTCAACATTACATCGCCACGTCAACTACGCTACCAATGCACTGCTATTTGCCTATCTAAGTACCTCCTATCTGGAAACCGCAGTTTTCAGATAGCGTTTAGCGGTTAAGGATGGGCGCTGCTGAGTTTGATAACTGCCACTTTTCAACTTGGAGGTACTTAAATCACAATATCAAGCTACAGGCTTGTAACCGCGTACAATCGTCACGTTGATGCTCGCAAACCCGTTACCACCACTTTCTTGCTCGAGCGCGTCAATGTCGTCTCGCCAAGCAGCTAACTCATCTTCTGTAAGTTGGCCAGCTTCTAACAAGCTATCTTCTAGTTCACCTAATTGAACAAAATAGCTCGCCAGATCATAGTCGGTAATAACCACGGGAAATACCTGTACTTTAATGTCGTCTAGCCCTAGCATGTTGGCATAGCGAAAAAGCTGCCGGCCTGCAAAAGGGTTGGCAAACTGCGTGTTGCGGTGTTGTAAGAGCTTCCACCACGTATCCTGCTGGCTACAGTCAAAAGCAATGGTGCCTTGATCACTTTCAGCAATTACCATTAAGCCGCCCGGCTTTAAAACCCTAAACATCTCAGCCATAATGGGTTTGGAATTGTCAAGGTGCTGGAGCATGCGGTCAACATGGCAAATGTCAAAACTATTTGCCTCAAAGGGCAAGGTGTGATCATCAATGAGTACGTGTTGGACGTGGTCGGACACACCAGCCTCGAGCGCTTGTTGATCTGCAAACGCAACCAAAGACTGGGAGCTTTCTACCCCCACAACCTCAACACCTTCGTGTTTAGCAAAAGTTATGGTGTCATCACCTACGTCGCTACCTACGTCTAACACACGCGTACCTGGTTGTAAATCCAACATGGCATGGCAGTGCTTTTTTACGTTTGCGTAAAGCTGGTTAATAAGATGTACAAATTCAGGGTCGTTGTAGCTATCGGGTCGTTGCGAAGCAATCATGCAGCCTCCTTGCAAGATTTAGTATAGCCCCTTCACTGTGTAAAAGATGGCGTTTTTATGTGCATACTGAGACTTGCTAATGTATCTCGTCTTTGAAACGCTTAACCCGTTCCCCCAAATAAGTCTAGGACGCACTTTTCCCACAACCCACCAATCTCAACGAATTTCTTGTGTTTGTCACGCTTAATGTTGGTCATGATGAATGTTGCTAGGACTTGCAGGGGGTTGCACCCAAGCCTAACCTTGTCTCAGTGACATATATCTCGAGACTACAAAAGCACTTAGGACATACACAAATTGAGGCAATAACGTACAAATCTCAGTCTAATTGATGATGTTTAATGCGAAACACTCCAACTTTGAACCTAGAGCAAAGTTGTTTTTATCTACACATAAGCTTCAAACATCGCTTTAGAAAGCCGTGCAATCGTCATCATGCCTTCTTGCTCAAAGCTAAACGAGCGGTCACGGGAGTCTCTTGTCATGATGACAAGACCGTACAAAGGTTCACCACTCAGTGAAACGACCAGCCCAGCATCGTGCCAAACACCCCGTAAACAGCCACTTTTGGAGGCCACCCGTACGCCCTGACTAGGGTCAGCTAGTTCAGCGTCTGTAGGTAAATAGCGCGCTAGAGCTTCGGTAAACTGTTGTTTATAAAGAATATCTAGCGCAAGTTGGGTCATCTTGTCCGACATAAGTTGACCTTGTTGCAATTTAACGAGAAGCGCCAGCATAGCGTTAGCACAGGTTGTGTTGCGCTCACCCTTGCGCTGCTCGCGGTTTTGCTCGTCTTCAGACAATTGCAACTTGCCTACTAAACGCGTTTTGGCAAGTCCCAGTGACTGAATGCGGCGGTTAATGGCCCGCACGCCCACATGGTCAATGAGGATGTTAGTAGCTGTGTTATCACTGACAATCATCATGAGGGTGACTAGGTCGCGGATAGAAAGCGCCAAGCCTTCTCCAAGGGCGTGGAGCACGCCTGAACCACTAACTTGCTGGGCAGCTTCTAGCGTCATGCGCGTATCTAAGTCACACTCAGCCATGTCACATTGACTGAGGACCTCGAGCATCACGGGAAGTTTAATAAGACTAGCCGCGTGCATAGCTGTTTCGGCGTTGTGACCTAAATAGAGGTTATCTTTAAACCGGTAAAATGCGACGGCCAGCTCACCGGAGAATTTTGCGAGGTAGGGCTCGAGTAATTCCTCAAACGCTACCTCAGCCGCTGATTGTTTAGGTTCAGACACGCGCTAACCTCACATCTTGCTGTGGTTCCAATTGCGGGGTCTCTAACCTCAGCAAATCTTCAACCTGCTCACGCTGCCGCACCACACGATACTCGTCACCTTCCACCACAACCTCCGCCGGGCGCAAGTGCGACGCGTAATTGGAGGCCATCGCCATACCATAGGCCCCGGCAATGCCAACTGCTAACACATCACCTGTTTTGGGCTCAGCCAACGTCACAGCTTGACCTAAACGGTCAGCATTCTCACATAAGGGCCCGTCAATGTCTGCAGTGACTTGCGGGCGCGTTGTGGCGTCATCTGCTAAAAGTTCAATCGGATGCGCTGCGTCGTAGAGCGCCGGGCGCAGTAAATCTGCCATACCCGCGTTACAAATAACATGTTTAAGCGCGCCTTCTTTTA
>CAZMCW010000138.1:0-1396 GCA_964564405.1 uncultured bacterium
TAGTGTATTACCTTGAAATGATTTTTGTTGCAGAATCAGATTGGTGATGCAGTATGACACACAAGTTGTCATCAAATGGCTCTACCTAACTTGCGCTACTAATGGGTACAAACACTATGCACTATGCTTAATTCTTGCTAAAACTGGATACAATAGCATTTCCACGAGTAACTGCCACAGGCAGTTGTACATGCAACCTAGGGGAGTAGGCATCGACCTGCTTAATGTGGGGAACTAATCTTGAAACTGCTACAATAAAGAGGTTCTCAACCTTCGTCACGTTTAACCTCAACTGCACGTTTAACCTCAACTGCACGTCTAGTTTCAGCGTTGATGTGAACTCACATTTCAACATGGGACTTCCACGTTTGCTCAGTCCCAATATGTTTGATGCATCTCAAGTCCTCTTCACCTCGAGCTACTTTTGGTAAAGCGTCCTCAAACATAGGTTCGACAACGATAGCTACATCAAGCTTCAGGAGATATGTCATGCTTAAACTCGTGCTTGTCAGCATATTAATTGCAGGCATTTTAGCAGCCCTTGCCAAGGTGAATGCTTGGCTGGTCAAACGCTACCAGCAAACACCCGACCCTAGTGGCTACTTTGTCAACGTGCGCGGGCAAGCGCTTTATGCCAAAGTCAGTGGCAATGTCATTGGCGAAGGTGTGTCTGTGTTGATGCTCACCGACGCAGGTGTACCGTCTGCCGCGTGGTGGCCTTTACAAGACGCACTGATGCGGGTTGCGCCGGCTAGTATGAGTTGCCTTAACTATGACCGACCCGGTTTGGGTTGGAGCAAAGGTGAGCCTAGTCAGGCTAGTCAAGCCGCCCAAGACTTGCGGGCGCTGAGCGCAGCGCTCAAGCTCGAGCCACCTTACGTTCTCGTTGCAGACGGCTACGGGGCTTTGGTTGCAGCTCACTTTGCCAGCCAGTACCCCAACGACACCCGCGGGCTTGTTCTCACCGAGCCATACGTGCCGCCTTCAGCACTGCGCACCTTGGTTGACAAACGCACCTACACAAGGCTCTTTGCGCCGGGTGTAATGAGTACTAGCTCGAGCGTCCTCGCCCGTTTGGGTCTAGCCCGGTTTACTCCTTTTCCTTATCCTATACCTGAAAACCTCAAACCCCATTGGCGCGAAGTGCGCGCTAGTCCAACAGCTATGGCGGCAATGAACACCGAACTCAACAGCGCCGAAGCTGATTACAAACAGCTCAGCATCCGCAACCAACTCACGCCTCAAGATCAAACACTCTCTTTGGCACTTCCGGTTGATTTAGCCGTCACCGTCATCATGCCAGATGTCCACAATTTAAGTGAGTTTTACTACCAACAAAAACTGGATGAAGTGCAAATCCGCCGTGCTGTCGAAGCACGCTTTCAACTTGCCAGAG
>CAZMCW010000138.1:1406-2119 GCA_964564405.1 uncultured bacterium
AGCAGCAGATGACGAGCTCCTTTTAGCGGTGGGTCATCCCAGTTATATTTACGCGCACGATGACATCATCAGCGCGGTGCTTAACCTTGCCAACCCGCGTGCTGCTAGCGTTAGGTCCTAGCAAGTTAGAAACCTAGTACCAGTGTTATCTGTATCTGTTGTACCAACGTGATTTTTGTGTGACACTTTGTTTCATACAAGACATGCGTGGTCACGCTGTACGACTTAGTCAGAGCGTAGTCTTAAACGATGAAAACTGCTAAACGATGAAAACTGCTAAACGATGAAAACGATGACATTATTCTTTCGATTTAGTGTTCGCTGTCAACTTAAGGGCTAACCTCGAGCAACGACACGTGTGTGCAAGCTGTAAAAACGATTTGAGATTGCACATGTGAAAACTACGTAAGCTAGCCCCTGTTACCCCGTGACCAAACACGCAACAATGATATGTGCTTTGTGCAACATCACACATAAATATTTACAGAATATCAATTAGATATATTTATCTTAGCGTTTCCACGACTAACTGCCACAAACAGTCGCGCGTGCAACCTGGGGGAGTGGAAATCAACCCACTTAGTGTGGGGAACTAATCCCAAAACCGCCATCTTTGGCAAAAAGTAACAGATTATTTCTCTAAGATATGCAATTAGCTAAATTCCTTGAAATGAATTTGCTAGTTTAATTTCAAATGATCGTTGT
This sequence comes from uncultured bacterium, assembly GCA_964564405.1. Taxonomy (GTDB): domain Bacteria; phylum Deinococcota; class Deinococci; order Deinococcales; family Trueperaceae; genus JBCCBI01. The sequence continues at coordinate 2,112 of CAZMCW010000138.1, forward strand.
GCTGATGC
>CAZMCW010000138.1:2129-7322 GCA_964564405.1 uncultured bacterium
ATTTGCTAAACGGTCTTCGGCGAGATTAAGGCAATGTTGATCTAAGGCACGTTAAAGTGGAAGCTCGTATTGACACAACGCTTTTGGGTAAACAGTGCCATTATGTCAACATTTATCTAGTAATACCCTGCCCAGTTGATTCTTTTAAGGATTAACCTACGCAAAATGTATAGGAACAGCTGATAATTTCGATGGAAGCAGCATAAAGCTTGTAGAGATTTGTAGTGTTTGAACTGAATTGGTGCAATACGTCATTTTTGAGGGAGATAGCAACCCATGGATCAGTCGTACGACAATAACCTCAACGAAATGCTCGAGAGTTACGGGCTCGATGACTTTTTAGAAACCCGTGATGTCATGGACATTCTAGAACCTGACTTGCTCGAGAACGATATCCTTATGGATAGCGACGGTGGGTTAAGCGTGCGGCTTTCCATCGACGAAGATGAAGAAGCTTTGTTTGAATCATCCGGCTTAGACGTTGGTGCTAGTATTGCCCCTGCTGATGAAGATGATAGCGATGGCGATAAGCAAGAAGCCTCAGAAGAAGATGATGAACAGTCATTAGCAGATGAAGCTTTTGGGCTCGAGGCTATGGCCCCAGAGGAAGCTATGGCCCCAGAGATAGGCTTACCTACTCTCGGCTCGGCTCAGCCTGTATCACCTGCGCAACCTATCCCGCTCAGCAGCGATATTAGCCCGCAACTAGGCCGCATTGCTCGTTATTTTGATGCCACTGAGTTTGTCACCGCCAGCAACAAACTTGAAACCAGTTTGCATCTAGACGGCCCACCTCATGTCGTGTTCCTAGCACGCGCGGCTGAACGCGCGCTCACGTCGTTACCTGAACACGACAGCATCACCGTAGCTCATTTGGACGACAGCGGCTTTGTACCTTTATGGGACGTTCCTCTGGGTAAGACCTTCAACGACCTACTCATTGCCATGTCTACGCCGTCTAACGGTAAAGATGCCGACGTCTACATCACAGACTTGAGTGACCTTGAACTTGACGAAGTTCTGTTGCCATTACCTGGCACTCACTTGATGCTTTCGCGTTTGCGCCCTGATCCTGAACAACCCGAACGCGTACGCGGTACGTTGTCGCTCATTGGCCGCATTGGCGTGCGTTCAGGAGCACTTTTTTTAAAACTTATGAAAGAACACCTCGAGTCCCCCATCACCTTAATGGTCTAAGCTTTACGCATCACTAGGTTTTACAACGCGATAAACTACAACTATGCTCGGCTACCTTATCCGCAGGTTGCTTGCTGCCTTGGTAACCATTTTGCTCGCAGCAAGTCTCGTCTTTTTTGCACTTGTGGCTATTCCCGGCGATCCCGCTGAGGTCATTTTGGGCATTAACGCCAACCCCGAAGCACTCGCAGGCTTGCGCCGCCAGCTAGGACTAGATCAACCTGCGGGCGTACGCTTTTTGAACTGGCTAGGAGCGCTTGCACAGGGTGATTTGGGGGAGTCGATCAATTACCAACGCCCGGTAGCGCTACTCATTGCTGAAACGCTGAGTGTGTCGTTGCCTTTATCATTGGGGGCAATGGTGATTGCCTGCGCGCTCGCCATTCCTTTGGGTGTAAGTGCAGCACTCAACAAAGGCACGTGGCTTGACCCAACCATTACCGCTCTGTCACAACTTGGCGCGGCAGTGCCGTCGTTTTGGTTAGGACTTATGCTTATTTTGCTGTTTAGCGTGCAACTTAACTGGTTTCCGGCTGCCGGTTATATACCTTGGGAAGACGGGCCTCTGCGAACACTGCGCAGTTTGCTACTGCCAACGCTTGCACTGGGGCTAGGTCAAGCGGCGGTGATGACGCGGATGACACGGTCCGCCATGCTCGAGTCCCTCAGCCAAGACTACATTCGCACCGCCAAAGCCAAAGGACTTGCCCGCAAGCAGGTTGTCTTTGGGCACGGCCTCCGCAACGCGCTCGTTACCCTTGTTACGATTATTGGGCTAAGCCTCGCGCAGATTCTTATTAACGCCATTATCGTTGAGCAAGTGTTTTCACTCCCCGGCATGGGTAGTTTGGTGTTACGCGCCATTGGCAACCGCGACTTTCCCCTTTTACAAGGGCAAATTTTTGTTTATGCCAGCGTGATTGTGGTCCTCAGTTTTATTGTTGATGTGTCTTATAGCTTGCTCGACCCACGCATTCGCTATAGCTAATCTCCATTGTTTGCTGGAAGAGTATGCAGCATATACATTTGTACTAAATACAAAATGGAAGTTGGCTTACCTTGTTAATTAAGGTATTGTGTCCTATAAACATTCACGAGCTACTTATCCCCGAATTAGAGCATGAAGCAAGCCTCACTGAAGCATTCTTAAAGGCTCTCCCAGAAGACAAATTTGCCTGGAAACCCCACGAAAAATCGATACCCTTAGAACAACTTGCCAATCATCTTGTTGAAGTATTCAGTTGGGTACCTTCAACCATGGATCAAGATGTTTTAGATATGGCCAACTACCAACCACCAACGTTGGATAGTCGTCAGGCGCTTATTGACCAGTTGCATGTCAACCTTCCTCAAGCCGTGGAATCACTTAAAAAAGATGATGCCGTCTACAACGACATGTGGAAAATGGTTAGTGGTGACACTGCTTTTATGGAGTTGCCGCGTTACACCACTATACGTTCCATGGTTATGAATCAAATTCCCCATCACCGCGCCCAACTTGGGGTGTATTTACGATTACTTGATGTTCCTGTACCCGCAACATACGGCCCCTCTGCAGATGCATCTTAGCTTGTGAAAAAAGTAGATCAAATTTATGGCCGTAACTGAGACAGTACACACCGCGTGGCAGGTTAACCTTTTGGTTAGCCTGCTTCTTTTAGAGCATCTTGAGGAAGCTATGCTGGGAGCCGTCACACCGGGTGGTGGCTACACTGTGGCGCAGCATCTCGCCCACATTGTCCAGACTGTCAAGTACTGGGGTTGCTGCGTCAATGAGACACTTGCTGACTTGCCTGACTTGTACTACGACTACAACGAAGATACAGGAGCGTTTCAAGCTGTCATGGACCTCGAGCAGATTAAAACAGGGATGCTCGAGACACTAGAACGCGCTTACGCCCTTGTCAACACTGCCGGTACCATGGGTGACGCCCCGTACCTCACAGCAGACGCCTACCTCATTCACATGATGGTTCACGACGCGCATCACCGGGGTCAAATCTTACTAGCGCTTAAAACATCTGGCTACCCACTGCCCGACGAAAACTTATTTTGGATGCCTTGGAAGGTAGATGTCCAAACATTTTAAGGTCACGCTAGGCATATCGTTGACCTTTTAGACGGCTTCAACCCTATGAGGGGCTTGCAAGTATCATCTTTACACTTAACAATAAAGGATGCGTCTCAACCTGCTGCTTGGCAGTATCCTCATTAGCACTGTGATTATTGCAGCCATTGTGAGTTTTTTTTGGCTACCTCATGATCCCAACGCCATGGACTTCACAGCTCAACTGTCTGCCCCAACAACAACCTATTTACTCGGCACCGACAACTTAGGCCGCGACCTACTCAGCCGCTTACTGATTGGCGCACGTGGGACACTTTATGTAGGCCTTGTTGCAGTGGGACTAGCACTCACGATTGGTTGCACAGTTGGCGCGCTGGCTGCGTTTGCAGGTGGGCTTGTTGATGAAGTGCTCATGCGTTTAGTGGATGTACTTTATGCATTTCCTGCTCTACTTATGGCGCTATTACTCGCAGCCATTTACCGCCCAAACACGCTTACGGCCATGTTGGCTATTGGCCTAGCCACAGTACCCGTGTTTGCACGGCTTATGCGAGCGTCTGTGCTGTCTATCAAAGCTCGAGACTTCGTAGAAGCTGGACGTGCACTTGGTGCCAAAAACCATCAACTGCTACTCCGACATATCCTGCCAAGCACATTTTCACCCATTATTGTCCAAGCTAGCCTCAGCCTAGCCGTCGCCGTACTGGCTGAAGCCGCCCTAAGTTTTTTAGGGTTAGGAACGCCACCGCGCACACCCAGTTGGGGCAACATGCTGCGGGAAGCGCAAAGTTTGTTGGCACTTAGCCCCTATCCGGCACTTGTTCCAGGACTGGCTATTGTGGGTACAGTACTCGGCTGGAGTTTGTTAGGTGACGGTCTGCGTGATACCCTCGACGTGCAAAACTAACGGTCGCTACGTGAACATGTCTGTATCAGTATCGTGTCTTGTAGTATCAACGAAGCCTATAATACCCTTTCCGGTTATTTTGGTAACAAAGTAACCCGAGCAGAGCGAGCAGAAACAGATACCAAGTCCGACTAGAACGTAATGAACTCCGTAGGAGTTTATGATGTGTTTTGTCGGACTTGGTATAAGACTTGTACATTTGCTATCTCGAGGAGGGTGGCAATGATGACGCACAAAAAACGCCCCGTCTTAGGTTCAGACGAAGCGTCAACACAAATTTGATGTAGCTAATTTAGATGCAACTACAAAAATAGATTAATGATGTAACGCATCACCGTAGATTTCTTCACCGCGTTTCTCGAGCCCACGCACAAAACTGTAAAGCGCATACAAAATACCTGCTAAACACAGTAATGCCGTCAGCGTATTGACGACCATCGCGGTTGGATAAACAATAAATTCGCCGGATAGGGCTTGCATAAGCTCAACTAGACCCGCAAACGACAAGAAAAAACCTGTGATAACCGTCGCTAGTAGTCCTTGTTGAACAGCGCTCGAGGGATAATCACTATCTAATGCTGCTCCACAGACAGCTAGCAGCCCACCTGTAATGACAGGCGCTAAGGCAACAAGATGCGCCGTTCTTGAAAACAGATACGCTAAACACCCTAAAACAACTAGCGTCAGCCCAATGAGCATAAGCCAACTGCCATAAGGCATTCTTTTAAACATGCGGCGAAACTCGCCTAGGGTTTCCACAACCATGCCTCCTAAACAGCCTCTAGCATACTAAAGTTATCCGGGACTTACAACTGGTGTAGGACACGTAGTTGGTACATGTCGAGGTTGACATCTTCAACCGTTCTTTAGCGCGGGATAACCTCGAGCACAGCCCGCAAGTCTCGTTCATCAATACAAACACTGGCGTGTTGTTTGAGCACATCCTTGGCACAAAACGCAACCCTAGTATGACTGTGCATAAACATAGCTCGGTCATTCGCGCCATCACCAACAGCAACAG
>CAZMCW010000138.1:7332-8853 GCA_964564405.1 uncultured bacterium
ACTCCCAAAAGCTGCTGCAACCGCACCAACATGTCACCTTTGGCGTTTGTCGTCATCATTTCACCGCCAACCTTACCGGTAAGCTGACCACCTTTGTGGTGTAAAAAGTTAGCAAAGTCAGCGTCACAGCCAAGTTGTTGGGCGGCGTGTTGAGTTGCTTCCCGAAAGCCACCGGAGAAAATAACCACCGTGTAGCCTCGAGCCTTGAGCGTTTTAATAGTTTCAGCCGCCCCTAGCATAAGCGGTAGGTTTTGGCAAATGTCTTGTACGCGGCTATAGGCAAGGCCCTTAAGCAACTCTGCACGCGCAGTAAGTGCCTCAAAAAAGTCCAATTTACCCGCCATTGCTTGCTCGGTAATTGCTCGTACCAAGTCAGCTTGTCCACAAGCTTCAGCGAGGGTATCAATTGTTTCAGCATCTGCTAGGGTTGAGTCAAAATCAAACACACAAAGTTTCACAAGCTTACTCCTTTAAATAATGCTACATTGAGAGCAAGTTTATCTGCTTGTCGTAGGTATTCTCAACATGTTTTAGCAGTTGCCAACTTAGTGTGGCTTCGTGTTGAGCTTACCATTATCACTTATTTAACGATTGAGCAAGGTAAAACGCAGGTTAGATATGAGCTTAGAATCAGCGTGTTTTTTTGTCATCAAAACACGCCAAACACGTGATTTAAAGCTTAGGTTTTGGCTCGAGGCTATCTGGTATTGGCATTCTTATTGGCTAGGCTTTGACAGACGTCTGTCGGATTGCGCTGCACAGTAGCGCTGCACGGTTGGGTTATGCTGCACAGCGGGTTATGCTGCACAGCGGGTTGTGTTACACAGTAGGTTATATTGCACGTGAGTCACGTTATCCGGATATAACGCGTCTGTGTAATGCCTCACTCACCATCTGGCTAAGGCATCTGCACAAAGCCTTAAACACGATTACTTTACACACAGCCCACCGCGTTTTTTGCTAAAGTTTGGGTAGAGGTATTTTATGGCAATAGTACGTAATTTAACACTCACCATTACGCTTTGCTTGGCGTTGTTTGTTTCGTCAAGCGTGGCGCAACAAGCCAGTTTCTTTGCAGCCGCAAGAACCGGCAGCGTCACATCTCTCCAAACTCTCGTTAGTGCTGGTTTTGATGTTAATGGTAGGGACCAGTATGGTCAAACGCCGCTCATGTACGCTGCAGCAGGTAATCCTGACCCAGAGGTTATCTCTTACCTAGTCAGTGTCGGGGCAGATGTCAATGCCATCACCCCAACGGGTTGGACAGCACTCATGTTTGCTGCCAGAGACAATAGCAACCGGGCTGTAGCTGCCCGCTTGTTTGAACTTGGAGCAGACCTAGACGCTCGCAACAACCAAGGCCTGCGCGCTGAGGATTACGCGATGACCTCAGCAACGTTTAATGCTAACGCGTCTATGGATTCATCCCCCGTATTGGCAGGAGGCCTAGGCACAGTTCGTGTTGGCTTTACAGGTGTTCAAACTGTTCTCCCCAGCAGCTTTGACCGTGCACGAGCTATC
>CAZMCW010000138.1:8883-11260 GCA_964564405.1 uncultured bacterium
TGCCCAAACGCCAGCAGCAGGGTTTAACCAGCCCTACCAAGCAAGTTTTGGGCGGGTAAACAACAGCTATCAAAGTACGCTAGCACCTACCATGCGCAACGTGCCAATGGTGACCTTCCGTGCGTATCCAGAAGGCACTATTATTCCAGCGAACACCAGCACAGGCGTACAAGCTCACGCTGTGCCCATGCGCGCAGCAGCACCCATGCAGACGCAGGCACCCATGCAAGCTGTTGCACCAACACCTATATTTGCACAAGCACCTATGCAAGCTGTTCAGCCTCAAATGGTGGCACCTATGACGAGTGCACCTAATTTCTATACGCCAGTTACAACTGCTGCAAGCAATGTGCCGATAGGTTTTCCAGCGCAAGGTATTTATGGCACAGCTGGTGGCAACATTTACACAAATGTTGGTGCTAGTAGTGGTGGCTTTACTAATATCTCGAGCGTCGGACGGCAAGCGCCTAGTTACTACGGTACTCGCTTGTACGAAGCTCTCAATGCAGGTCACAACGTGTATGCACCCAGCAATGTCATTTACAATGCACGTCCTGTTAATACACTACGCAATGTGAATGAAAGCAGCATGGTCATGGCGCAGTCACCGGGTATTGCCACACCACTGTTTGATATTCCCGCAGATAACGGTGCACAACCTCCTGCAGGTACACCGGAGATGGCACCCTCTGACACCCAAACGCTGCCTATGCGCCGCACTGTTACAGGACCGCTTACTCAGCCAAGTCGCTTGCTGTACGGCCCAAACGGACCCCAAGGCTTTTTCTATCAACCTTACGCACTCACCTATACCATTGACTACGGGCGTGAATTTCAGTACAACCGTGCTACCCCTGTTGTACAACAAATTGCAGCTGACGATTTTCAACCTTGTGTGGACTTGAATAACGCTGCAGCGCCAGCATTATTGCAAATTGCTCATATCAATACGCCTTCTCAAATTCAAGACATTACAATTGAACGCGGCTACCAACTGTTTAGCTCGGTTGAAGACTTAGCTGCTCGAGTGAGTGGCATCGGCCCAAGCCAAATGGCGGATATTCGCACGCAAGGTTTAGCGTGTGTACGTTTTGACTAGATTCTAGTGCTTTACTTTAGGTCATAACCTGACCAACCTTTTAGGTTGTCGAGCGCCACACAGTACAATGACCCTATGCTCGAGCAACTTACCCATTACGTTTACTATCTGCCAGCTGAAGCAACAACAGACAGACCTATCTTAAGTGTAGTGCGAGGTTCGCGCTACACCCTTGTTATTGATGGCGGCAACTCAGACGCGCACGCGCGCAAACTTCAGCAGAACATATCTGAACGTTTTAACAACGCGGATGTTGATTTTGTCGCCGTGACCCATCATCACTGGGATCACGTGTTTGGGCTGAACGCATGGGACGCGCCTGTACTAGCTGAACAGCGTGTAGCAGCGCAGCTCGAGCACCTCAGCACCTTAACTTGGGACGACACTGCCCTAGATGCACGCGTTGCTGACGGCACAGAAATCACCTTTTGCCGCGACATGATTCAAGCTGAATTACCCGAAACACTCCAAGCATCAAGACAAGTTACAATTCGTCTGGCAGATATTAGCTTTACAGACACACTCACGCTTAACCTTGGTGGGGTGTGCTGCGAGATTGTCCACGTTGGTGGTGAACACGCGCCAGACAGTTGTGTTATCTATGTCTATGAAGTTGATACTGATGTTTTATCTATAGCTAGCGATACTCAATCAGCTAATGCTCACTCCACACGGCAAGGTGGCGTTCTTTTTTTAGGCGATTGCACCTATCAAAACCTCTACAATGGACATTTTGAAGCCAGTTACAACATGCAAGCGTTGCAAGGTTTGCTGACCCGCTTAGCCAAGTTTCCAGCAGCTTGGTATGTTGCTTCACACGACGATGCACCTCAAAGTACCTATGCCTTCCGGCGTGAGATGGAGCAACTTACTGCCATTGGCATGACTGTTGAAGCCCACGGCTTTGATGGTGATTTGGTGCTCGAGATGCTCAGTCGCCGTTACGGCTTACGACCAGATGACGATACCCGCGAACTTGTGCGCATGTTCCAAGTGGGTTTGCGCTTGCGGCAAGGTAGCGCTCGTAAATCTCATCTGCGTTAAGCGTGTTTGCGTCCCTACCTCTGTAGTACAAGGCTATGAACTTTCTCACTGGCTGCTTGTCCACTGGCTACTTCTAGCGTTTCCACGAGTAACTGCCACAGGCAGTTGCGCGTGCGACCTAGGGGAGTAGAAATCGACCCACTTAGTGTGGGGGAACTAATCCTGGAACTACTATTCTAATACCAAATTGACTCTTGAATGTCATCGTCTGAATTATCTAAGGGTACGCTCGAG
>CAZMCW010000139.1:0-11235 GCA_964564405.1 uncultured bacterium
TCACCCGGCGTTTGCGGCAAGGTGGCGTCGTCAAAGGCATTATTTGGCACGGTGAAGCAGACGACGCCAAACGTCGTGAACTAGCTGCGCGCGCCAACAATCACGAAGACATTGACGGCCGCGACATGACGCCAGAAGTTACCACCTTGCTACCTTACGCCCGCCCCACCTTTGAAAAACGCCCGCGGGTAGTGGTGATGGATTTTGGCATTAAGCACTCGATTGTCTATAAGCTCGAGCAAGCTGGCGCTGAGGTCATCGTGGTTCCAGCGCAAACCACGCCCGCCCAAATTATGGCGCTTAACCCTTCCGGTCTGGTGTTGTCCAATGGTCCCGGCGACCCGGACGGCCCTACCTATGCCCACAACACCGTGTGGCAAATTTTAGGCTTGGTACCTACTTACGGTATCTGTTTAGGGCATCAACTTTTAGGGTTAGCTGTAGGCGGCAAAACCTACAAGCTCAACCACGGTCATCACGGTGCTAATACACCAGTTAAAAACACCATCACAGGCGAGGTGGAAATCACCAGCCAAAATCACAACTACGTGGTGGACATAGCTAGTATTCCGGGTGGGCAATTTAAAGCTACGCATATCAATTTGAATGACGACACGCTCGAGGGCATGGCCCATGTAAGCTACCCTGTGTTCAGCGTGCAATATCACCCAGAAGCTAGCCCTGGACCGCACGATGCTAGTTATTTGTTCAACCGCTTTATGAAAGAAGTGAGCAGTTTTGAAGGTGCTAGGTCGATCCCCGTGGCAGCTCAGCAAGCTGTTTCGTGAACTTTGTACCTAGCCACACGCTTGTGCGAAGTTGAGGTTGCGGGTGGCGTAAACTCTATACATGGACAGGTTTGACAGCAAGGTTTTTTTGCGTGACCTTGCGTTACCCAAAACGCGGGCTCGAGTGCGCTATTCCAAAGGCAGTAAACGTCGTTCAGCTGTTTTAGCCCAGTTTTTGCGTGAGCTTACCCAGACAACACAACTTCCAGAAACGTTTTACGAACTGGTAGTGCTTTCCCGCAGTGACTGGCATGACCGCTTAAGTGCGCCTTACGGTTTGCCCCTTACCCGCGTACACCATGGCAAACTTCGCGTTGTCGCCGCAGCGGACTACCCTGAACGGCTTGTCAAAAGTTTGGATGGGTTGCGCCTTGCAGCAGCACAGCGCGGCCACCAAACACCTAGCAGCTGGCCAGAATTTTTTGACATGCTCATTGGGGTAGCCTGGGGCAGTACAGCTTGCGTGCAACTAGGACTCACCACACGCGTATATTGGTTGGATACCCTGACAGCAACGGCACTGTTTATACGGGCGTATTGTTACGCACCCAAGCAAGCACAAGATCGGCAGCCTCGGCACGAACAATTAGCGCGTCAGCAATTACAGGATCAGCGACTACAAGATCTGCAATTGCCGGATCAAGAGTTACCGGGTCAAAAGTTACCGGGTCAAAAGTTACCGGGTCAAAAGTTACCGGGTCAAGAGTTACCGGGTCAGCAACCCTTGCACCAAGGGTCAACACGTGAGCAGCTAGTAGTTGGTGACGATGCACACGTGCGTCAGCTACCACCTCACCCTACAGATCATGATGATGTTGATAGTAGTCAAGAAGCTCGAGTACAGGCTTGGTTTGCTGTTTGTGCCGCAGCTGGCACCATGGTTGCGCACGCGCGCACACCACACGGACTGCGGCCAACACTCATACTCCAAGGTCACCTTGGCTTAGCTGCGCTTGCACTTGCTGCAGACGTTACCGCGTGGCGCACTTGGCAACACATTATCCAAGAACTACCCAAACCTCGTGGTAAAGCGGACATGACACAAGGTCACATCCGCCTAGCCGAATTTGTAAGTAGGTATCCAAAGGTAGCTATACTCAACGACTTTATACGCGCAAGTGAGAGCAGTTAAGTACCTCCCATCTGGAAAACGCAGTTTTCGTGACATGCGGTTAAGGATGGGCGCTGCTGAGTTTGGTAACCCGAATTCGGAGTTAATTTACGTCAGAGACACGTCTCGTGGAAGTATCAGAGAAATTACGTTCTGAAACACGACAAAAATGGCCTATGTAGGCTAAATGATGTTCATTCAAAGGCTGATGGTCTTTATAGCTGCATCGTGATATGTGTCAGAGACGCATTTCTAATTGTTTTGAAACATCGAACTCAGGTTTGGTAAGTGTCACCTTTTAACTTGGAGGTACTTATGGCTAGGCGAGTGCCAATAGATCCTCTCCGTTTACAGCTCAATATTTATGGATATCGCTATAGAGCTTAAAACCGGGGCTGTTCTTGCTGGTCTTGTTTGAGTTGCCTATTTTGGCTCATCCAAACAAGTATTTCGTGGGGGCTGGTTGCATAAGCAACAGCTTCTTCTTCGGTAACGTCACCGGCAATCCACAGATCTATTAAGTGCTGGTCAAACGTCCGCATACCAGCTTCACGACCTTCCATAATAGCCTGTTTGATGTCTGAGGTTTTGGTTTCATCTTTAATATAATCGCGAATAAGGGGTGTATTGACCAAGACTTCAGAGGCTAGAATGCGTTCTTCGCCGTTAGCATGAAGTAGCAAACGTTGACTCATGATCCCCAGTAACGACTCCGCTAGCATAATGCGAATTTGATCGCGTTCATGTGGCGGAAAAAAGTCGATGATGCGGTTTACAGTGCGAATACTATCTAGCGTGTGTAACGTGCTAAAAACCAAGTGCCCCGTTTGCGCGGCGGTAATAGCAGCTTCAACAGTTGCTCGGTCGCGCATCTCACCGATCATAATAACGTCTGGGTCTTGACGCATAGCATATTTAAGGGCACCTGAAAAACTAAACGTGTCTGAGCCTAGTTCGCGTTGCACAACCAGACTGCGTTTGTTGCGGTGCAAAATTTCAATAGGGTCTTCAACCGTAATAATATTGCGCTTGTAGTTCTCGTTAATGTAGTCAATCATCGAAGCAAGTGTAGTTGACTTACCTGAACCAGTAGGTCCCGTAATCAACACAAACCCGCGAGTTTGGCTCGAGAACTGCGTTACAATAGCGGAAGGAAGGCCCAATGTATCAAAGTCAGGTACATGTTCTTCAACTACCCGCATAACGATACTAACCGACCCGCGCTGATAAAACACATTGCAACGGAAGCGGGCTAGGTTAGGAATCATAAAGGCAAAGTCAAGTTCATGTTGCTTTTCAAAGACATCGTAAGATTTAGGCGGCATCATTGACTTAGCAATATGAATGGTTTGTTCTGCTGTAAACGGACGAACGTTCTCGAGCTGACGCAGTTCACCGTTCACACGCATGTAAGGTGGCGCTGCTGCATGAATATGAATATCCGAAGCATGACGGACAACCATCGCCCGAATCATCTTGACGACAGATTTAAGTAAGTCGGTGCGCTCTTGATCTTTAGACATATCTTTGGTATCCAACGGGTTTACAGTTTGGTTTCTGCTAGCAGTAGGTATATCTGACATTACAATTCCTTTAGCGTACAAGATAGCGTATTGTGTCGCGGAAGGTGGCTTTTGAAATAGCTTTCAGCTGAGAAGCTCTTGAGTAATACGTAAGAGCCGTACGTAAACTAACTAGCTAGTTCATACAGAAAGGCGTGCGTCTACATTTTAGCGAGGTGCCACCACACCCTCTACTAAGAATGTATGAGAAAGCAATAAGAGTATAACTCATTACGCATAAATTGTAAAAACCTACTGCACTATGTAATGGCAAAAGATACACAAATTTTTTCAGATACTCGTAGCAACACGTGCATTATACGGGTTCTGAGAGATTAAGACTGTTAGCAATTTGCACCATGCAAATCTGTACTACATAGCAGTTCCAAGATTGGCTCCCTACACTGAGTGGGTCGATGTCTACTCCCTAGGTCGCACGCGCAACTGCCTGTGGCAGTTACGCGTGGAAACGCTAGTTATTGTGATGTTGGTAAGATCAAGCACCACCACACCACCACACCACCACCACACCACACCACCACACCACCACCACGACGACACCACCACGACACCAGTGCGTAAGACTGCCGTTTGTCCCAACTGCCATTTGTCCCAACTGCCATTTGTCCCAACTGCCATTTCTCATAACCAAGCTTGTCTTGCTCATGCTACAAGTGCCATAGAGTCATTGTCAAAGGAAGTAACGCTCTGTTTGTCGCTAGAGAATTTTCGATAAAAACGACTTGGTGCGTTCTTCAGTTGGGTTGGTAAAAAAGTGTTCTGGCGGTCCCACTTCAACAACTTGGCCACTGTCCATAAACACAACGCGGTCGCCCACTTCACGGGCAAATCCCATCTCGTGCGTCACAACCATCATGGTCATGCCTTCTTTGGCAAGGTTGACCATAACCTCGAGCACTTCCCCAATCACTTCTGGATCAAGCGCAGAGGTGGGTTCATCAAATAACATCACTTTAGGCCCCATGGTGAGCGCCCTAGCGATAGCTACCCGCTGCTGCTGCCCCCCGGAAAGTTGCCCGGGATACTTGAGGGCTTGTTCGGGGATACCCACTTTGTCTAAAAAGTAGCGCGCTTTTTCTTCGGCGTCGGACTTTTTCCATTTACGTACGCGCATAGGCGCGAGTGTAATGTTCTCGAGCACGGTCAAATGAGGAAACAAATTAAAACTTTGAAACACCATACCCGTTTCGCGGCGCACCATGTCGATATTGCGCACGTCGTCGGTGAGTTCAATGCCGTCTACGACAACGCGACCTTCTTGGTGTTCCTCGAGCCGGTTAATACACCGAATCAGAGTAGATTTACCTGAGCCAGACGGTCCAATAACTACCACGACCTCACCGCGATTAACCGACATATTTATGTCTTTAAGAACGTGGAACTCACCAAACCACTTGTTGAGGCTGTCTACTTCAATGATTTTGTCACCACCGTCGGGTGCGTCAGCACTTACGTTGACACTCATACTTGCTTCACTCATAGATACTCCTAAAATGTAAGTATTTGCAAATTTCGTAAACTATGCGTTTTGACGTTTGTGCTAACGCTCACCGACACCGAGAGATTTCTCGAGCTGCCTGCTCGCAATGCTCATGCGGTAAGCAAAAAAGAAGTAAACAACCGCGACAAAAAGGGATAGCTCGAGGCGAATACCACCTGTTACCAGTAGCGATTCAGGCTGATTGGCCACAACCGTGTTGGCAATATTGAAAAAGTCAAAAAGACCCACAATAAACACCAAAGATGTATCTTTAAAAAGACCAATCGATTGCCCAACAATAGCTGGAATAACGGCTTTAAGAGCTTGTGGCAAGACAATCATTCGCAGCGTTTGCCAGCCACTTAACCCCAAAGCTTGGGCGGCTTCGCGCTGTCCTCTGGGTACAGCTTGCAGACCACCGCGCACGTTTTCTGCCATGTAAGCAGATGAAAACAACGTTACTGCAACAAGTGCTCGAGACAGTGCCCCGATTCTATCGGGCGAAACATTAAACAGCAGCGGCACGAGTAGTGAGGCGATAAATAACCACGAAATGAGGGGCGCACCGCGAACAACCTCAATGAAGGTAATACAAAAATACTTGATGGCCGGTAACTTACTGCGCCTACCGAGGGCAAGCGCAATGCCGAGAGGAAAACTAACCGTAATACCCACAATAGAGATAATCATGGTGAGCATAAACCCCCCCCACTCACGGGTCTCAACAACACGCAGCGCACTCTCAGCATCACTAGGCAGGCCGTAGAGGAGGATAAAGCTGATAGGTAAGGAGGCACCCCATAGCCAAGGTAAGGCTTTGGCAACAGCGGGGCGTTCACGTCCAAGGGTGTACCCTGCCAAGCAAGCCACGCTCACCAGCACCCACCCCAAGCGCACCGATTCCCAACTCAATAGTGCAAGCACAGTGAGCAAAAACACGAGGCTAGAAAAACTCCAAAATACCCCTCGAGTAATGCTTGCTTCACGCGCAGGCGCTATGCCACTAGATACGCCTAGCAAGAACATCACTATGCCCACAACCCCTAAAGGTCGCCACAGCAATGCAACAGGATAGCGGTAAACAGCAAACAATTTGAGGTTGTTCCAAATTTGCTGCCAGGTGGCATCAAAAAACATCCACATGAACAAGTTGATACCTAGCCATGTCAGTAACACAAGCATGATGACACTGGCGATGCTATTGGCTGTTGAACTAAACAGATTATCACGCATCCACGCTTTAGCACCCGTCGCGGGTGTTGGCGGTAAACGAGAAGGAATCACGGCAGCCTCCTAACGTTCCACGAGGGCGATACGGTCATTGACGATATTGAGTACGAGCGCAAACGCGAAACTAATAATCAAGTAAGAAACAATAACAATGAAAATTACCGGAATGGTTGCCCCCGTTTGGTTGGCAACAATCACACTGATAGCAAACAGTTCTACGTAAGCAGCCAAAGGTGCAAGTGACGAGTTTTTAGAGAGGTTGAGGTATTGACTAATCATCGGCGGCAAAATAATACGCAGCGCTTGCGGAAAGGTCACGATACTAAACGTTTGCCATGGATTGAGACCTAACGTTCTGGCTGCTTCGCGTTGACCTTTAGGGACGGCTTGAATGCCTGCGCGAACGATTTCTGCAATGAACCCTGCTGTGTGAATGACAAGTGCCAAAAGCAATGCCAAAAAGCTAGTCGATAAGGTAATACCGCCAACATAATTGGTAACAGGCACACTTGGCGTACTGAGTACCCAAGGCCGCAAAGGCAAAATCTCAAAGGTGGCATTCACACTGCTGCTAGTATCATCGGCTTGGCTTCCGGCGGGTGGGCCAAACAAACTACCACTGGGGCTAGCCGGGGCACTTGCTTCTTCCTCGACTTCACCGATGGGTTCAAAGCGAGGAACGCGCACTTGCCCGTCTCTATCAGCTACTAACCTACGCTGAAAGTCAGTGACCTGTAAGTGCAACTCAAAGCCTGCAAACCCTTCACCATTTTCAGCAACTTGCTCGCCGTTATCAAACGCTCCATTGCCGTTGCGGTCTTGATATAAAACACCCTCGCTGGGAAAATCTACAAAGTGCAATGCCACACCAGTGTCACTAGCAGCGTCGGGGTCGGCAAAGACCACTTCAGCGTTGGCCACTTCGCGCTCGAGAATCAAGGGAAAACGCACAATGCTAGAGACATTGCGGCGCGACTCGGTCGTGTTTTGGCTGGTGGTACTGAGCTGTCCACTTTCAACGATCACCCGTGTGGGCGCATAGGCTAGCCACCGCTCGTCACTGTCAAATTCACCGTTTTGGTTGTTGTCGATGAACACCTGTCCCCGACCCCTATCTGCGCGGTAGGTAGCCGTAGCGTTTTCTGGCACTTCTGGGGTGACGCTCAAATAGCCGCCAATGGCAACACCCAAAAACACAATCACGCCCAACCACCAGGGGTTGCCATGATGATCTGCGCGTTCGATTTGCCGCTTGCGCAGTCCGTAGACAACAATGCCAGCGGAGATGCCAACACCCAACCAAGGCAACCAGTTGGCCAACAAATAACTGCTCTCCAACCACGGAATTGCTAGACCAACATTAGAAAATAAAATATTGCCTGGTAGTTGAATAGGGTTACTGACGCGTGGGGGTAAAGGCGTGAGGACGGCGGTAAACCAAAAGACGATTTGCACGGCCAAAGGTGTGTTGCGCACAACTTCCACAAATGCGCTAGCCAGTTGGCGCAAGAGCCAGTTGGGAGAAAGCCGCATAACACCTACTAAAATCCCTAACAGCGTGGCTAAGATAACACCTACAAAAGATACTTTCAAGGTGTTCAAAAAGCCAATCATGAGTGCTCGCCAATAAGGATCGCTAGTGGTGTAGCGGATAGGCGTTTCGGCGATGGGAATACCTGCACGCACGTCCAAAAAGTCGAAATTAGCAGGTAGGTTAGACGCCCTGAGCGCCCGGGTAACGTTCAAATAAATTACTGTGGTCGCCGCTAGTACAATGACAACGAAAATAACTTGCGCAATGATACCGATGAGTTTGACGTTTCGGTAAAAAGGAATGGTGTCTTGGCTAAGGGCGGTCTTACTAGCTGAGATAGGGCGTGTCGCCACGGGGGTCTCCTTGCTTACAAATAGGCTTCGTCGTACCCCGAAGAGGGTAGCTCAGTTGCAATGTGTGTCCACCTTTCTTTGTTGTGTTCCTCTTTGAATAGTGTGTATCCATTCCAAGCGTGCTGAAGTGTTAGTGCGACAGACACTGAATTTTAGGGATGAGAAATACTCTTTGACAGTCAAGGTACATTGACTATAGCGTTAGCCGTAAGTATGGAGCTAGCTCCATACTTACCGAGCTAGGCGAGTACCAATAGACCCGCTCCGTTTACAGCCCAATGTTTATGCATATCGCTATAAATGATCTAACGCTGCGTTGATGTCCAAGTTCGGGCGAGGATAAACTACAGATAAGTTTTATGAGGGTGAATGTACGTGTTTTAACAAAGTCATGACACGGGGCAAAGCATGTATCAATAAAAGGGTGACGGTTACAACCGTCACCCTAAGTCAAGCTTTAAGCTTTAAATGCTTTCGGGATGCCCTAAGGGCTTAGCGAAAAGGAGGCGCGTAAAGAATCCCGCCGGCGTAGTACTGCGCGTTAAGACCTCGCGGAATGTTAAAAGGCGTGTCTGGACCTAGGTTGCGCTCGTAGATTTCAGCGTAGTTGCCCACTTGAGCAATGGCTTGCAAAATGCCATCAGCAGGAAGACCAAGACCTGTGATGTTATCGCCCTCAACACCTAACATACGGCGTACGTTGGGGTCGACGGAAGATTCAGCAGCAGCTTCAACGTTGTCTGAGGTGAGGCCAAATTCTTCAGCTGCAATCAAACCGTAGGAAACCCACTTCACAACGTCAAACCACGCGTCATCACCATGCAAGACGGAAGGTCCCAAGGGTTCTTTAGAAATTGCCGTATCCATAATCACGTGATCTCCGGGTTCACGCAAGGTGATGCGCCGACTTACCAAACCAGACTTATCGGTGGTGAACGCATCACAAGCACCGTCGTCGTAGGCAGCGGAGAGTTGGTCAGCTGTTTCAAAGATAATAGGTTCATACTGAATGTCAAGGGCGGCCATGGTATCAGCGAGGTTAAGCTCGGTGGTTGTACCAGACTGTACGCAGATGCTGCGGCCTTCAAGGTCGGTGAGAGTGTCGATGCCTGAATCTGCTCGCACCATGAATCCTTGACCGTCATAGAAATTCACCAGGGCAAAGTTAAGACCCACACTGCTGTCACGGCTACTGGTCCACGTTGAGTTGCGGATGAGCACATCAACTTCGCCCGTTTGTACAGCAGTAAAGCGCTCTTGTGCGGAAAGCGCACGGTACTCAACGGCGTCAGCATCACCGAGGACGGCTGCGGCAATGGCACGACAAAAGTCCACGTCAAAACCCTCAAAGTCACCATCTGGGTTAACGCTGCCGAAACCGGGCAGGGCACTATTCACACCGCACACTAGCGTACCGCGTTCTTGAATTTCATCGAGTAGGCTTTGGGCAAATGCTGATGGTGCAAATCCACACAAGATGATTAATACGAACAAAATTTTACGCATAAATACTCTCCTCCAAAAAGACTGTGAATTGTTGGTGCTTGTGTATTCTAAGATGAATGGCTTAGTGTTGTAAAGGCCTACAAAGCGTAAATGTCATCTTAGGAATGCATTTAATTACACTAACGCGTAACTATATCCCGAATAGCAGATATATTGCAAGCTTGACCGTAATGAATTTTTAACTGTATACAACGTGTTCAAGAGGATATCAATTTATGAGTGCTCGTGTTTATTTAAGCTATTTGCCATACAAAAAGGTATGCATCTTCATAAGATATCTAAAACCTCGATAGGTTGTGAATATTTGATGCCTAAAGCGTATGTGCCAGCTAGATAATGTTCCTAGCTCATACATGTGATGCCATAACAAGTGCATAATATTTAGCACTTGGGGTGATACTCTTTCCGGTTATTTTGGTAACAAAGTAACCCAAGCGGAGCGAGCAGAAACAGATACCAAGTCCGACTAGAACGTAATGAACTCCGTAGGAGTTTATGATGTGTTTTGTCGGACTTGGTATGACTGGACATACGTAGTCACCGGAAATGGCTGATGGCATCCTCGGAATCCGTATAACGCATACAAAAAGACCCGTGGCAGTTTAGCGTTTGATAGTTTTTTAATAGTTTAGCGTCATCAGTCTCGAGAAATGTTGATAGATTAAGTTTGGTTACATGGCTTCCGGCGCGTCAATTCCAAGCGTCATCAGCCCGGTTGCAAGAGCCTCTTTAAGTTTTTGAACAAGTGCTAGACGGGCTTCTTTAAGGCCGCTTACAGCTTTGAGAACTTGTGTATCGGATTTACCTTGGTTGTCTTTGTGGTTGTAGTAGCCGTTCCAAGCGGTGGCGAGTTCCAGCAAATACTGCGCCATAATGTGGGGCGCGTGAGCGTCAGCGGCTTGCATAATGACTTCGGGTAAGCGGGCAATTGCTTTTGCGAGGGTGACCTCGAGCCCGGTGAGTAAGTTCCAGTCTGCTTGGCTAATATCTATTTCTTCAGCTTCAGCGGCCCGCAAAATACTGCACGCACGCGCGTGCGCGTACTGAACATACGGTGCAGAATCCCCTTGTAAGGACAGCGCTTGTTCCCAGCGAAAGTCAATAATGCGCTTAGCTTCGCTCTTGAGCATGCCAAAGCGCAGCGCGCCAATCCCTACTTGCTCAGCCACGGTGTCTATGTTTGGCAACTCGGGGTTTTTATCTTGCACAACGGCTTTGGCACGGCGGACGGCTTCGTCAATCACCTCATCTATAGAGAGGGTAATGCCTTTGCGCCCACTCATGGCTTGGCCTTCTAGCGTTACCACTTCATAAGCTAGGTGATGTAACTTGTCGCTGTCTTGACCGCCCCCATCATGCATGCTTAGGGCAGTTTTCACAATTTGCTGCGGATGTGACTGACGTACATCGATGACATTGACAACTTTACTGGCATTCGCAAAGTTGTGGTCATCTGGATTAGTCTTCCCATTGGGATCGCTGCTGTAGAGGATATGTCCAGAAGGTTGATCGTCAAACGGTGCAAAGCGCAAACCGGTTAAAATCCCCAGCTTCCAGTAATGATAGCCAATGTCTTTGGCAACGTACATGGCGTTGCCGTCGCTGCGGACGAGTACCACGTTGGGTTCTTCTTGTCCGGGGATAAACTCA
>CAZMCW010000140.1:0-3084 GCA_964564405.1 uncultured bacterium
ATGTTCTATCAAGTTTAAAGATTCCCTGAGATATTGCTGGAAGATGGCTTACATGCATTTCATTGCAGCATTAGCGTATGTGTAAATCCCAAATGTTAGGTGTCTTAACAACCCTAAATAAACGCACTCGGGGCTGAAGACAACGGGTGCTAGAGGGTTAAACTTACCCCAAGGTCAGCAGTGTGCTGCATAACCTTCCAAGTAACTCAATTGTATGCTCATTTAGATGTACAAACCGTGTGGCAGGCTGAGGTATGAACCTTCATATTTTCAAGAATGTCTACATTGCTACCATTGTCTGTATCTACAAGGTTATAGACAGGAGACACTTAGAGGGGCATGCTAAAGTGCTTTGTCCAGTTGTGCTCATTGTGGCTATTGTGCTCATTGTGCTCATTGTGGCTATTGTGGCGTTCGTAAAGGCACAGCTCCCATTGCGCGGGTAAGTGAATGTTTACGGTGTGCTTGGCAAGTTGACGTAAGCCCGTGTCATCGGTTTGAGGAAAGTCATAGGCAAGGCTCAAGTGGAGCCAGTCTTTGACGCGCAAAGTGGCTAACTCGTTTGCTCTGGTTGCAAAGTCTGCCGTCACAATTTTTAGATAAGGCGAGCGAATCTCTAGTCCGTGAAACTCTGGTTGCAAGATAAGTTTAGTGATTTTAAGTACAGGATTAGGGTGCGGTTGCTGGGCGGTGAGCGCGGCCTCGAGCCACCCTGCATATTTGCCCACATCTTTAGCCTCTGCTTCAAAAAAACCCGTAAGCGTAATGTGCGGCATGTAGTTGTGTGCGCTGTTAGAGGCAAAGTTAGCTCTGGCAAGCTGAAAGTAAGTCGCTAAACTTTGAGCAAGTTCGCCAACGGGACAAGCATAGACAATGAGTTCAACGGACATGGTTTTATTATGCCTGTTAGGGTCTAGCAACATGTGAGGAGCTAGCAGCTTACGATCCACGCTGGCTGCTAACTTAGAGCAAATAGTATAAGATACGGCCATGACGGTTCGGCCAGAAATCCGCGCGCTTGCGCCGTATCACTTTAAAGCGTTTGATCAGCCCATCAAACTTGATCAAAACGAGTCGCCTTACGATTTGCCGGATGGCCTGAAAGATGCCATCAGCACGCGTGTTCGTAAGCTAGCGTTCAACCGCTACCCAGAAATTATTGGGCAGTCCTTGCGGCAAAAAATTGCTGAACACCACAACTGGCCTGAAGCTGGCGTGATGGTCTCGGGTGGATCCAACAAGCTTATTCGCACCTTTGTTGAAGTGTGTGGTGTCTGTGAAAGTGTGCTCACGGTGGCACCAACGTTTTCGGTGTACGCATTGCAAGCACCCATTTTGAACTCGAGACTCTTAGAAATCCCACTTAACGATGATTTTTCATTGCCGATAGAAGCCTTGCTAGAAGCCCTCAACAAAGACCGTGGCGTTTTCTTTTTAGCTAATCCAGCCGCACCTACCGGAAATCTATTTGACCGCCGTGACGTTGAACTTCTGGTTGAAGCTGCCCAGCCCAACTGGACCGTCGTGATTGACGAAGCCTACTATCAATTTTCTGGCACCGACTTTAGCGATTTAGCCAAGCGCTACGATCACGTGGCGTCTTTGCGTACTTTTAGTAAGGCGTTTGCTCTGGGTGGGGTGCGTTTGGGCTACACGCTCACCTCTCCAAGATTAGCCGAGCAGCTCGAGAAAGCACGTATGCCCTTTGCCATGTCGGTATTACAACTGGCTGCAGGTCACTGCGTGCTCGACGCGCCTGACTACATTCAGACCTATATTGACGAAGTAAAAACTGAGCGCCCTAAAGTCAGGCAAGCCTTGGCTGAGCTCGAGGGCATCAAGGTAGAACCGTCGGTCACTAACTTTATGATTTTTAAGGTCAGTGACCCGGCGCGCTATTATCACGGGCTTATGGACAGAGGGGTGCTCATTCGCCGTCAGGATCACATTCCCGGGTTAGACGGTTACTTGCGGGTGTCGTTAGGTAAACCGGCTGAAAATGATGCGTTTATTCAGGCGATTCAACAGGTTCATGCGGAGGTTGGCGCTCAAAAAGCTAAACAGGTGATGGTATTAGGTGATGCTAAAGCCGTTGGTGACGCGGGTATCTCAACAAAACCGTTAACGCCTCGTAACCGTCTGCGTGAAGATAATCTGCCAGATGATAGGGATTCTCAAGCTGCAAGTGCGGATATTGACATCACCGAGACTGATACTGGGGTCGCTTCGTGAGTGAGGTCGTCGTGAGTCAAACTAATGCAACCCGCCGAACAAGTGTCCAGCGGCAAACCAATGAAACGTCTGTCAAGGTGAGTTTGGATTTAGATGCACCCGCAGGTGGAACCGTTAACACCGGGCACGGGTTTATCGAGCAACTTATTCGTCACGGACGCTTTAAGCTAGATGTTGAGGCCACAGGTGACCTACATGTAGACGTGCATCACCTAGCTGAAGATAGTGGCATCACCTTGGGTCAAGCGTTTGCCAAAGCGCTCGGCGATAAACGCGGTCTTGAGCGCTATGCAGATGCTTGGGTGCCGATGGAAGAAACCCTTGCGCATGTGGTCATTGATATTTCAGGGCGTCCCTACCTAGCCTTTGAACCTGCGGGCTATGAGGGAAATTGCCAAGGGTTTAACGCCCATCACCTACGGGAAATGTTGCGCGGGTTTAGTAATCACCTTGGCGTGAACTTGCACGTGCGCGTGTTGTCTGGGGTTGAGACGCACCATGTTTGTGAGGCGGTTGTTAAAGCGGTGGCTCGAGCTTTGTGGCAAGCGACTCGGATTACTAGCGACGTACTTCCTTCTACTAAAGGAGTGTTGTAAAGGATAACTATGGATACCGTTCTCATTGACTACGGCGCAAGCAATTTACACAGTGTGCACAAAGCGTTGGAACACGCTGGTTTTAAGGTTTGCTTGACAGATTCCCCCGAACGCGCCGCCCAAGCAGATGTACTAATTTCACCCGGCCAAGGACATTTTGGGCAAGTGATGGAACAATTTTTAGCTAGTGGGTTTGAGCCTGTAGTGCGTACTCATTTGCAAGCAGGCAAACCTTTTTTGGGGATTTGTGTGGGCT
>CAZMCW010000140.1:3094-11131 GCA_964564405.1 uncultured bacterium
AATCCTTATGGAAGCCTCTGAAGAAGCGCCAGATGTACCCGGTTTGGGGCTCCTCGCTGGGCGGGCGCGGCGTTTTCCTGAAGGTAGCGGTCGTGAGCGGGTAAGCGTGCCGCAAATGGGCTGGAATCAAGTTTTTTTTCAAGGTAGTAGTCCGCTGTTTGAAGGTATTGACGACGGCGCGTTTGTCTATTTTGCCAATTCTTATTATGTTGAGTTTGACGAAGCTGTTGTGCACAAGTCTGTTCAGGTAAAGCAAGCAGATTCAGCACCGCAAGTTACAAGTGCTGTGACCCACTACGGGCGGGTGAGTTTTCGCAGTGCCGTGTCTTTGGGGGCCATCCACGCAACCCAATTTCACCCTGAAAAAAGTCAACACGTCGGACTCAGGGTCCTCGGTAATTTTCACCGTCATGCCCAGCAGGTACTCACTGGCTTGGGTTGATAGATATCGCCTTGTAGATGCGATCTCGTTATGTAAGATGATTTTGTGTAAGACAACATGATAATGGTTTTGGCTTGAATATTTTCCTCAAAGACGTTGACCTGTAGAACACATGTCAGTTTGCGAGACATAATGACACAGCCGTAAAAACTTGGTAAAGTATACTTTAATTACATTTGGCGGAGTAGAATCAAAACGTGACGTAGGTGATGTAGGGTTACATTAAGCCTATGTCAAGAGTTCAAGATAGGCGTCACTATTAGTATATATATGAGTTAGAGCTGATGCATATTGATTGAAAGGCTCAAGCAGTTGGTTCAGTAGACTAGATTCAAAGTAAGCCTAACAAGAATTGCCGACAAGGTAGTTGTAGTTAACAAAGTAAGCATATTGTAATCGCAATATCAAAAAGAGTAGACGTCAAAAAGAGTAGACGTCGGATGTTTCAGAATAGTACAGGTGAGGTTAAAATTGGACGCAAAAAGTGCTAAATCAGGTAAACAAAAAATAGCTATTTTCATTGACGGTGCAAATTTTCAAAAAGCAACGTTTGAAGCTATGGGGATGGAAATTAACTTCCGGGGTTTGTTGGAAGTTCTTTCTGAACAAGCATTTTTGGTGCGCGCGTATTACTACACCGGTGAATTTGATAGCGACGCCATCAGCCACTATGTCAACCTTAAAGAAACCAATCACCTCTATACCTCGGATATGTTGCGCGACGAAATGCACCGCCGCCTTAAAAAAGATCGGGGGTTTCACCGTTGGCTCAACCGCAACGGGTACAAGGTTGTCACCAAAGGTGTGCGTGTGTTTAAAGATGCTGACGGCGAAGTCTCCATGAAAGCCAATGTTGATATTGAAATTGCTATTGGCATGCTAACTATGGCCGAGCACGTTGACAAGATGATTTTGGTGTCTGGAGATGGTGATTTTGCGCCGCTCATAGATGCCGTGTCTAGCAAAGGTGTACGTGTGGCAGTGGTCACGACCCAAAACCGCCGCGCCCAGACGAACGGCTACCGCGGCTCAGACTTGTTAATTGATGCGGCTGACGAATACATTCCCATTGAAAAAATCCGCACGCGTATTGAGCGCAATGATCGCCTTACTGAAGACGAACTTGGCGAACTAGCCGGACAAACGCTACCAGGTATCATTGAAGAGAAAAAATCCGACCGAGGGTTTGGCTTCATTCGCACCGATGATGGCAAAAAAGTGTTTTTTCATCTGCGCGATCTGCACACAAGTTTGCCTTTTGAGAACCTCGAGGAAGGCGACGACGTGTTCTTTGAATTACGAGGCGAGCGCGACGAAAACCAACCTTACGCACGCGCGAGCGATGTGCGGTATCAACAGGATCTTGTATCTGAAGCATGGTGATGAATTTGGCAATCAATCTGGTCATTGATTAAGCTGGCTCGAGCACATTTAGCAGTTCCAAGATTGGTTCCCCTACACTGAGTGGGTCGATTTCTACTCCCCTAGGTCGCACGCGCAATTGCCTGTGGCAATTACTCGTGGAAACGCTAATTTATACACCCAAGGTGCTTCCAGACCGTGCTAGGCTAATCGTAATGCCAGACGCAATG
This sequence comes from uncultured bacterium, assembly GCA_964564405.1. Classification (GTDB taxonomy): domain Bacteria; phylum Deinococcota; class Deinococci; order Deinococcales; family Trueperaceae; genus JBCCBI01. The sequence continues at coordinate 5,129 of CAZMCW010000140.1, forward strand.
GTGGCTAGCACTTGTCAAAACTTTAGAAAGATACTTTGTAAACGCATGTTCCTTGCGTTCTTGTGGTTTGCTGTCTTACTAACTTGGCAGTTGGAAGTGCGCGCTCACAGTCCCACACCTACACCCACGGTTCGGTCTAGTGTAGGTGCTTCTATGTGGACCTTGCACTTGGTCACACATGTTAGTTCACAACGTGCTCGAGACATCACAACTAGGCTCAATCAGCAAGGTTTTGATGCTTATGTTGAAGCTTATGGAAACCTTGAAGTAGGGCGGCAACGTTGGCAGGTGCGGGTAGGTTGCTTTTTAAATGAAGCTGCTGCACGCCATGTTGCGACGCCTTTAGTCACGCTTACAGAACGTCAGCCAACTTTAGTACCGCTAACGACAGGTGCAGATGTACGCGTGTGCGTGGAGCATCAACTAGGTTTTTTAGTGCCCGATCAGTGGCAGCTTTTTGCAAAAACGGCTTGGGCTGTTGCGTTTGAAATCTCCCTTGCTGGACAGACAGGCTATGTCGTTTATAGTGATGCCGGATGGCAGGTCATGCAAGACGTACCAACAGATGCAGTATTGCAGCCGTGGCTACTTGCAGACACAACTAACACATCAATAAATAACACATCAATAAATAACACCCCAGCAAATCAAGCAGAGACAAACGACATTGCTAATCCACCTGTAAATTTAAGCATAGCTGATGCCGAGCGTAGGTTTGGAAGTGTAAGCGAGACATTGGCTGGAGCATCAGACAGAATACTAAAGCTATCTTCAGAGGAGAATGTAGGCGCTATTGTCTATCGTCCTGTAGATGAGGTGGCGCGTGTTGAAGGTGGGCTCGAGTCCACGCATAGCCCCCCCGACAATCAAGCTGACGGTCAAGTTGAGGATGCACATGTTGATGACTCACTAAGCGAAGGTTTACAACTTGCGCAGCCTAGCGTGCAACATATGACACCTGAAGAACGTGCCTTAGCGGCGTCACTAGCACGTTTACCGAGGCAACCCCAGGTATCTTTACAGCGTACTGAGCCGTTGACACAACAAGATGGTGAGTCTCAAGCAGGTCAAGAGCATCAAGATGTACCTGATAAAAACTCACTGTCACAACATATAATTATTGCCACAGGGAACTTGCTATGGCAATCGCCAAGTGCAGCCGTGGTGCAAACAGGTGGGCAGGTCATTGCCATGGTGATGTTCCCTCCCCCACAAGCTAACTTAGCACAACGTGACCTAGTTCAATCTAACCTAGTTCAATCTAACCTAGTTCAATCTGACCTAATTCAATCTAACCTGGTTCAATCTAACCTGGTTCAACGTGACCTGATTCAATCCGATCTGGTTCAATCTAAATTCGCTGAGATTGTGACTGCACCAACCGCAGATGAGGGGACGCCGTGAGTGCTGAGAAAAGTGTGACTGTTGTCATCATTACAGGGTTAAGTGGTGCCGGTAAAAGCACGGCCCTTAAAGCCCTCGAGGACAGTGGGTTTTTTAGCGTAGACAACTTACCGCCAGCACTGTGGCAAGCGCTGGTAACACAAGTATGTGACGTTGCACCAACAGCTGACGTGCGTGTCGCAATTGGGGTAGATATTCGCACCCACGCTCACTTGCGGGGGGTTGACAGCGCGCTGGAAAAGCTCGAGGGTAACGATATGAACACTAGTCAGGTTGCCAGTCGCGCTGTGGTGGTGTTTTTAGACGCAGCTGACGATGTGTTGGTCAACCGCTATAACTTCACTCGCCGTAACCACCCTTTACACCGTGCGTCGCTCACGACAGATATTGCATCTGAACGGGCTGCGTTGGGTGATTTGCGCGCGCGCGCTGACCTGGTGCTAGATACCTCAAACCAATCGGCGGCTGGCTTGCGCAAACAAATACAGGAACGTTTTACAGACGCACCAACGTTTACAGTAAGACTTGTTTCGTTTGGCTTTAAACGCGGTGTGCCCAACGACAGTGACAACGTGTTCGACGTACGTGTCATGCCCAATCCGTTTTATGACCTTGAGCTTCGTTCCATTGACGGACGTGACGCGCGCGTCCAAGCTTATGCGTTTTCAGATGACGGCGAAAGCTTTTTTCAAGACTTAGCTCACTACATCACCAACTTGCTTGCCAAAGCGCGTGGGCGCGGGAGATCACACTACACGTTGGCAATTGGCTGCACGGGTGGTCAACACCGTTCGGTAGCTGTTGCTGAACGTCTGGCGGGCTTGTTAGAAGATGATGTTGAGGTCAGTCTCGAGCACCGCGATGTGGCAGCCGCCTTAGCTGAACACCTCTAGAGAGGAGATGTAAATGCCTCCTGAACCTGCTATACCTGCAAATACAGCAGATACGCCCGCAGATACACCTTCAGATACGCCTGCAGATACATTACCAGCATCAATCCCAACAGAATCTGTAACTATCCTGCCTGTAGAAACGGTAGCTGCAAGTAGCGTTGCTATGCCTATAGCGCAAGACGTTCAAACAGCCGCCGCGTCAGCAAACGTAACGTCCGGCACTGCAATACCTAGCACTGTAACATCTGGCGCTGTGACATCCGGATCAGCTAGACCTTGGGGGCGTGCATCCTTTGCCCGCTTAGGCCGGTGGCGCTTGTGGCTGGTACCTGGTATGGGCGTCAAACGCCACGTGATGATGGCGGTACTGGGCACGCTGTTACTGGTTATCGGGGCGGTGGCAGGCGTGCTGTGGGGACTTCAGGGCAATCGTCAAGTCTTATCTGAGCCCATTGAACAGGTGTTAGTAAGCCGTAACTGGCGCATGTTAGGTGGCTGGTTAGCCTTAATCTGTGGCGTTGTGGGTGTTGTACTTGCAGTGCGCGCTGTAAGTGGGTTAAACCACTCACTTTTATCTAACTGGGTACGCCAACCAAACGACGTTGCCGTGGTGATTCACCGGCAGTTGTCGCTTTCTAAGGGACCGCGCATTGTAGCTATGGGCGGTGGTACAGGATTGTCTAACTTGTTGCGCGGTTTGCGCGATTACACGTCTAACATTACGGCTATTGTGGCCGTGAGTGACGACGGCGGGTCATCTGGACGTTTGCGAGATGCGTTTGACATGCCTGCGCCAGGTGACTTGGTGGACTGCTTGGCAGCACTATCTGACAATGAGCTCGAGGTTGGCAAGTTGCTCGAGTACCGCTTTAACCGCGGTGGCGAGCTTAAAGGCCATACCTTTGGCAATTTGTTTATTACCACCCTTATGGAGGTTGAAGGCGACTTTGCCCAAGCTGTGCGGGTGCTCAATTCTATTTTGAATATTTGCGGTGTGGTCTATCCTATGAGTGCCGAAGCAGCCGTGCTAGAAGCGTTTAAGACCTCTGGCAAACGGGTGATGGGTGAAAGCAAAGTGCGCGACGTCGCGGGTAGTGTGCAGCGGGTCGCCTTACACCCAGAGCGCCCCAGAGCTGTACCAGAAGTTGCTACAGCGATTAGCCAAGCCGATCTTGTGGTGTTGGGACCAGGTAGTTTATTCACAAGTACTTTGCCGCCGTTATTAGTGCCAGAAACGCGTGAAGCCCTAGCCCGCACTAACGCACTGGTAGTCTATGTCTGTAATGTGATGACCGAAGCTGGCGAGACAGATGGGTTTAGTGTCTGGGATCATGTCGAAATATTAGCCAAACACGCAGGCCGTTTTCCCGACCGAGTCGTTGTCAATAGCACACCAGTTGATCCTAGCAGGCTCGAGCGCTACCGTGAAGAAGGTGCTGAGCTAGTAGATTTTGACATAGCACCTTTTAAAGCCCGCCGGCTTAATGTAGATGAGCTAGACGTGCTCAGTTCGGGCTTGCACGCGCAACACGATTCAGAATTGTTGGCGCGTTGGCTCATCCAAATTTCAAAAGGTCACAGCTATAGACCGCCAAACGTGGTTGAATTAAAAGCGTGACCTCGGTTTTACTCCTCACCGCACTTCTCTCGGTAGCAGATCCGCAAGGTGATGCCATTGGGCAGGGTAACTTAACGCCGCCCACCGCGGTTGTGTTTCGTGCGCCCGGTATTTTTGACGTACAAAATATAGATGTGCTTGACCAAGCCACCTTTGGCTTTGAACTCACTATGGGACAACTCAGTAACCCGTGGCGACTCCCTAATGGCTTTTCCTTTCCCATCATTGAAGTGTATTTGAGTACCCATAGCGGCGGTCAAACATTACTGCTACCCGGATCTAATATGCGCCTTCCTGAAGGGCAGCGTTGGAACTATGCGTTTCGAATAACAGGTGATGAGTTTGATGTTTACCGAGCAACCGATCAAGACGTAGCTGTCGATGTGGGTGAGGTTGTGAGTGCACGCCTCGAGGTCACAGGTAACGTGCTCCGCGTGCAAACGAATATCACTATGCCCGAGCGTTTTAGTGTATTTGGCATGGTGGGCAGTTATGATCCGTTTACGGAAACAGGTTGGCGGCAAATTACGCCGGAACCAACGCCTTGGGCGTTCTCGAGCCGTGAACCAAGCGTACCCGTTATAGATGTGATTGCAGATAGTTTTAGCATGCAGCGGGCCGCGCTTGCCCAAGGCGTCCTGCCGGAAATCCGCTCAGCGGTGCGCTATGACGGCTGGCTTATTGTGGCTGCTGTAGGGTTTATGTTTATGCTCATTGGCTCAGTGGGGCAGCTTTTATGGGGCGGCAAGCGGTCGCGCAGACGTAAATCAGTCGCTTTAGCTGCTGGGCAAGCAGCTGGCAGCGCGCAAACATCAGCACAACTACGGACACAGCTAGCAGCAAAACCTGGTCAGCAGCGTCAGCAAGGTCGGCAGGGTAGGTCGGCACGGCAACCATCAACATCACCAACAATTGGACGGGCAAATGTCGGACGGGCCTCACGTGGACAGGTTTCCAACAACACGACTCGAGGCCTAGCTAGACAGCAACGGCTAGGGAAGGTTGCTAGCGCGTCCATGCTAACCTCAACATCAGGCTCAACGTCAGGCTCAACATCAGGCTCAGCACACGAGGCACCTACAGCTAACCAAGGTATGTTCCCATTACAGGCTACTTCAGTTGACACAGAGAGTAGCGCGTCCGCTAATATCCTTCAACAAGATGTCTCAACAAAAAACACGCTCACAACGGGATTACTAAGCCCTGCAGTCGCGATGGGTGTGGTTGCACCTGCTGCTGAGTATTCATCTTCGCCAACGCCATCTTTGCCAACGCTATCTTCGCCAGCAGAAGACCGTTTATCTGATGAGCTGGTGACTTCTGAAAGTGTACAAGCATTATTTGAAGATACTGATGCTGAACACCTTAGCCACTCAATTCAAGTGGGAGGACAAGATGATAATAGCTTTTGTGAAGATACACAAGCTACATCCGACGTTGATGAAAATAATTTCAATCTCGAGGACGCCCAAGTAGCCTTACAAGATAGCCAGTCAGATGCGGCTCAAGACGTACGCGAGGTTGTCGCCGCGTTGCTTGGGCACGATGATGAGGTGGCTACAGATATATCTCAACATGCTTCTGAATCTGCTGCTAGTGCTGCCAACCTCGAGGTAGAGGGTGCCGATGTTTTTACTCAAGAAGATGCTTCGGATGATGCTTTAACTGCCCCCTCAGAGGAGATACACCGGACAGCTCAGGAGGGGCTACCAGCGGATATACCTTCAGCGGATAACACGGAAAATGATGCGTATGATACTGCAGGCATAGCTGGCACATATCATGAGGATACGGCGGGTGCTTATGAAGACGAAGACACTGCTAAAAAGTTTAATCAAGGTAAAGATGAAGACCCTGATCAATATGGTGATGGGTTAAACCAAAATATATCAGCCCAATATGTGGCTGCTTACAACGCTGAAAATTATAGTGGCGGCAGCAACACCAACCAGAATGATAACAAAATTCATCGCAACAGTAACTATGGTTATACTGATAACGGCGATTACGTTAATGACAGCGATTATATTGATGACAGCGATTATGTTGATGACAGCAATAGTAGTGATAACATAGATGGTACTGTAT
>CAZMCW010000141.1:0-5732 GCA_964564405.1 uncultured bacterium
CAGAAGCATTGCCCGTGACAGCGTGTATAGCTTCTTCTACATTTGCAAGTGAGGCGCTCATCGCCCAGGTGCGCAACTCGGGTGCAAGCTGCCGCAAGCGCGCTAGACAAAGTTCTGTTTGGGTGCCGCGTTTGGTGCTGAGGAGTTCGTGCCACTCGTCTACAATGACCGCTCGCAAGTTGCCAAAGCGTTTGGCGCTACCTTTGTAAGATAACAGCACGCTCAAACTTTCTGGCGTGGTGAGAAGCACATCTGGCATGGCTTTCATCTGCTTTTTGCGGAGGCTTTGGCTGGTATCGCCTGTACGGCTTTCTACCCGCACGTCGAGGTTTAGCTCGCTCACCACAGCAGATAATGCTTTTTCAATATCGCGTGAAACGGCTCTGAGTGGACTTATATAGAGCAGTTTGAGGCCGCTGGCTGGTTGTTCCACCATTTCAGCAAGTGGTGCGAGGGTAGCAGCAAAGGTTTTACCGCTACCAGTTGGTACCTGAATAAGCCCGCTTTCGCCGTTGAGATAGGCTTGCCAGACGGTTTCCTGAAACGCTAAGGGCGTCCAGCCTCGGCTAGCAAACAACTCGTAGATAGGCGCAAGGATTTCTGATGTTACTGAACCATTCAAGATGTCAGCTTTGTATGTTGTGGATGCTTTATTCATTCTTTAACCTGTAAATTTACCTTCAAAAACTCTACAATGAAGTCATGAAAATCCTACTTGGGCTACTCATAAGTTTGTGTGTTTTCTCTCGGGCTCAAGAGGAAACTGATCCTTTTGACCGTTTAGCTTGCTTAGATGAGAGTCAAAGATCCCAGCCTATTTCCGAAACTGCAAGATGTAATGCCGATGGTGAACTGTATGACCCTTATGAAGGTTTTAACTCGCCTTTTTTTGACCCTACTCCCCCTAGTCAAGCTCAGACTGAAGCAATGATGCGGAACTATCAACAAGCTTATGACGCGTTATCACCTCGGGGACAGCGACTCGTTGATGAAGGCAGGTTACGTTTCAATGGCATTAGTAGCTTCAATGTTGTTATGTCCCCTAGAGTAGCCAGGGACGTAGATACATCAACAGAATCTGAAAAATAAAACATAATCTTAGTTAACATCCAATAACGCCCTAGCTGTCTCTAAACTATCCACCTCAGCTGGCGGTTTGTCATCGCGCCAGCGCAAAATACGCGGGAAGCGCACGGCAATCCCGGATTTATGGCGGGACGACTCAGCAATGCCTTCAAAGGCGAGTTCAAACACTTGTTCGGGCTTGACACTGCGCACGGGCCCAAACCGTTCAATGGTGTTGCGCCGTATCCAGCGGTCAAGTTTGGCAATTTCGCCATCGTCTAGCCCGGAATACGCTTTGGTGAACGACACCAGCTCACCGTCACGCCACAGGGCAAACGTATAATCCGTGAATAAGTTGGCGCGCCTCCCCGTGCCCGCTTGGGCGTAGATGAGCACGGCATCTAGCGTGTAAGGATCAACTTTGTGCTTCCACCAGAGGCCCTTGCGCCGCCCGACCAAGTAAGGACTGTCAAGCCGTTTGAGCATGAGGCCTTCAGCACCCGCGTCCCGTGCGCTGCTGCGGAGTTGCTCGAGCACCTCCAAATCATCCGCTTGCAGGTTTTGGGTCAGATCACCTTCAGCGATAGGATTATCAACTACTAAGGCCTCGAGCTGTTCTCGCCGCGCCTGCAAGGGCAACTCGCGAATATCTTGACTGTCTACTTCAAGCAAGTCGTAAATAAGATAATGCACTGGCGTTTCCGCCATCACCTTAGGGCCTACTTTTTTCCTACCGAGGCGTTTTTGTAAATCGTTAAATGACTGAATTTGCCCGTCACGCCAAGCTACAATTTCGCCGTCCAACACGGTGCCATCGGGTAGTGCGCTAAACGCCTCAGCTAACTCTGGAAACTGCGCTGTGATGAGGTCTTCACCCCGTGACCAGATGAACACCTCTGCCTCGCGCTTAATGAGCTGCGCGCGAATGCCGTCCCACTTCCACTCGAGCCGGTATTGGTTCAAGCCTTCTTGCGCAACAGTATCCAGTTCCACCGGATAAGCCAGCAAAAACGGATACGGTTGACTGGCTACTGGCCCGTCGGACGCATCTGCCAGTGAGCTGTAAAACTCCGCTGTGGTTGGAAAGTCGCCCATGAGTCGGTGGGTCATCTCAGCTGGGGTGCGCTCTAAAGCCTCAGCAAGTGCGCGCGTCACTAATGTGTTTGACACACCAATACGAAAATTACCAGACAAGATTTTGTGAAGCACCAAAATGCTATCGCCAGTTAAGCCTGCCCACCAATGCAAAACGAGGTCGCGCTTGGTGTCGTCGTCTGCACCGTTTGCTTTAGGAATTTCTTGCTCGAGCCATTCGTGAAGGGGTAGCTCGAGCGGTCCCGACTCAGGTAGTGGCGGCTCTGTTGCTTGCACCAATAGCGCTACAGCCTCCGACGTATCGCCTACGTGTGACTGGGCATCTTTGACCAACCACTCGGGCAAATCGCTAATCTCTAAAAAAGTATTGCGCAACACTCGCGATGTGAGCGTCCGCTTGCGAAGTTTGCCAGTGAGCAAGTACAGCGCCCACACAGCATCTTCAGGGGCGGCGCTCAAAAAGTAATCTCTAAGTGCCGCCACTTTGGTATTGGTGGCAGTTGTGCCATCTATCGCCCGAAAAAGCTCAACAAACTGCTTCATGTGGCGTCATCTTCTACAGTTACCCGTTTGGTTTTGGATGCTGCCGCTTTATCGACGGCTTTGACTGTTAAGACTTGTTTAGCTGAGGTCTTCTTGGTTGAAGTCTTCTTAGCTGAGGCTTTCTTGGTAGCTGTTTTTTTAGATGAGACTTTCTTAGGTGCTGTTTTCTCAGCAGAGGACTTTTCAGATGAGCTTTTTTTAGCTAAGGCCTTCTCAGTTGAAATTTTCGCTGATGTTTCGGCACCTTTTTTAGGTGATGGGGGTGCTTTTTTAGCATTAGCCGCTACAGAGGTTGAGGCTCGAGTGTCATTCGAGGTGTTCGATGCTGCTTGAACATCTTCTGAGGTTGGCTCGAGGTCGCTACCATCTTCTTGTTCACCTTCGTAAGGTGCTGCTAAGGTCTGTGCGTCAAGCCCTTTGACCTCACGCAGATAACGCGCTACCGGATCAGTCTGGCCGTGCGTCAGTAATACCCGCGACGCACCTGTTTCTTCAATTGTCTTGATAAGGTTTGTCCAGTCAATGTGATCAGATAACACGAACCCGCGTTCATAGCCGCGCCGGCGGCGATTGCCCCGCACAGCCATCCAACCAGACGCAAACGCCGTCTGCGGCAACTTGAAGCGCTTCATCCACGGTGAGCGGTGCGCAGACGGCGGCGCAATAATCAGCTCACCTGCAAAGGTACTACCCACGTCAGCTTCGTTTAGGCTGCGCGTGGGTAACATCTGCACACCTTGATCGCGGTAAAGCTGTGTTAAGCGTGTAACTGCACCATGCAAATACACCGGGCGATCTGTAAAACGCATGAGTTCAGCGAGCACCCGTTGCGCTTTGCCAAACGCATAGCAAAATAGCAACGACGGGCGCGACAGGTCAGCTTGCCACCATTCATAAATTTGCCGGGCAACCTCAGCGGGTGGCTGCCAGCGGTACACCGGTAGCGCGAAGGTGGCCTCACTAATAAACGCGGTGCAAGGCACAACTTCAAACGGCGCGCAAGTAGGGTCGCTAGCACGTTTGTAGTCACCCGAGACAACCCAAACCTCGTTGCCGTGCTCTACACGAATTTGTGCTGATCCAAGCACGTGCCCAGCCGGATGAAACGACACCCAAGTTGCACCTAACTTCATCTTTTCACCGTAGTTGACAGGGTCTAGGTTAATGCCTGCACCCAGACGGTGACGCAAAATAGGCTCACTAGCATGGCTTGCCAGATAGCGCGTTGCACCCACCCGAGCATGGTCAGCATGGGCGTGGGTGATGAGCGCCAGATCAGTTGGTCGCCACGGATCAATGTAAAACTCGCCCTTGGCACAGTACAACCCGCGATCTGTAACTTGGATGAGGTCATCGTTAGGTGCGTTTATAACTGAACCCATAATTAAAACGGTACGTCTTTTAGGTTGTTACGGTGTGTGAGGTTGCCTGCATTGGCGTACGTTTGTTGGTTGGGTGAGCGTACAAATAAGTGAAGCTGGCGTTTTGAGATTGCTTGTAACTCTCTCATGCAAAGTTTGTTACACTTGATGCAGTGTTTTGAACGTTTGCGTTTTGAGCGTCTGTGTTTTAAGCGTCTGTGTTTTGAGTAGTTACTCAAGGTATCGCTCAAAATTTTCACGGCTTTTATGTCGTTGGGCGCTAGCTGCTATAATGCTGCATTGACCTTCGTCCTAACGGCTCACCTGAAACCTTTTTAGTGCTGTACTGTTTCAAAGTGTACTGTTCAGGCTGTGAAAATATGGTGATTGGTAGCGTGTTGTGAGGATGTTGTGATGGTGCGCAAAAACAGTTGTTAGTACCTTAAAGCATTTAACAAAGGTCTATGTGCCTTAATCAAAATGCTGAGAAAGTACTGCACAAGCAATATCGTGTCACGCTAGCAACACCGTGTCACGCTAGCAACACCGTGTCACGCTAGCAATACCGTGTCACGCTAGCAATACCGTGTCACACAGTAATATGGCGCAGTGTGGTGGTATTGTTTGGTCATGTGGCATCTTTTAACAGAAGAGTAGCATCTTTTAACAGAAGAGTAGCATCTTTTAACAGAAGAGTAGCATCTTTCAACAGAAGAGTGGCAACGCAACAAGATGACTCATACAGTTGCACACCAGTTAGCTAGTTGCAGTAAGTAGGTAGGTGCTCGAGCACCTGACGTTATTACCACCGCATTACCAGCGCGTTACCAGCGCTAAAAACCTGCAAGTTAATACGAATTGGTTAATAAGAACGAAATAACATATTTATGAATATCCTTTATACTGAAATCACACCACACAACAGCGTTGCTAGGAGGGTTTATGGCTACTGAATACCGCTACTCGGTGACGCGCGTTTGCCTTAATTCAGAGCGGCTTACCTTACCTAAACGCTTGGCGGAACTTTTCCCAAACAAAGGCGATGTGACGGTTATTGACGCCAAAACGGGCGATACTTTTATACTAGTTATGCGTCCACCGCGCTATCTTGAAGGCTTAGGGCGTTTTTTTCGCAGACACGAACTTGATGTCAACGACGAAATTTTGATCGATCCTTTAGAAGACGGTAGTTTTGCGTTTAGTTTGCGGGCGCGTCCTCGTAAATCTGAGGGCGATGACAGGCAACTTGACGCACAACAGCTTTGCGATTATGTCGTAGGGCTAGCAACGCCTCTTTCTGAAGCGGAACTTCATGCGTTGCTTCCTGATCTAGCCAGTTCGCTCAATATTGCTGAGATTCTCGCTAGTGACCCTCGACTTGACAAAGGTGACGGGCGTTGGCAAGTGTGTGGGTCAGCAACCTCAACTCTTTTAGATACAACTATAATTGCTAGTGCAACTGCTGGTGCACCTAGTAGCAGCTCATCACAAGCCAACCCATCTGACCTTGAACCTCAAGCTAGACCACCATCTATTGATGGCGGTGAAACTAGCTCGCTTAAAAATGCTGCATCATCAACTTCTAAACTGGTATCTGAACCACTGGCATCTGAACCACTGGCATCTGAACCACTGGCATCTGACCTCACATCACCTAAAGCTGCACTA
>CAZMCW010000141.1:5742-11056 GCA_964564405.1 uncultured bacterium
CAACACGTTAAAGCTATCCCGACCCAAGATCGTGACCTTCCCAAACACGTTGGGCTTAATTCGCGCGATACTCGAGACGTCTCGAGCTACAGCCGGGCGCGCAGCTATTTAAGCGACCTTGGGTTTCGCATTGAGCTACTGTCGCGCGATCAATTTATTGCCAATGCTGACCTCGGTAGGCATCATTACAGTGTGCTCGTGCACCCACTTAGCGAAGGCGGACGGCTCGATTGGGGGCTGCTACTAACTCAGCGCCGCGAAGTTGCTAGCACTTATTTAGCGGTGTTTGGGCATCAACAAGATTTGATACGGCTAGCTTCACCAGCAGCGGCTGCCCGGGCAACCTGTTGGTCGTGGCAAGCTTTGGAAAGCGCTTTAGAGTTGTCTCAAAGTGTGCCGGTGAGCCCGCTCGATCTTGAATCTCACTTTGCCAAAGACGGTTTGCTCGAGGACAGCCTGACCCGCTTTAAAGTCAGCCTCAACCAACGCATTACCGAACGGGGGGTGTTTTCTGGGGTGCTGCGCAGTCTAGCTGCAATGAAAGCACCGTCTGTGTTTATGCTCAGTGAAGTGCTCGAGTCCTCGAGCTTCAACCAAGACAACGAAGGTACCCAAGATGTTGTCAAAGAGCACGTACTTGCTGTTTTAGAGCGTTTAAGCCATGCGCCGTTTCACCTAGTCAGCCGCGTTGACCACGGGGAGTTTTGCCTTCGTTACGGCGTGAGCGAGGGACTTTTGCACTTGTCGGAATACGCGCTATCGTTGCGCTCGCACTTGCCGTCACGGCGCACGGAGCGGTTGAGCGGTTTGCCCGACCCAGTTGAAGACGAAGCAGACCAACCTGAACGCATTACTGACACTGTGCAAGCTGTCCAGTAGCCCAAAGATATACAGTTTTATACATCCCCAGGGCTCAACAAGTCTTGATAATAGAAAGACGATGGCAGCTCGAGCCCTTTGTTCGTCAATTTCTGTGTCACACTTTCACGTATGGACGCGCGTCTTTTTGTGTGCTCTGTCACTAGGGCTTCTAGTTGCTTGTGGCGAGGTTATTTCCGGCGGTGACGGGGATGAACCTGATGATTCACCACCTTTGCTCACACCCACCGTGCAAGGCTTTCAATTGGACGAGACAAGAAGCGGGGAAGTCCTACTCACACCCAATAATGGTCGCACCAACTTGGTCATCTCTACAATTATTGCCAATGCCACCAGCGCTACGCTCGAGGTTCGGGCGGCTACCTTTTTAACCGCTGGCACGCTTGCCCCAGAAGCGCGTTGTGACGTTCTGCCGTTACCTCTAAGCATGCCCAACGAAATTGGCGTATCGCAACAAACCTTTTTATGGCGAGTGACAAACTTGCCTAACGGCATCTACCGCTTTAATGTCAGTGTTAGCGATGCTCAGGGTAACCGCAGTGAAATACAACCAGACGTAACTTTGTTGCGCGTTGGCTTTACCAGCACTGTGCCCTGCCCGTTGGCTCCATGAAGACATCTTGGGTACCGTGGGGGGCGGTTATTGCCCTTATCTTGCTGTTTTTTTTACTTGTTATCAACGGTACAATTAGCTTTGACGGTCCGGATGTAAGTTTTTCTGGCAATGACATTCGCCCACCTAACATTCGCAATTTTCGCGTCAACAACGTCCCCGAAGGTGATGTTATTGCGGTGATCGACAGCGTTGTGCTGTTACCCGATCAACCCATAGATGCTGAGCGTGTTGCTAACGAAAATATTATTCGCTTTAGCGCCAATATTACCGACGAAAACCGCATTGACCTCGTTGAACTTACCCTTTACCGATTACTACCTCAACCTTTTGAGCCTACGTTCTACACCACGTTTGTGCTCGAGCCACCCTACCGCTTTGACTGGGACGCTTCAGAAGCACCTAACGGTTTATACGGCGTTCAAGTTCGGGTCATGGATATGCATCAAAACGAAGCGTTAGTCTACCCTGACGTCCAAATTGCCCTATTGCGCTTTGGCGACTTAAGCAGTCAAGTCAGTCCCACAGCACCCTCAGTTGTCATCACCCAAACGTCCTCACCCACAACCCAACTGGGCCCTCAAACGCAGTCACTCACCCAAACACCACAAAACCAAACACCACAACCTCAAGCAGGGCAACCTCAAGCAGGGCAACCTCAAGCAGGGCAACCTCAAGCAGGGCAACCTTCCACAACGCCGCAATCTGGCACCCTACAACCTCAAGCAGGGCAATTTACAGATGCCACCGCCACGCGTGATATTCGCCGTCGCGATTTGGTATTTACTGTACTTGCCACCATCTTTTTTGCTGTTTTAGTACCAGCCGGACGGCTTTTTGCTAGCAAGTGGTCGCAAGATCAGTCACAAGACTATGCATCTATGAGGTGATATTGTGCGACCAAGGTGGCAAATTTATCACTACATTTTAGTGTCTCAAGACAACCCCCAACATAGTTTTAGCATTTCCACAAGTAACTGCCACAGGCAGTTGCGCGTGCAACTCAGGGGAGTAGAAATCAACCCACTCAGTGCGGGAGAACTAATTCTGGAACTGCTATTTCTTCGAATCATCTTTATTGCAAAATTAGCTTGGTGATGCAATCCCGATTCCAATTAAATATTTCGTAACCCCCTACGGGCTTTACGCCGTCCTCACCTGCACCGGATGCTTTTTCTACACCTTCCAAGTGGGTTAAGTACCTCCAAGTTGAAAAGTGGCAATTATCAAACTCAGCAGCGCCCATCCTTAACCGCTAAACGCTATCTGAAAACTGCGGTTTCCAGATAGGAGGTACTTAATTCTTTAAGGAATTAACCGAAAAGGATATGAACTAGGTAATCCCCTCACCGTGAAGCGTTTGTAACGCGTTGACCTGCTGTGTTCTACTGCGCACAGCTGCAATTGCAGCCAACACAGCTTCGGCAGCGGCTTGCGTACTTGCATAAGGGATGCCATTTTCAAGTGCGCGCCGCAACTCCCGACTGTGGGCAAGATCAATAAGTAAACTATAGTTGGGGAGTGCAAACCTATCTTCGGGAGGAGTGACCACGGAAATATCCAAGTGGTTTAACTGAGCTGTAAGTTCGTCAGTCTTAGTCGCTTCAGCGTGATGGGGCGCTGCAGGTATAAATGCAACGGTGACATCGTGTGAACTAGTAAGAGCTACGTTAGCACCAAGTTGGGCTTTGTAATAAGCAACATCTGGACTGGTGTCGATGCCCATGCTTTCACCTGTTGAGCGCATTTCTGGTCCCAAAATGGGCAAAATATGTCCAAACTTTAAAAATGGTAGCACCGCTTCTTTAACGCTGTAAAAGTTGGGGATAGGCGTCTCGGTAAACTCGAGCTCAGCCAGTGTGCGCCCAGCTGCAATCAGTGCAGCGTATTTAGCAAGTGGCACGCCAATGGCTTTAGACAGATAGGGAATGGTGCGGCTGGCCCTAGGGTTTGCTTCAATCACCAGCACCTTGCCGTCTTGAATCACGTATTGCACGTTGATAAGCCCTTTAACACCAATGGCCAGCGCCAACTTTTTGGTGTAGGTGATGATGGTATCTTGCACGTCCCCACTCAAACTCACTGGCGGGGTGATGCAAGCACTATCACCAGAATGCACCCCAGCACCTTCAATGTG
The DNA here is from genome assembly GCA_964564405.1 of uncultured bacterium. GTDB lineage: Bacteria > Deinococcota > Deinococci > Deinococcales > Trueperaceae > JBCCBI01. The sequence goes on from CAZMCW010000141.1 coordinate 9,372, forward strand.
TTCCATAATGCCCGCTACCACAGCTTGCTCGCCGTCACAGAGGGCGTCAACGTCTACTTCTTTAGCACCTTCAATAAAGGCATCTACCAAAATTGAGGGCGCATCTGGCAAATCTGCATAGACGCGGCTCAAGTAGTCACGTAACTCCTCTTCGTTATCTACCTTGAGCATGGCGCGGCCGCCCAGCACGTAGCTAGGTCGCACCATCACCGGGTAGCCAATGTCAGCAGCGAGCGCGTAAGCGTCATCTGGACTTGCGGCCACCCCACCTTGCGGTTGCGGAATATCCAGCGAGCTACAAAGTACATGAAACTGATCGCGGTCTTCGGCCATGTCAATGGCACTGGCAGGTGTTCCCCAAATAGGCACGCCTGCGTCGCTGAGGGGTTTTGCCAATTTGAGCGGCGTTTGCCCGCCCAGTTGCACAATCACACCCTGAGGTTGCTCACGCTCAATAATGTTCATGACGTTTTCAAAACTGAGCGGTTCAAAGTAGAGCCGGTCTGCCGTGTCGTAATCGGTTGATACCGTTTCTGGGTTGCTGTTCACCATAATGGTTTCGTAACCAGCATCCTTTAGCGCCCAGACGGCGTGTACAGTAGCATAGTCAAACTCCACCCCTTGTCCAATGCGGTTAGGACCTGACCCTAAAATAATCACTTTGGGCGCGCTCGAGTCTCTTACTTCATCTTCATGTTCATAGCTGCTGTAATGATAAGGCGTATAAGCTTCAAACTCAGCAGCACAGGTGTCCACGGTTTTAAAGACAGGTTGTATTTTAGCACTACGAACCTTGCGCAACATACTAGCGTCAACCCCGGTAAGCTCAGCCAGTTGATAGTCACTAAAGCCGATGCGTTTGACCTCGAGCCACAGCCGTTCATCCCACGTATTAACGTCTGGCAATTCACGCACTTCTTGCTCTGCCTTAGCAATTTCTTGGAGTTGCGCTAAGAACCACAGGTCAATGCCTGTTTTGTCGTGTAACGCGCGTTTGCTTCGACCAAGCCGGAGAAGCTCGAGCACCGCCAAAATACGTCTTGGATTGGGATAAAGGTAGGTCTCTAAGAGTGCCTCATCCGCCCCATCAAACGCAGCTTTGACATCTAACTCGAGCGAGGCAAGTGCTTTCAAAAACGACTCTTTAAACGTGCGCCCAATGCTCATGACCTCACCAACGCTGCGCATTTGCGTACCCAGCGCATCACTAGCACCCGGAAACTTCTCAAAGGCAAAGCGAGGGATTTTAGTTACTACATAATCAATGGACGGTTCAAAGGCCGCTTTGGTACGCCGGGTAATGTCATTCGGGAGTTCGTCGAGGTGATAGCCTACCGCGAGTAACGCCGCAATTTTAGCGATGGGATAGCCAGTCGCTTTGGAAGCAAGTGCGGACGACCTCGAGACCCGTGGGTTCATTTCAATGACCACCATGTCACCATCAACTGGATTGACGGCAAACTGAATGTTACTACCGCCCGTGTCCACGCCAATTTCGCGAATAATCGCAATGGAGTCATCGCGTAACTGCTGATATTCTTTATCAGACAGGGTTTGAGCTGGCGCAACCGTAATGGAATCACCTGTGTGGACGCCCATCGGGTCGAGGTTTTCAATGGAACAGATAATCACCACGGTGTCGTTGTGATCGCGCATGACTTCAAGCTCGTACTCTTTCCAGCCCA
>CAZMCW010000142.1:0-10994 GCA_964564405.1 uncultured bacterium
CAACGCTCGGAGCCGCTCGGGTTACTTTGTTACCAAAATAACCGGAAAGGGTATTGCAAACGACAAATCCAAAATGATGATTGCAGCATCTTGACCTTGATGTGCTATGGCTGTAACAACCTCTCGTAAAATTGCTAATAGACCATCAAAACAAAAAGCTGCCCCTAGGACAGCTGATTGTTCTAATATTGTCTAAAGCTATAAGCTTGAAGCGTCTAAGCGTTTATAGCCTCAGGTGTGTCTTGTGTGCTGCTTACCTCAACGTACCAAGAGTCATAAACTGCTATAACGTCGTAGGTGTAGGCACTGTAGTGTCCAAAATCAACCACATAGCCTGCAAAGTAACGCGCTACAGATGAATCAGAAAAAGGACCTACCAAGCACCCTGTTTCACCTTTCCAACGGTTAGGGACGATCGGCTGGCGCTTGCGCATGGTGCCCGTTTCGTCTCTGGTGAAGATAGGATCTACCGTAGAGATACTCATAGCACTACTCCTTTCTAAGGAAGAATAAAAATGCACAGCAAATACCCGAAACACTTGCACATAGTTAATGTGCACATAGTTAATGTAAAGTGTCGTTTATCGTGGCGGCTGTAAACTACGTACCTACGTTGAGGTTGGATATAGCAATGTAAAGATATTGAAATGAGTATGCTGAAAGTGTACAGAAATACTGGCAGGTTAGTAGATCAACGAATGCCTTTGTAGACATGCTAATGCTTGTATTTGCTTAAATGAAATGTAGCACAGTGAGTGAAGAAATGCAAGGGTTAATTAACCTTAGAACCTTGAAAGCGCCATGAGGGTTTAAGATAGCACCACTATCAGCTCCAACTTCTAATGCTGTGTGTACCTGCAACAAGAGCTTGCAGCATTGCTATCTGTGACAGTTCTTTGTGCAATTACCCTCAGTATATCTGTAAAAGATAACATTTTACTTTGTTCCTCAGCAAAATTAATGATCCCAACAGCTATTTAGCGTAGCTAGACAACAGATATAATTACCACTCGGCAAAACTATTATCAGCAAGCCGCCATATAGTATTGCGCCAGCGGTGGGGCGTCGTGGCGGCAGCGCGCACAGCATCTTCATTGATTGCCACTCCTAAACCTGTACCCGTAGGAATGGTCAAAAAGCCGCTATTTGGCGTGAGGACAGTAGCATCATCCAGATAGGTATACAAATCTGCGCCTTGGTTGTAGTGAATCCCCAAGGACATCTCTTGCAAGATGACATTGTGACTACAAGCAGCGATTTGTAGTGATGATGCGAGTGCTAACGGCCCAAGCGGGCAATGAGGTGCAATTGCTACATCGTACGCTTCTGCCATGGTAGCGATGCGGCGCGTTTCAGAGATACCACCAGCATGAGATAAATCGGGTTGTAAAATGTCAACAACGCTGCCTGCTAAAAAAGGTTTGACGTCCCAGCGGGTGTAAAGACGTTCACCGAGGGCAATGGGGATGCTGGTGTGATGACCTAGTGTGACAAGTGCTTCGGGGTGTTCGCTGAGTAGGGGTTCTTCAATAAACAGGGGCGAAAGAGGCTCGAGCATCTTAACTAGCTGTTTCGCCATCGCCTTGTGAACGCGCCCGTGAAAATCAATGCCAACGGCAAGGCCTTCAGCTGTGACGGCCTCAACTCGAGCTGCCACGTCCCTTAGTTTTAAAATATCATCCAAGTAGCCTAACTCGGCTGTGCCGTTCATCTTGACAGCCTTAAAGCCTTGCGCTTTACGGGCTTGGGCAGCTTCAGCAACATCACTAGGACGGTCGCCGCCAATCCAACCGTAAGCTTGGACGCGGTCACGCACTTTACCACCTAAAAGCTCCCAAGTGGGAACACCTAAACGCTTGCCTTTCATGTCCCACAGGGCTTGGTCAAGGCCCGATAGCGCACTCATTAGCACGGGGCCACCTCGGTAAAACCCGCCTCGATACACAACCTGCCAAATGTCTTCGATGTTATTAGGATTTGTGTCTAAAACGCGGTCTTGGATTGCCTCAAACGCGCCAACCACGGCCTCAGCGTAGCCTTCTAAACTGGCTTCGCCCCAACCGACCTGCCCCGTGTCGTCCTCGAGCCGGACAAAGAGCCAACGTGGGGAGACCAGAAAAGTCTCGAGCTTAGTAAGTTTAGGTGTGCTCATAGGTCATCCTCATCTAGCGGATAGAGGCTCGCGCCGCCATCAACCAACACTACCGAGCCGGTCATATAGCTCGCCATGTCGGAGCACAAAAACAAAAACGTGTTGGCGACACTTTCAGGGGGTTGCAAATAGCCCAAGGGAACAGCTTTGTTAGCCCGTTTGCGGTAGTCGGGTTCGGTTTCATATTGCTTTTTAGCCATGCCAACGTTAACAATACCCGGCGCGATGGCGTTGGCGCGAATGCCTTTGGGCGCAAGTTCGCGCGCAAACCCACGCATGAGGGTTTTGAGGGCGGCTTTGCTAGCATTATAAGGCGTAATGTGCGGCCACGGCACGTCTTGGACCCAGGAACTTGTGAAGATGAGGTGCCCTTTTTGGTGGCGCTCGAGCCAGCGTTTGGTAACGGCTCGAGCCACTAAAAACGCCGCCCGCAGGTTCAAGTTAAACAGCGCGTCAAATTGTTCAAGCGGATAATCTTCAATTCGCGTTGCTAAACTCATGCCCGCATGACAGCAGACGGTATCTGGCAAATCATCCTCTGAAAAACTGGCGACAAGGTCATCCACCACGCTTTCTTGAGTGATGTCTGCGCGGTAGTAACTAACGTTGTTGGGATTGATGTTATGGGCCTCAAACCCTGTTTGAGCCTCTTGGTTAGTCACGATGTCATTGACCAATACATGTGCGCCGTGATCGCTCAAAGCTTTAACAATGTACTGCCCGAGTGCACCGCAACCACCGGTGAGTAAGATGCGCTTGCCATCAAGTTGAAGTAACGACATAATTGTTTCCTCGAGAGTAGTGGAGTTGACGTTGATGGGTGGGTATGAAAATGCGTGCTGTGTGCTGTTTTGGTAAGGCAAGGGGGAAGGGGAGAAAGGGGGAAGGGGAGAAAGGGGGATTTTGTCAGCAGGTGGGTGTTGAGCTTATTAGTTTAATAGGTTTGCTGTTAGGTAGACGGACTAGACAGACTAGATGTCAGCACTAAGTTAACTAGGATTGCGTTGAATGTGTTCACTAACTAAGGTTGCGTACTAGGGTGCCATGGAGTTAACACCTTGTAGTGAAAGTTCAGCCGCAAAGTGACAGCGGGAAAGGTGACCATCACCAATCTCAACTAAAGGTGGTGTTTGCTGCTTACAGATGTCTTTGGCGTAGTTGCAGCGTGGGTGAAAATGACAGCCCGGCGGGGGAGAGGCTGGACTGGGAACATCCCCTTGTAAGATGATGCGTTCGCGTTTGGCTGTGGTTAGTGGTCGAGGGACGCTCGAGAGCAGTGCTTCGGTATAGGGGTGCTTGGGGTTATGGTAGAGCGTTTCGGTATCTGCTAGTTCTACAATGCGCCCCACGTACATTACGGCCACGCGGTCGCTAATGTGCTCAATCACGCTGAGGTCGTGAGCGATAAACACATAGGTCAAGTTAAACTCAGCCTGAAGTTCTTGGAGTAAGTTGAGCGTTTGCGCTTGAATGGACACATCTAGCGCAGAGGTTGGTTCGTCTGCCACAATAAGTTGCGGGTTGAGCGCAAGGGCCCTGGCAATCACCAAACGTTGCCGCTGTCCACCTGAAAACGCGTGGGGGAAACGGCGCAAGTAAGTTGAGGGTAAGCCAACCCGCTCGAGCAAATCGCACACACGGGACTCGAGCGCAGCCCCTTTTGCTATCCCGTTCACCAGTAACGGTTCACCGACCAAGTCCAGCACGGTCATGCGTGGGTTGAGTGCGGCGTTGGGATCTTGAAAGATCATCTGCACATGTTGGCGAACGGTTTTAAGAGAAGACTTACTGGCACTAACAATGTCTGTGGGGCCAAGGGTGCTATCGTTGAAGATGACCTCACCTGAGGTAGGCTCGAGCCCGCGTAAAATACAGTGCCCGGTGGTGGTTTTACCGCAGCCACTTTCGCCAACTAGCCCCAAGGTTTCACCAGCATTCACCATAAACGACACATCATCCACAGCTTTAACATGACCCACCGTGCGCTTAAACAACCCCTGGGTAATCGGAAAGTACTTTTTGAGGCCGCGAACCTCGAGCAACGTGTTCATGCGTGCTCACTTTCATAAAGCACACAGCGCACATCACCGTTAGACAAGGTTGTCATGCTTGGTTCAACCACATCACACACACCGGGTTTGACTTTGGGACAACGCGGGTGAAACAAACAACCCTTTGGGCGTTCTTGCGGGTTGGGCACCATGCCACTAATGGCGCTAAGCGGTCCTTGACGTTTTTGTCCTAGCGTTGGCACAGACGCAAGTAAAGCTTGGGTGTAAGGGTGTTTGGGTGCATGAAACAGTACCTCTGTAGGGGCACGCTCGACAATTTTACCTAAATACATGACCACAACGTCATCGGCAACTTCGGCAATGACGCCGAGGTCATGGCTAATAAAAATCATGGCCATGCCGAGGTTGTGCTGGAGGGTTTTGAGCAGATCTAAAATCTGCGCTTCGGTGGTGACGTCGAGCGCGGTGGTGGGTTCGTCGGCGATGAGCAAACTGGGGCCGCACGACAGCGCAATGGCAATCATCACCCGTTGCCGCTGCCCACCTGAAAGTTGGTGCGGGTAACGGCGCAGAAGTTGGTCGGGTTCAGGCAGACCGACTTTGCTAAGCAGGGTGATGGCTTCGGCTCGAGCTTGTTTCTTACGCCAGTTACGGTGTTGCAAGATGGCCTCAATAAGTTGCTCACCTACGTTGTAAAGAGGATCAAGAGAGGTCATAGCCTCTTGGAAAATCATGCCAATGTGGTTGCCGCGTAACTCGCGTAGTTGACGGCTAGTTGGCTGAAGCTTGGTGATGTTAATTGCGCTACCGTCTTCCGCAAAGTAGTTGATGTGTCCTTTGACGATTTTGCCTGGTGGTTGCACTAACTGCAGCAGCGAAAAACCCGTAACTGACTTACCACACCCACTTTCACCCAAAATGCCTAGAGTTTTACTGCGTTCGACTGTGAACGAGATGCCATCAACGGCGCGCACCAAGCCTTCGTCCGTAGGAAAGTGGGTGTGAAGGTCAGTGACCTCGAGCAAGACACTCACGGGTGGTTTCTCACGTTACTAGGCATCACGATGAAAACGGATCAGCGGCATCTCGAAGGCCGTCCCCTAAAAAGTTAAATGAGATGATGGTGGCCACCACAAACAACGCTGGCGTCAAAATCCACGGTTGTTGTAAAAGCACCCGCACGTGCTGACTTTCGTTGAGTAAGAGCCCCCACGACGTAAGTGGTGGGCGAATGCCTAGCCCCAAAAAACTGAGCGCGGTTTCCCCTAAAATCATATTGGGAATGGCGAGGGTGGCAATGACCAGCACATGGCTGAGGGTATTAGGTAGCAAATGTTTGGTGATGATGCGCAGATCGCTGGCGTTGGCGTAACGCGCCGCGCGAATATAGTCTTGCTCGCGCAGTGATAACACCATACCGCGTACTTGCAACGCCAGCGCGCCCCAATTCACCACCGATAACACCACCGAAATCATAAAAAAGATGCGCAACGACGACCAAGTTGGTGGCACCAACGCAGCTAGTGCTAACCACAAAGGAATCTGCGGAAAGGCTAGCAAAATTTCAATAATGCGCTGCATGATGATGTCAAACGTGCCGCCGTAAAACCCACTAATGATGCCTACCAACGTGCCAATTACGAGCGACAAGGCCACACCTACCAGCCCCACCGTGAGGGAAACTTGGGCACCGTAGAGGACTCTCGAGAACAAATCTCTGGCTTGTTTGTCAGTCCCTAACAAAAACATTTTGCCAGGGTCTTGGGGTTTGACCAAGTGGACGTTGGCATCAACAAAGCCAAACAACTTGTAGCTGTCGCCGGGGGCAAAAAACTCTAATGGATAGCGCATGCTGGTATCGGGCACAAAGGTACGCGTGAAGGTAGCCGGGTCAACCTCAGATTTAAGGGCATAAACAAACGGACGCCAGTAAAAATTCCCCTCAGCGTCAATCATGCGCGGCCATTGCGGCGGGATGCTCGCAAACTGATCGTGGGTTGTTCGCACGCCGTAGGGTGCTAAAAACCCAGCGAATAGTGCAGAACTATACATCACGATTAAAAAGCCTGCACCAACTAACGCCAAACGGTTACGCGCAAAGCGCCGCCACATCAGTTGACGGACGGTGAGGATGCGTTTGGGTTTGGCTGGGTTGAGGGGGACGTGAAGGGGTTGTGTCGTCATGGAATTATACTCGTCATTTTTGTTTTTGTAAGTGGAGTTTGGGAGAAGGGGCGAGAGGGGGAGGGGGAGAGAACATCGGGAGATTACATATGTTGTTGTGGGTGAGGCCAAAGGGGAAAGGGAGAAGGGGGGAAAGGGGAAAATGTCAGGTAGCAGGTATATCAAGCTATTGAGCAACTGTGAATCAGATATGAGCATCATCTTGCTTATGTTTCCAACTGGTGTGTTACATATTCATTAAATACCTTAAACATGATGCTTGCTAACTAGCACGTGGGCATATCAGTAGAGCATCAACTAAAGCGGATTCTAGGGTCGAGGAGAGCCAGCAAAATGTCTGCCATGAGTGTACCTAGCAGAACCAAAAAGCCAATAAACACCAAAATGGTGCCTGCTAAAAACGAGTCTTGTTGTAACGTGGCCGATAAATACACGGTTTGAATAGTGGGCAAGCTAAGCACAATGCTGGTGATGGTGAAGCCATTAATCAAAAATGCCAAGGTTTGCCCTAAAGACATCACCAGTGGGTGCAAAGCGTTCCTGACAGCGTGTTTATAGATGACGGTACGTTCAGGTAAGCCCCGCGCCCGCAATGCCGTGATGTAGGGTTTGCCGAGTTCGCCTAGCAGATTGGCGCGCATGACCCGCATTACAAAGGCAATACCAGTTATCACCACAGCGGTCACGCTAATCCACAAATGAGACAGCAAGTCTAGCAGCGCAGCAAAACTCCACGGTGCGCCAATAAACTCACTAGATTGTAAGCCCACCAGCACCTCGCCACTCACGCGCCAACCGAGCACCAGTAAAAATAACGCCACAATAAAATCAGGTAAGCCCAAGCCCACAAAGGTGAGTGTAGTGAGGGCGTTGTCTGCCCTCGAGTACTGGTGCGTTGCTGAGTAAATCCCTAGCGGAATGCCAATTCCCCAAGACAGCACAAACGCACACACAGACACAAGTAGCGTGGCAGGTAAGCGCTCGAGGATAATCTCTGCAACCGGGCGTTTCAGGTCAAATGAATCGCCAAAGTCTCCCTGCACAAAGCGCCCTAACCAACCTACAAAGCGCACCAGCAAGGGGTCGTCAAGGTTGTACTGCTCGCGCAAGGCTGCTTCTTGTTCATAAATACCTAAATTGCCAGAGGACGCTTCACGCCGCATGTAATTGGTGACATAGTCGCCGGGCGGTAAGTCCATAATCAAAAACCCCAGTAGCGCAATGGCAAATAGGGTGGGAATCATGGTGAGGAGACGGCGGATGATGTAGGTGGTCATAGCAAGCCTTAAATGTTTGAGGTGTTTATAGGCAAAGGCGAAGGGGAGAAAAGGAGAAGGGGGGATTTCATCGGCGCAGGTGCGTGTGTCACTAGTTTGTGGTGTTGTTATGCGTGTAAAAGCTAAAGGACGCATCAAAGGTTTCAGCTTGAGTTGTTATGGAATGTTCTCATCAGACGATGTTGATTGAGATGACGTTAACTGATGAGAACATTCCTTGTTGGATTAGATGTGAAGAAGAGTGTAACGGTTTTGAGGTCAGTTGTAGCTTGTTAGCGTCAACTACTCGTCAAATTCAACTACTCGTCAAAAAAGAACTGCTCGGGGTCGGCGGTGCCTGGGAACCCTAAATCCCACGATGCTACTAGGCCAGTGTCTTGCACGTTGCGGAAGTTGTTTTTGACCACAACCGGGCTTACATGCTCACCAATGGTGCCGATGGTTAACGGGCCTTGGTCAATGTGAATTTGGTAAGCCTCGAGCAAGCGGGCGTTTCTAGCGTCTGGGTCGGCAATAGTAATGACCTCACTGTAGGCTGTTTGAAGTTGCTCGAGTGCAGAGCCAGGGCGCGGCGCTACACCTTGACTGCCACCTGTTTGGTAGTGCTGCCCCATGCGCACGCCACCAATAGACCAAAGGAAACCCTCCACGGGTGCCCATACCGTGGGTGCAGAAATGAGTCCCCACGCTGCGGCAGAGCCCCACGCCCGAATCATGACTTCGCCAGCGTTGGCGCGGTCGTCGATGACGTTAGGATCAGCAGCGTTAATGGTGGTGCGTAAGCCAATGGCTTCCCAGTCTTGTTTAATGAGGTCAACGGTATCGATAGATTTAAGGTCGGTAGCAGACACGTCGATAATAAGCTCGAGCGCACTGCCATCTGGTCTGTCACGGAAACCGTCACCGTCAGCATCTACCACGCCGATACCGTCGAGGAGGCTAGCGGCTTCATCTGCGTTATAGTTGATGTCTAACCCAGCCCACGCTTCGTAGATAGCCTGACCTTCAGCACTTTGGAACTCAGCACCTTCGGGACTTAACGCCGCTTGGCGCGGTGTCGCCAGTCCCAGCGCCACAATGTCGTTAATACGCTGGCGGTTCATACCTAAACTCAACGCTCGGCGGAAGTCTTGGGTGTACATGAGGTCAACGATGCCCTCGTCTGGATAGTCGTACATGAGCATGAGCCACGGCCAGCCAAAGTCACCGCGACTCCACATGATGACGCGGTAGTCACCAGCTTCTGCGTTCTCGAGCACCAGCGGAACATCTTGCAAGCTCACATCGCGAATTTGCATGTCCAATTCACCCGCAATGGCTTTAAGGGCTACCAGTTCGCTGGGGTTACCTTCAGCAATTTGCACCTCGATGCGGTCAATGTAGGGCAGTTGATTGCCTGCACTATCGACTTTCCAGTAATACGGATTACGTTCAAATACGGCGTTTTGCCCAGAGTTAAAGGTGACAGCCTGCCAGGCGTTAAAGGTCGGCATATCTGGGTGATGAAAGCGGGTTGAGGTGTTGTAGCGAGCCATCAGATCATCTGTATCGGTAGCGTCACTATAGTCTGGGTGAAACTGACGCAAGTAGTGTGCTGGCACCACGTGTTGCGCCGAATGATAGTGCCCGCGGGAGGTAAATTCTAAAAATAACGGGTTGGGTTCCGCAAAGCTAAGCCGAATGCTGTAATCATTTAACTTGTCAACTTGCATAGGCTCGCCAGCCGGACGGGTGTAGGTAGGTGCATTAACAGGAACATCCTCATTGAGCGCCATGTCGTTCCACCAAAACAAGTAATCATCCACCGTTAGTGGCGCACCATCTGACCAGCGAACGCCTTCGCGAAAGTTGAGCGTCAATTCGGTGGCGTCATCATTCCACTGCCAATTAGTAACTAAATTCGGGCGGATGCCGTTGAGGTCGCGGTTAAATTTTACAAACGGTTCCACCATGACGGTCTGGCGAGTCCAGCCGAGGGAGTCGTCGTAGTCCACTTTGCGCCAGGTGCCGCCGTAGCTGCCGATGCTTTCAACGGGCTCGAGCACTAGTGGCTCTACCGGTAGCCGCTCCGCAACTGGCGGCAGGTCTGCCGAAATACTCGGTGCTTGCTGATAGTCTTGCGCATTTACTAGCGTGAGCACGCTGAGCAAACTTACCAAAATGCTTAACCTTGTCCATCTTGTCATGCTTACCTCTTTCTGTGGCGCGTGTGCCACGATGAATTGTCGTTCTCTCGAGTTGGTGATGTTCTTACATTGGGTTTACATGTATACGGATCACAAACTTTGAGTCAATCTACTTAGGCCTAAGTTCAATTACCCTGCTGGCATAATCACCTTTCAGTTCTAAATAGATGCCTCGAGACATAAGTGCGGCACCGCTGAGATTAAACGACGAGGTGGCATCTGCAAGACCGTCCGAAACATCAATGCCGTCATAAAGAACATCGGCATTCAGACCCTGTAGACGAAGATGGGTTTGCTCGGGCCCGTAGTGTGCGTGACTCAAAAAGACAAACACGAGCGTGCGAGTGTCATCACTAAATTGAAACGCACTAAGCCGGGATGTTTGGGGAAGTTGTAACCTGTACATGTGTCCATGTTGAATTGTCTCACGCACACGTTTGTAAAAAATGATGTAAGTTTTGGAGGCAGTTTTGTCTTCCTCTGTCCAAGTTGGCAAATCCCCACCCACACCTAGACTGCCCAACATGGCCACATGAAAGCGGTAGCCAAGCGGCGTGGTTCGGGCGGGCAAGTCGCCGTGATCCGTCACCCAGACCATGCGAGTTTTGAGGGCATAGGCGTGGGAATACGCCGCAGTCATAAGTAGGGCGTCATAAGGATCGGTGTTGTCACTCATCCAGACTTGTTCGGTGCGTTGCAAGATGCCCATGTCCACCCGGCCACCACCCGACGCGCAAGATTCAATCATCAGTTTAGAGTGGCGAGTGCGCAAGGTGTCCATAATGTAGTAGACAGCTTGCGTGTGGCGCAGCCAGAGGTCTTTGGCGTGGGTGAGGTCGGTTACATCAGCTAACCAACCGGGTTCGCTGAACGAGCGGTTCATGTCCCACTTCAAAAAGAAAATATTGTGCGTGCTGAGGAGGGCGTCGAGTTGCTCGAGCATAGCATCGCGAACGTCATCCCGCGCTAAATTCAAAATCATCTGATTACGCCCTAAACTACGCGGGCGGGTTACAAAGTGATAAACCCAATCTGGGTAGGCGCGGTAGAGGTCACTGTCCGCGTTGACCATTTCAGGCTCGACCCAAAGGCCAAAGTCCATGCCGAGGGCGTTGACATCCTTAATAAGCTTGCCTAGGCCGTCTGGAAACTTGCGGGTGTTCACCACCCAGTCACCAAGCCC
>CAZMCW010000143.1:0-3582 GCA_964564405.1 uncultured bacterium
CGAGTTGTCTCGCGCAACGCTCGGAGCCGCTCGGGTTACTTTGTTACCAAAATAATCGGAAAGGGTATGAAGCAAAACTTTTGTTGAAACGAGGTACTCATGAAGCAGCGCAGCCTATTCACACTCAGTTTGCTATGTTTAGCACTTCTTCTTATCGCTTGCGGCACCAGTGACCCCGACAATGACGTCCCCGATGATGACGCTCTTGCTAGCATCAGCGGCACCCTATTTTTTCCTGGCTATTTAGGTGATGTTGACATTAACGCGCGCAACATTGAAATTGTCCCCGGTGACGTGTTTGTGCAATTTGCACCGGGCATTAGCACCCAAAGTATAGATACCTTAAAAGTTGCCGACACGTCGTTCAAATTTGCGCGCACCGCTGCTAACGACCGTTTAGGCATCTACCGTGCAAAAGGCATTAGCGCTGAAGAAACCTGGCAGCTTATCGCCCGCTTGGAAGCCAGCCCCGAAATCCTTGACGCGTTTCCCAACCAGATTTTTAGAGTTCAACAACAAGACCCTGAATGCATCGATGATCCAAACCTAGCTGGCTGTGAAGACGGCACACTAGACGATGCTGAGTATTGCGCAGCTTTTCCCGAAGATGTTGACTTTTGCGGACCACAAAATCCCGGCGAGAACCCTGGTGAAAATCCCGGCGAGCAAGACCCCGAGCGTATCGACAATCCAAACTTAGCTGGCTGTGAAGACGACATACTAGACGATGCTGAGTACTGTGCAGCTTTTCCTGAAGATGTTGACTTTTGCGGACCACAAAATCCTGGCGAGAACCCTGGTGAAAATCCGGGTAATGGTGGCGAAAAACGCCCTAACGATAATAGATACGCGTTGCAATGGCACTATGAGGCATTTAACTTACCGCGCGCGTGGCAAATTGAAGATGGCACCAGTAGTGAGGTTGTGGTCGCCGTGCTTGATACTGGTATTGCCCAACACCCAGACATTATCGACAACTTGCTACCCGGCTACAACTTCATTGAAGGCAATAACGACCCTACCGATGACGGCATCAACACAGATTTTCATGGGTTACACGTTGCAGGTACAGTTGCGGCACGTACCAATAACACCACAGGCATCGCCGGGGTAAGTTGGGGTGCCAAAATTGTGCCCGTGCGCGTCCTTGGGGCAGACGGCGGCAGCACCGAACAAATCATGGACGGCATCGAGTGGGCTGCCAAAACCCAACGTGCCCAAGCGCAGCTTCCACCTAACCCCAACCCACAAGCCAAGGTCATCAACTTAAGCTTAGGCGGACCCGGTGAATGTGCGCCTAGTATCGATGACTTATTTGCAGATATTGCCCGTTCTGGCACAATTATTGTGGCTGCAGCTGGCAACGAAAACGTAGACGTCTCTACCAGCTGGCCCGGCAACTGCCAAAATGTGCTCACCGTGGGTGCAACTGGTCCTACCAACGAACGCGCACCCTACTCGAACTTTGGTAATGGCATAGACGTCATGGCACCTGGGGGTGACACCAACCAAACCCTCAACCGCGGGGGGCGGCAGATCACAGGCGGTGTACTCAGCACTATCTCTGACCGCAATGGCACGTTAACTACACGTTCTACCAAGGTACGTCCATGGCGGCACCGCACGTAGCAGGGTTGGCTGCACTCATGCTTGCCAAAGAGCCAAACCTCACAGTGAGCCAACTACGAACCCGCTTGCGCTTAGCATCCCGCCCACTTGATGCTGAAGCGTGTGTGCGCCCTAGCGGCAGTGAATGTGGTGCTGGTCTTATTGACGCCGCTGCCGCGTTAACGGTCACCGAGGGCGGAGAACAACCCAACTTTGCAGCTCTACCCGCGTTTAATCCCAACCGCGTTCCCACGTTGGTCATTGCGTTTGTGTGCTTAGACGACTTGTGCGACGAGGTAGACCTTAGCGACCGCTCACCGCTAATTGAAGTTCCCACCACAGGCAACGCGGTTCCTTACGAATTTGAAAATTTGGAGCCCGGTACCTACGAAGTCATCGGCTGGCAAGATTTAGATGAAGATGAATTTGTAGACGATAACGAACCCTTTGGATTTACCGAACCGTTTGAGTTAGCTGCGGGCGAAACCAAAACGGGCGTTAATGTTGATCTGGAAGCGCTTGTTATTAGTGATGAAGACCTTGATGAGGGCCTTGAGCCCCAGTCTGTTTCTACTGGCAGACGCGCTCGCCTCGCTGATAGGCTCAGATAACACCTTGGAAGTAATAGTTAAGTAAATAACAACCCCAACTTGTGGCACAGGCTTGTAAAGGTCTGTGCCTTTTTACTGTTTCCATAGCATTTCCGTCTGGAGTTACCCCAGCAACTCCAGATGCGATCTAGGCGAGTCGAAATAAACCCACTCTGCATAGGAAAACTTATCCTGGAACCGCTACCAGTCAAACATTAATAGCATTACATGACATATTGATACACGTTGAACAGATCGGTTTCTACTCCTAAGATCTTTATCAAATCTTTCCCAAATTTGCGTATAAATATGTGCTGTGGCTCATCAGCTTAAAGATGTATTTGAATTCACGTGCTTCATACCCGCTAGTACGCCTGCCAGCTTGAAAGGGAGGCCAACAATGTATAGCCAACTAAGTGCTAGGACCAGTCCACAGACGCACAGTCAACGCCATTAACCCCAGCCGTTACACAACATTTCAGTTATGCGTATGGTTTTTAGCACTCCTACTTTCTACTGAAACTTTTGAAACGAGGTAAATATGCAACACCGTTATGTAAGTATCCTGAGTTTGTTGTGGTTAAGCCTACTGCTTGTCGCTTGCGGGGGCAGCAGCGACCCTGACAGCCCTAATGATGACGCTCTTGCCAGTATTAGCGGCACCCTATTTTTCCCCGGTTATTTGGTAGATGTTGATGTGCGCGCAAGCAACGCCGAAATTGTCCCCGGTGATGTGTTTGTGCAATTTGCACCTGGCATCAACACGCAAAGTATTGACACCCTCAAAGTTGCCAACACATCGTTTAAGTTTGCGCGCACCACTGCTAATGACCGTTTGGGTATTTACCGTGCAGAAGGTATTAGCACTAAAGAAACATGGCAACTGATTGCTCGCTTAGAAGCCAGCCCCGACGTTGTTGATGCGTTTCCTAACCAAATTTTTAGAGTTCAACAGGACGGTCCAGACTGCACGCTGTTCCCAAATAATACCTTTTGCCAAGGCCAAATCCCAGATGGTGAAACTCCTGGTAGCATAAAACGTCCTAACGATCGAGGATATTTGCTGCAGTGGCACTATGACGCACTGAATTTACCGCGCGCGTGGCAAATTGAAGACGGTACCAGCAACGAAGTTGTGGTGGCTGTATTGGACACAGGCATTACCCAACACACAGATATTGTTGATAACTTGTTGCCCGGCTACAACTTCATTGAACAAAGCAATGACCCTACTGATGACGGCATCAGAACAGGCTTTCATGGGCTACATGTCGCGGGTACCATTGCAGCACGTACAAACAACACAACTGGTGTAGCAGGTGTAAGTTGGGGTGCCAAAATTGCACCTGTTCGGGTACTTGGTGCAGCTGGTGGCACTACCGAG
>CAZMCW010000143.1:3592-10979 GCA_964564405.1 uncultured bacterium
CAGCGCAGACCCAACGTGCCCAAGCAGAGCTGCCAGCTAACCCTAACCCACAAGCAAAGGTCATTAACTTAAGTCTTGGCGGCCCTGGTGAGTGCGCCGCGGCCATTGAAGATTTATTTGCAGATATTGCCCGTTCAGGGACACTCATTGTGGCTGCGGCTGGCAACGACAACGAAGACGTGTCAACTAGTTGGCCAGCCAACTGCCAAAATGTGCTCACGGTAGGCGCAACGGGACCAACCAACCAACGCGCACCTTACTCTAACTACGGCACTGGTATTGATGTAATGGCTCCTGGTGGCGATACGAATCAAACCCTCGAGCAGGGTGGTCAGCAAATTAATGGCGGCGTTTTAAGCACTATGTTTGACAGCAACAACAATTCTAACTACACCTTCTACCAGGGCACATCCATGGCAGCACCGCACGTAGCAGGTTTGGCTGCACTCATGCTTGCTCAAGACCCTAACCTCACAGTTAGCCAACTTCGGACCCGCTTGGAATCAGCTTCCCGCCCACTAAATGCCGATGCTTGTATGCGCCCTAGTGGTAGTGAATGTGGTGCTGGGCTTATTGATGCAGCAGCCGCCCTCACTATAACCGAGGATGGTGAGCAACCTAACCTTGCAGAACTACCCATCCTTAATTCGACGCAAGTACCTACCTTTGTGGCCGCCTTTTTCTGCTTAGACAGTGCCTGTGATGACGTTGACCTAGGCGACCGCTCGCCAGTCATTGAAGTACCCAAAACAGGTAACGCTGTACCTTACGAGTTCTTTGAGATGTTAGAGCCTGGCACCTATGAAGTCGTTGGCTGGCAGGATTTAGATGAAGACCAAGTTGTCGATGACAACGAACCCTTTGGCTTTACCGATCCGTTTGAGTTGGCTATTGGCGAAACTAAAACAGGCGTAGACATTGATCTGATACCTCTCATTCTTGAGGATATAGACCTTGAAAACATAGACTTTGGTGAGGACCTTGAGCCCCAGTCTCTACCTACAGGCAAGCGAGCCCGCCTCACTGACGCCTTTAGATAATCCCCTCAGCAGTGTAGTTAAGTAAGTACGTCACCAACTTATGGCACAGGCTTTTATTAGGTCTGTGTCTTATTTATTGCTGGTTTACGCCTTAAGCTCTCATCATGTCTGCTCGAGCATCAACCTGAACAAGTATCAAAAATTTAAGATTGAACAACCCTGTCCCAAAACCGATCAACCTGCTGCTCGAGCATCTCCCACGTACCGCTGTTATCAATAACGACATCTGCTTTGGCTGCTTTTTCAGCTAGGTCAAGCTGGCTATAATCTCGAGCTTCAATATCTTGGGCCGAGAGCTGACTGCGTGCAATCACTCTGTCTATGCGCGTCGCCAGTGGCGCAGTGACGACAATAACGCCATCGACCCCATCTTCTAAACCCGTTTCATACAGCAAGGGTATGTCGTGGATAATAAGCTTAGGCGGGTTGGGTTGATTGAGTAAGTTGTGCTCGAGCCGCGTCCGTTCACGCCCAACCCACGGATGAATAATGTCGTTGAGGGTTTGTCTGGCGCTACTATCTTCAAAGACCAAAGCAGCTGTTGCGACTCGGTCGAGGCCGTCCTCAGTTACAAGGTGCTCACCGAGGTGGCTAGCAATTTCTTTAAGCACCTCAGGGTCTTGGGTAGCTGTTTTAGCAAGGGCGTCTGCGTCGATGACGGCGGCACCTTTGGCCTTAAGCAAGCGCGCAACCGACGACTTACCAGAGCCAATATTGCCAGTTAGGCCCCACCGTTGGACGGGTTTAGAGTGAGGGTGTTGTGTGCTAGCTTTGTTCACGTTATGCCTCCAGAATTGTTGTTGTCATACCCTTTCCGGTTATTTTGGTAACAAAGTAACCTGAGCGGCTCCGAGCGTTTCGCGAGACAACTCGCGAGCAGAAACAGATACCAAGTCCGACTAGAACGTAATGAACTCCGTAGGAGTTTATGATGTGTTTTGTCGGACTTGGTATCAGGAGTCCTACGCTGCGTCGAACACACCTGTGTTCGCTAGTTTAATTGAGTCGAACACACCTGTGTTCGCTAGTTTAATTGAGTTGAACGCACCTGTATTCGTAACATGATTTAATGATGTCAAACATATTTGCAGGTTTATCTTAAATCATCTGTTGAGAGCAGGTCTTATGTCTGACGTACCACCTCTACGCACAACCGTGATTGGTTCGTATCCGTTTCCAAGTTGGCTCGAGCACGCCCGCCACTATTTAGACGACTTCGGCAGCGATGAGATTCAAGAAATGCAAGACGATGCCGTCATCACCGCTATGTATGACCAAATAAGCGCCGGGCTAGATGTCATTACCGACGGCGAACAAACTCGCTTTGACTTTAACTTGTCGTTTTATGGTTATTTGGACGGCCTCGGTGCGCCCCAAGCGAGTCGCCGTAACTTTGGCCCGCCTGCGCATGACCAGCGTGGCAAACACCCTATTGTGGGTGAGTTAGGTGCTAGCAGGGGTCTTGGTGTGGTGGCTGAGTTTACCCGCCTCAAACGCTTGGCACCAACGGGCTATACCCTCAAAGCAAGTGTGCCGGGACCCTATACGCTAAGTGGGCGCTTACTGCCCAATGCGCAGTACCCTGACCGCATGGCGATTACCGAGGCACTTATCCCAATTGTGAGGCAAGAACTTGCTGACCTTATTAAAGCTGGTTGCATAGAAATTACCGTCGACGAACCGTCCATGAGTTGTTACGCTTATAAAAGTGATACCAAGAAGTTTGTGGATGTCTTTAACCGGACCGTGGAACCTGCTGTGGGCAAGTGCCTACTTTCTACCCATTTGTGTTTTGGTAATTACAAAGGTCATCCGGTAGGTAAACGCCAGTACGCGCCAATGTTTCCAGATTTTTTGGAGATGCACGTCGATGAAATTCACGTGGAGATGGCCAACCGCGAGTATGCCGAGCTCGAGCTCATTACCCACATTGCCCAGAAAAAGCGTGTAGCAATAGGCATCATCGACGTGAAAAGCTATTTTATTGAAACCCCACAAGACATTGCTGACAAAGTTAAGCTGTGTTTGCAACACGCCCCCGCCGATAAACTCTCGTTCGCACCAGATTGCGGCCTCAGCCAAACAGCCCGCTGGGCAGCCAAGCAAAAACTTGCCAACATGGTCGCAGGCGTTCATATGGTTAGGGAGCAACATCATGCTTAGGGACACAAACTACCTAAACAGCTCGAGCAGATGCTATCAACTTTACAGACACGCGCCTACGCCATCTGTTATAGCTAAGTTTATGCGTGTTTTCTTTGTTGTGCTCGTGATGTTGGTTGCGGTCGGTGGTTACGCTCAAGACCTATCGCCCCGCAGTGAATTGTTTGGTCCGTTTGAGGTTGTTCGGGTCATTGACGGCGAACGCTTTGTCATAGATTTACCAGATTTTGATGAAACCGTGCGTTTAATTGGTCTAGATATTCGCGGTCAAATGGACGCCGCGCCAACATTAGGGCGCATGATCACTGGGCGCGGGGTGTGGCTCGAGGTCGTTGAACCTTCCCGCGACAGCGCCAGCAATATTCAAGCCTATGCTTACGTGCTGGACCCAGCTGGGCGTTGGGACTACTTAGGGCAACGCTTCATGCAAGTTAACCGTGCACTAGGTGGGCAAGGTTATGCGGGTTTGCCTGCTGGTTCAGCCGGAGGCGTGTTTCCAGGTTTAAGCGGCCGGCTAGAAGGCGCAACCCCAACGGGCGTGCGCATAAGCCCGCTGCGCAGCACGATTGACATTACCAGTGTGGGTACCAACCCAGCCCGACCTCTTTTTTACGACACCGGGCAGTTGCGACCCCTAGGCGCGCGTCCGTCACGGTTAACCATTCGCTTGCTCGAGTTGCGCCAGCCGCCCGTAATTGGCGAGCTTATTCCGGGTACGCCCACACCTCCATTTAGAAGCGGCGAAAACATCACCAATTGCCGTGAGTTTTCAAGTTGGCAAGACGCGCAAGCTTACATTATTCAGTTAGCGCCCGCTGCCCAACAAGTCTTTGATGACGATGGCGATGGTGTTTTTTGTGAAATTTTGCTGCTCGCCCCAACCTGTGAAGGGTTTAGCGATTGGCAAAGCGCGCAAAACTTTTATTTGCGGTTGGGAGCTAGTCAGACGCTCGAGCGCGACCAACTAGACGCCGATGGTGACGGCATCGCCTGTGAAACTTTGTTGCTCGGTAGTGCGCCTACAACCACACTTGACCCAGCACTTGCACCAGGTGCCATTTTTGACCTTTCGCAACCCAGACCGCAAACTACACCCGCAACACCGGTAGCACCGCCTCAACAAAGGACTTTAACTCCCCTTACAACCCTGACGCCACCTACCCAAATCACCCCTGCACCAGCGCTCACCGGCCCCACCACGCCACCTGCACCCATCGACTGCATCGACCTAAACAGTGCTAGCGTTAGCGAGTTGACGTTTGTTGTTGGGGTCACGCTATTTCGGGCGGATCAAATCATTAGCGCGCGCCCTTATAACAATATTGCCGACCTTACTCGAGTAGGTTTTTCTGCCCAAGAAATTGGCAATATTCAAGCGCAAGATTTAGCCTGTGTGCGGGCTGTACCGTTGCGCGAGATGCGTTAGGTTCTAGTGCGTTATACTAAAGTGATGTTTTGATGCCACAAAGCGACATCAAAATCGCTTGTGTTTACGAAGTACAGCGCAGCTCGAGCGTACCCTTAGATGATTCAGACTATGACATTTAAGAGTCAATTTAGTATTAGATTCTAATGCACTAGATTTAAGTATCTCCTGTCTGTATCTGCAAGATACAGACAGCGGTTAGCGGTTAAAGAACATGATTCATTTACGTTTCGTGTCACAAAGTCACTACGGAGATACTTAAAGAAGATAAGCACACCTACAAGCCCTCATATGTGCAACTGAGCATGTGAGAGTTTTATTGTTTTCGGCATCACCCAGCAAGAACTCTGTTATATCTGATGTTTCTAGTCGTCGCACGACAAATTGACATATCACAGGTCATACCAACTGAGATTAATACTTGCAGCAGCTGATGGTTGTGAGACATGTGCGTTTCATCAGATACAATCCTCATCTACTTTTCCCCTTACCGATGCACGACATCACAACACACTAACAACCTGTAACGGCAGCTCGCAAATATGCTGTTGCTCGTCACATCACGGTTTTGAGGGTGCATGGCATTATATTAAATCGTGATGATGTTTAGCGTTTCCACGAGTAACTGCCACAGGCAATTGCGCGTGCGACCTAGGGGAGTAAAAATCTAGGGGAGTAAAAATCTAGGGGAGTAGAAATCTAGGGGAGTAGAAATCTAGGGGAGTAGAAATCGACCTACTTGGTATGGACAACTAATCCTGGAACTGCTAATTGAACTGCATAACTACTGATAACAACAGTACGTACAAACACTTCATTACCTGCTAAGACCTGCACGCCATAAGCGTCGCTACCGGTATTGAAGTATGCCATACTGATGCTATGAGCGACGCCCAGCAGGTTTCTATCACCACATCGCAGCATCAACCCAGTGACCAAATGGTCACGGTACATCCAGAAGACCATGTGGCGATTATAGATTTGGGGTCAAATACCTGCAAGCTCATTTTGATGGCTTATCAACCTGACTACAGCTACCGCCAAGTGGACGAACTGCGCCAAGTGGTGCGCCTTGCTGAGGGCATGGGCAGTGCCAATATTTTGCGAGCAGATGCGTTTGAACGCGGTATAAATGTGCTTAAAAATTACCGCATGTACTGTCAAGCTGCAGGCGTTAGTGACATTATTGCAACTGCCACAAGCGCTGTCAGAGATTCCAAAAACGGTGATAGCTTTTTGGCTGCGGCCAAAGAACAAGCAGGCATTTCGCCCGTTATTTTGTCAGGCGAAAAAGAAGCTTATTACGGCGTATTAGCTGTTGCCAATAGCCTCAACATAGCTGACGGGTTCATTGTGGACATTGGTGGGGGTAGTGCGCAACTCAGCGAAATGAAAGCGCGCAACTTTGTGCAAGGTCAATCGTGGCCCTTGGGAGCGTTACGCTTAACCGAGCAGTTTTTTAGTAACGATCCTCCCAAGAAAAAAGAACTTAAAGCTTTAGAAAAGCACATCAAAACACAACTCGAGACCATTCCCGAAAATTTTGCAGCAGCAGATACCCTAGTAGGTATGGGCGGCACTATTCGCAACCTTGCCAAAATTCAGCAAAAGCGCGAAAACTACTCGCTTGACCTCAAACACAACTACATGTTCAAAGAAGCGCATTTAGCAAACATTGTAGACATGCTAGCTGAAGCAACAACTGCTGAGCGCAAAGACATCTCGGGGTTAAATAGTGACCGCGCGGACATCATCTTGGCAGGTGCCGTCGTAGCGCGTGAACTGCTTGCGCGCAGTGCTGCTAACGCCATTACCATCAGTGGACAAGGGGTGCGCGAAGGCTTGTTTTACAGCCGTTTTGTAGAAAGTGATACTCACGTACTAGACGAAGTACGTCACTTTAGCGTGGTCAACCTCATGCGCCGTTACTACAACAACGTGCCACACAACGAACACGTGTGCAAGTTGGCGCTCGCACTGTTTGACGGCCTCGAGTCTTTACATGGCTACGGTGCTAACGAACGCGAACTTTTAGCCGCCGCCGCCCGTTTGCACGACATTGGCATGGCAGTAAGTTATTACGACCACCATAAACACGGGTTTTACTTGACGATGGGTGCAGCCCTACCCGGTTACAGCCACCGTGAGCAGATTATTATTGGTCTTTTAGTGCGTTATCACCGCAAAGGCAGTCCAGATGACGAAGGCTATGGCGACTTGCTCGAGGACGGCGACATGACTCGGGTTAGTAAACTAGCAGCTTTGTTGCGACTTGCAGAGTATCTCGAGCGTAGTAAAGCTCAACGGGTCAAAGACCTGCGCTGTCATATTAGTGAAGATTACGTACAACTTGAAGTCCTAGCTGAAGACGACATTAGCATTGAACTGCACGAAGCACGCAACCGAGCTGGGCTCTTTGAAGATGCTTACGATGTTCGCGTAGACATCATGGGGGTATCTGCATAAGCGTGTCCTGATGTCAATAATGTTCATCTAAACTTAATATAAATCTGCAACCTTGAGAGTACAAGCGTACTTTTTATACCAAAACATGTTACACTCACAAAGAAGATTAAGTACATACAAATATATAGAAACTTGAAAATATTTCTTTACACACTTAACTATTGGATTGTCTCCACAGGGCAGATGACCGCAGAACATAACATTTGACATGCGTTCTTTCTAAAAGTTGTCCAAAGATGCTAAGTACACGACAAAACGTCCAAAGCCTGTTGTAGGAGAGAGGGATCGAGGT
>CAZMCW010000144.1:0-7425 GCA_964564405.1 uncultured bacterium
CCGCTCGGGTTACTTTGTTACCAAAATAACCGGAAAGGGTATAAGTTAGGAAGGGGAGAAGAAGAGAAAGGGGGATGAGGAGAAGGTGTAAACCTATCAATTGATTTTATTTGCTCAGGTGAAGTAGTTGGGAACCGTATAGTTTGGTGCTGAGGTTTGAACTGTGAAAAGGCATTATCTTGGTTTCTAAAAATCCCAATTAGCAACTTGAGACGTTCCAATTTGCCTGTATTAATATTTTTTAACTATCCCAGGACAAATCATCTCGGGACAAGCTCATCAAAAAACAGCCCTTGCATACGAATGTGGTAGTGGCGCTGTTCAATATTAATTGTAAGGTAGCAAGCTTCATGACGGTAGCCGTTGGTGTCTAGCAAAATAGCTCGTCCTCGAGACGCCAAATTGACGCCGCCGCGCACTGGCGTGTGACCGTAAATGCCTATGCGGTAGTCGGTTTCTTCGAGGTAGTCTTTGTCTTCATAGATCCAGCGGCGGCGATTCTCGAGGTAAAAACTTTCGTCATAACGGTTGTGTTCCTCGAGCGGACCAACATGCGCAAAGTGAATGCCCTCAATAACTTGTTCATAGGGCCACTTGGCAATCCACGCCTGCAAATCGGCATTTAAGCGACTTTCACCAGGTTCGTGCCATTCTAAGTGGGCTACGTTATCGCTGCGCAGCGCCCCTTGTTCTGGCGTAATAACGTTGTAGTCGTGATTGCCCATGAGGATTGTTACCTGCCCAGCCGGCACAGCGTCTGCAAACGTTTTAATCTCCCAGAGCATTTTTTCTTGCGCAGCTTCAACACTACTTAGGTGCTTGGGATTGCGTTCGTCATAACGGCGTACCCCAGCTAGCTGTGAGTAACGCTGGCGGCTTTTAGCATGGACCAAGTCGCCAAGCAAAATCAGCTTGGTATCTGGATTGTGTAGGTTATCTGTGGGCGCGTGTTGATCGTCGGCAAGACCGGCATCTTGCAACATACGCCAAAGTTTTTCATGTTGAGTGTGGATGTCTCCAATAACGACGAGATTCACAAAGGTCTCCAGGTATAACCATAACACTCGCAGAAGCTTTCGCCAACAGCAGTGTTAACGTACCCGCTAAGATACAGCTTGTTTATACTAAGACACAGCATAACGTTGCATCTTTCCCAAGCGCGTAAGTTGATAATGCCGGTTGAGCCAGCCTCGAGCACGCCAATCTTCCGCCACACGTGACACATCTGCTTCTTGC
Source organism: uncultured bacterium (assembly GCA_964564405.1). Classification (GTDB taxonomy): domain Bacteria; phylum Deinococcota; class Deinococci; order Deinococcales; family Trueperaceae; genus JBCCBI01. The sequence continues at coordinate 1,237 of CAZMCW010000144.1, forward strand.
CAAGGGTCAAGTGAAGGCGGTACAGACGGACTTAAAAACGGCGCACTTGCTATGTCGGGTAGATGATCTAAAAGCCACTGCTCTGAACTTGTAAGCGGACGCTCAACAGCAGCTTCTCCTTGTAGCTGTAACGTTGCATCATGATGGGGTGCGCGCTTATGCGCGGGCATAGCACCTGAAAAATACGTGACCAACGCTTGTCTGTGGCCTTCTTTACGCTGAGCGTAGCCAGACATAGCCTCGAGCAACGCAAGTTTGCGCCCTAACTGACGTTGTTTTTCAGACTGTTGCATAAATTGTGGCATGGTTTCCGGAGGGTAGTGCTCAAGCCAGTCAAGCACGGCTTGCATACGTGCTAAAGGCAGTTTGAATTGAGCAGCAAGTTTCACAAGGGGCGGCTGCTCGAGCTGTAAACTCTCGAGATTGCGCAAGTACACATAAACGCGTTTCAAGTCTAATGGGCTTGGCATCGCTTGAACAATAAAACGCTTGTGCCAGTCTCTATCTGTGGGTGTATGTAAAAGAATGCACGCTGCTGCTTGTCCGTCACGCCCGGCGCGACCTGCTTCTTGATAGTACGCTGCCACAGAAGCAGGCATCCGGTAGTGCAGTACCAACCGCACATTCGACTTGTCAACGCCCATGCCAAACGCCGTTGTTGCCACGATAACCCGTGCTTCCCCACTCATAAATGTATCAAAGCGCTGCTTGCGCAAGGTTTTATCTAAGCCCGCATGATAAGCCAAAACTGACACCGGTAACTGGCGGTCAAGTTCACGGGCGAGAGCGTCTACCTCGCGCCGGGTGCTCGCGTAAATAACACAACTGCCTTGTGTTTGATAACGTTGCACCGCGTGTAAGGTTAGTTCGCGTTTAACTGGACCGCAACTTGCGTGCCACACACTATATGCAAGATTAGGACGGTTAAAGTTGGCTGTGACGCGTAAGGGGTGCTCGAGCGCAAGTTGCTCACCAATATCTGCTGCTACATAAGCTGTGGCTGTAGCAGTTAATGCGGTGACTGGCGGCCGACCCAAAGCACGCCGCAACGCGCTCAAGCGGCGGTAACTTGGCCGAAAGTCGTGCCCCCATTCAGAAATACAGTGAGCTTCATCAACTACCAAGCGGGCAATAGCCTGTGTTTTGAGGGTGGTTATAAGGTCACCCTCGAGCCGCTCTGGCGCTACATATAACAAGCTGAGAGTAGCTCGAGCGAGTTGACTGCGAACGCGTTGACTAGCAGCTGCATCCAGTTGACCGTGAAGTGCTGCTGCTGGAATTTTTAGCGCGTGTAGAGCAGCTACTTGGTCGTCCATAAGTGCAACCAACGGACTAATCACAATTGTAAGTCCAGCTTGCATCACTGCTGGTAGTTGGTAACTTAAAGACTTACCCGCACCCGTCGGCAAAATTGCGAGGACGTCTCTACCAGCTAACGCCGCTCGTATGATGTCTTCTTGATGTGGCCGAAACTGGCTGAGTCCAAAGCGAGCTAGCCACGGACTCAGTTCAATATCATCAGTATGTGTATGTTGCCTCATAACACTGCCTCATAACACTGCCTCATAGCATGACGTCCTGTTACGCTCGCTGAGACACTTGTTTATATTAAATCATCTGTAAAATAGGTCGAAGTAATCTCATTCATCTAGTCTAGGATAGAGAATATCGAGGTTTTGTGGGTTGCTTACGAATTTCTTGGTCGGTGACATCACCTTTTGCAATTTTTGAGCTTGTTACGCAGGACATTTATGGTTACCGATGCCCAGTTTAACCAGCTCGAGGTACAGGGTTATATTTTGCACTGTGCAAGATGTGACGATCTGCTCCACTGACACACAATATTGACACACAATGTTAGGTCACTACATTTACCTATCTACAACAGATATCAGCTGGTTAGCTACACCTGCAACTCATGAGTGTGACGTTACAGACGATGTATTCAAAATAATGATCGTAGCAATTTAAACTTAACGTGATATATGACTAGCAGTTCCAGAATTGGTTCCCCCATACTGAGTGGGTCGGTTTCTACTTCCCTAGGCCACACGCGCAACCGCCTGTACAGTTACTTATAGAAACGCTAAGTGTTTCCGTAATGACTTTGCAGAATGGAACGTGAATGAATCACGTTGCTTGGCTGCTACCGCTATCTGTTTCTACTCGTGCTACTCGGGCTATTTTGTTACCAAAATAACCTGAAAGGGTATGAGATAGACCTTCAACCACTTATTACTCGAGTTTCAAGTTACAGAAAAACACACTACCCAAGTACCTGAGCAGTGTGTAACAAAATTGCTAAAAATAGATTTCTTGTTAGATGAACTTTATAAACTTGCGCGGCGCTCCAGTACAGGTAGAGGATCAATAGGACGGTCATCAACCCGAATTTCAAAGTGTAAGTGCGACCCAGTTACCCGCCCCGTTACACCTACAAGGGCGATACGCTGTCCTGCTTGAACCTGTGTACCCTCACTCACAAGTAAGGTTGACGCGTGCGCGTAGTAGTACTCCACATTGCCTGACTGAATAATAACCAATTTACCGTAGCCACCGTACCAGCCAGAAAAAGTTACCGTACCAGCTGCAGCAGCTACAATGGGGTCACCCGTTTCACCATCAATATCTAACCCGGTATGAAAGTTGCTACCGCCAATACGCAAACGGCGGTACCCAAAGCGTGAGGTGATAAGGCCAGTTAAGGGCCAGACAATGCCGTCTGTAACGGTAGGTGGCGCTGGTGTAGCGGTTGGCGTAGGCGCGGCAGGGGCGGCGGCAGCAGCAGGTTGTAACTGTGAGCCGGGGACAATCCGCAACACTTGACCAGCTTCAATGCGGGTGCTCTGCAAACTATTAGCAGACATAAGGGCTGTTACCGATGTGCCATTACGGCTTGCAATTGCAGATAGGGTATCGCCCCTAGCTACAGTCACCGTGCGTGACGCACTACCCCCTACATCTGCTTGGTTAGTGGATGCAAACCGCCCAGGAATACTGAGTGTATCACCTGGACGAAGAACAGCAGAACTAGTTAGGTTGTTAGCTTCTCTGAGCGCACGTACGCTTACGTCGTGAGTGTTAGCAATGGCCCACAAGCTGTCACCATTGTCTACAGTAACTTGAAGTAGCTCGAGCGGCGTTGAGTTGTGCAAAGTTAGCGATTGACCTACCTGAATGATGGTTCCATCCAAATCGTTTCTAGCAATCAGCTCATCTGTGGTCATATCAAACGCAACAGCAATATCATAGAGTGTGTCGCCTGTGCGCACTATGTATGATTCGGGTACAGTGTCAGCACTCGAGGGCAATAATAAGCGTTGTCCTACATTAATACGTGTGTTGACAAGGTTATTGGCGATCTGTAGTGCTTCTACTGAGGTGCTATGCCGCGCTGCAATGGCAGATAGCGTGTCACCAGGTTGTACAATGGTGGTGTTGTCAGAAAGTCCGTCGGACGTTAAATACAAAAGTTGTCCTACTTGTAAGCTGTCAGCCTCGAGCTGGTTAATGTCTCGCAGTTCGCTCACGGTTAGGTCAAACGCAACTGCAAGCTCCGTGAGTGTATCACCTGCTTTAACTCGGTAGGTTACCCGAGCATAAGGTTGCCCAGGCAACACTAAGATATCTCCAACTTGTATGTCGGCATCACCTAAGGCGTTTGTTTGTATAAGGTCATTAACAGTGACGTTGTGTGTTGACGCAAGTTCTGACAAAGTATCACCCGGAGCAACAATGATCTCTTTGGGTGCTTGTGCATATGCCGCTGGTAACAAAGTCATAAGCGACAGCGTCGAAAACAAGCAACACATAGTGCTAAGTAAAACGCGCAAATGAAACATCGCAGGTACTTTAACAGATACGCGCAGGTTTTGCCACATTTTGGCTTGCTGCGCTATCCCACATTTAGGGGAGTCATCTAAAAAAATATTAATACTTGCGGCTGTCATTGCATTTTTAGCTGTGGACGTACATACCACAATGCTATTGCACGCAGTGTTATTGCAAAGAATATTAGTGGAAGCAGTATCACCTGCTATAGCTCTACTTATAAAAGCAGAGTTGCTAGGTATGTGAGTATCACTCGCCGCCTTGTCAATATCGCCGCTACCAATGTCGTTGCTATCAGCGTGCGTATCAGCAGTAAGATGCATATTGAAATAGTGCCCTTTCCTATCAACGCGTTTGCAATTGCATCACCAAAACGACCATACTTGTTTCTTTATTTATGCGCCGTTTTTCTTGTTAAGTGTTGACCTGACCTCGAGCGGATATGCCTTTACATGTTTGTGAACTAAATAGCTATAAAACACACAGCTGTTATAGATACACTGCAAAGTCAATTCACGCATCAAAGCAATCTGCTGTCAACGTTAACACTCTTGCTGGCAACGCTGCTGTTACTAACGTCCTTAATACGATTGCGCTTGTACAAGATTAATAACCTATACAGCTTATTTACAGCTTTTACAGCCTATCTATAGCCTGTACAGATTAACTTACGCACTCGCACTAAATACTTCAGTACTGATTTTGCCGTATACCCAAGTACAGGACTACATCAGTACTTCCGTCCCCCTTAAAACGATGCACAGTATCATGAAGCCACTACTCTGATGGCACCAAAGACTACATTTGATAAATGTATGGACATGCAGGAAAATGATGCTAATTACATCTGTACACAGTGGCGTAACCATGTTGGAGACAGATGAGATCAAAATGTATGCTGAATTATACAAGGCTATAATACAAGGCTGTGAGGATTTTGTAACGTCCTAGGCAATAGTTAAACTTGTAAGTACTGTGGTTACAAGCTTTCATAAGCTAGTATTATGTACAGGTATAACTAAACAGTTTCTCACGAACATCGTAACAAGAAAACACTACATATACGCCGATGTATAATATCAACATTCCGTTCACTTGAAGACAACTACGTGAAGACATCTGCAAGCATCTTTCTATGTGGTTGTATAGCACAAAAATGTACCTTCTGATATCTTTCCATCATCAGAGAGCACGTTATCAGAGAGTACGTTATAACGTCTTGTATAAAATCCGCTTACATCCCGAATAATGCCTAAAGGCATCATCTCGTTCGACCTAGGGAAGTAAAAATCGACCCACTTGATAAGGGGGAACTAATTCTGGAACTTCTATAATTGGGACGCTTTGCCAATGTTGATAAATATATGCCCTGACATGTTGAGATAATGCTCGAGCTTTACATGCTCTTAGTCTTGAGACGCTGTACCCCAACCCTCGAGCTGTAAGGTATTAAGCCCCAATGCTAAAAGTAATAGTGTGCTGGTATGAAACAGTGTTTCATCAACTGCATTGAGCAAGAGTAACGCCACTAGTAGGGCAAGCCCGCGCCAGTGCCCAAAACGCCAACAAAGCCAAGGCAAGAACGCCGTAAGCCAAAGCGCCGCTACCACGCCAAATACTCCGTAACGACTTGCTAAAGAAAGCCACAGGTTATGCGCGTGACTGACTAGCTCTTGCGCGCGTGGGTGCGTGGTTTCCCAAAATGCCATAAAGCCACCGGCAGGAATCTCAGCAGCGTAGTCAGCGGGTGTGTTGTCCCCTAAACCTAGAACAGGTGCTTGCATGAAGCCGCGTGCAGCGGTGCGCCAAATAAGGGTACGACTGGTGCGCACGTCCACCCCAAAGAGCTGTAAGCGGCCAAGTTGTTCCTGAAAACTTAATGCCATCACTACTAGCACACCCACCGCCACCGCTAACCACCAACGGCGAGCTTTCGGGAGGCGCAACCAAGCAGCACAACTCACGGCAGTAACGGCAGCAATGTAGGCAGCCCGGCTGCCCGTAAGCCAAATTCCTACAAAGCCTAAACCCAATCCCAATATGAGCGTCCATGGCAAGCTACCTGTTAAGGCAAGTAGCACCGTTGCCATAGCTAGCGTGTGACCAAGTAAGTTGGGTTGTACAAACCAAAGTGCTTGTCTACGGGTGTGTGGAAAGGGGCGCGCCGGGCCAGCGTCGGTTGTCATGCGAACGTTGCGGGTTTGCATAGCCAGCTGAGGCTCGAGCTTCAAGATGCTGTACAACTGCTCACCTGCTAGCTCTGGCACAGGCGCAGTTAAATTGTACGACTGCCACTCAGTTTGAGGCATAAACCGGGTGCTCGCCACAGGGTCTTCGCGCAAACGGGTAAGCTCGAGG
>CAZMCW010000144.1:7435-7762 GCA_964564405.1 uncultured bacterium
GTATCTTCTGCCACGCCCAGACTGACCCAGCGCTCGCCCTCGAGTCGCTCGAGCGACGCCCTGCGCACATCTACAATGAGCCCATTAAAATCATTGAGGATAATGCTCATCTGCCCGCTAGTAATTTCAACGTCTGGTTGCCACTCAAAATTCACTGTGCGCCAAGCTGGCCCCAGCGGCGCGCGTGCCCAACGCGACACATTGCGATCGGCAAACAAATACACCCGCCCAACGTTGTCATCACCTTCTGCAAACGGTTGTACGCTGCGCAGTTGCAGGCTCACTCGGTAGCGCGTACCCGGCGCGTGCTCATGTTCAAAGCGGCGG
>CAZMCW010000144.1:7827-10974 GCA_964564405.1 uncultured bacterium
CGCCCTCAGCTGCAAAGGTAATGCGGCTAAAGCCACCAGCAGGTCGAATACTGTCGTGGTAGGTAATTGGAATTGTCCGAGGAAAACCCTGCCACGACCACGCCCGAGGACCCTCTAAGTAACGGACTTCAAACGACATCGTGAGGCTTTGAGCGTCTTCAGGAAGTTGCCACAAGCGGTGGGTACGCGGATCGCGGATGCTGTCGATACCAAAGGGTAAGCTGCTGTCAAACTCGAGCTGTTCGTCACTCACCTGCCACGAGCGGGCTAGCACCATGCGTTCCCCTACAGCCAAGGGAATCATTAACAAAAATGCTAAGCAGATGCCCCACGCTACCGTCTGGCGCTTGCCTTCTAACACCATGCTAGCAGCAATGACCAAAAGTCCTTGCAAAAGCGTGAGCCACAATGTCGTCCACGTTTCGGCCACAAAGTGCCGCGCGGCAATGAGCCCAAAAACACCTCCCCATAGCACGACGTAACCGCGCCGCAAGGGCCACCATGTGCGCCATGTGCGCGCCAGCCTCAAGCCATGCAAACTTACTAAAAGAAGCGCGCCAAACCAGCCTGCAAAAGGATGGACAATGAGGCTTGCAATCCCAACAATCTCGAGCAAATTCCGCCAGCGGGACGTTAATCCTGTTGGCTGTGAAATTGCGGACGATGACGGTCGAAAACGGTCAGTAGAAGATAAAGACATAATTTAACTCACTCGGCAAAGATGTACACCTTGCAATAAATGTTTTATACCGATTCCGATCAAACACTATATGACCCCCTGCGGGTTTTATGCCGTTCCTATCGAAATCGGTGGCTGTTTCTACACGTTCCACGTGGGTTAATTCCTCGAGGAATTAACTGGAAAGGGTATTACTCGGTAATATCAGGAGCATTTCAACTCAAAACATCAACATTGTATGACGTTTCTAGCTCAAAAGGTCTTAGAGAGTCTACGCAAATAGCACGATGATGTTTAGAACCGTTCATCAAAGCTCTCTTAGATACCTAAGTCTTCTATGCTGATGTACTTTAGCTACCTTTATCATTACTTTGCCAAAACGACGTATGCATACTCAATCGTCGTTTAATCCCTACTGGCAGGATGCGCTCAGCTTGCCCTAATCTAAATCCTAACCACTTAGCGGCACTTTCCACAATCACCCTAGGCAGGGGGCCGAGCAGACCCGATACACCTGTCTTACGCCAGACAAAGGCAAGCTGCCCACGCACAAAACGCAATCCCTCACCAGAGGAGGCTAGGTCCTCGGGTAAATGTTGTGCTTGGCGGATGGATACACCAATGTCAAAGTAACGCTTAAATTGGGCGCTTATGCTGTAGTTATGCCCGTGCCAGACAGCAGCCTCGGCCACGTAGCAGGCTCCATAACCAGCTTTGAGCAAACTTGCGGTTATCAACATGTCCTCGTTTAAGATGGTGCGTTCGGGGAAGCCACCAACCTCTTCAAAAGGCGCACGCAAAAAGGCCGATGAAACATTCGATAGAAAAAAGGTTTTAATGCCGAGGTCGGGTAGGTCGTCCCACGTTTTGGTACGGGACGTTTCTGGATAGTTGAATGACCGTGCGAATTGCTCGAGCACACTCACCCCCTCCGGCGCTACCTGCCGAGCATAAGTCGCTGCAATGGCAACCTCACTAGCTTGGGTAAGTGGGTGGATTAATTCAGCTAGCCAGTGCTCATCTTTGGGTAGCGCATCTTGCGTTAAAAATACCAACACATCTCCGGTGGCTCGCTTAGCTGCCAAGTTTCGCGTACCCCCATGATTAAAGCTAGTTTGCAGGATGCTCTCTAAATACAACATCGCCGAATGTTCATGCTTGCTTGCTGCTTGCTGCCACGCGTTTTCCCAGACGTCTGCAGTGCCATCAGGTGATGATGAATCAATAATCACAAGTTGCTCAAAAGCTTTAGTTTGACGTGCTAGCGCGTCACACATCGCATAAACAGCTTGCTCACCAGGGTTGTAGGCCGGAATGATGATACTGATTGACACTATAAATAAACCTTGACAACATCCACTAAAGCCTCAGCACTTGTTTGCCAGTTAAACCGGGTACGGATGCGTTTTGCTCTCGCTAAACGTTGTTCTAAAGATTCATCACGTACAAGTGCAGCCTCAATTCCTTCAGCAATGCTGATTTTATCTGTTGGGTCTACGAGGATAGCCTCCCCTTGACAGTTTTCTGCCATGGCAGAGTTATTTGAGGTCACAACTTGTGTACCACACGCAAGCGCTTCTAGTGGCGGCAAGCCAAAACCTTCTTCTAAAGATGGATACACAAACACCTGCGCTGCAGAGAGGAGGGCAGGCAGATCGCCATCATCTACGTAACCCAAGCGCTGCACACCAGCTTTGTTGAGCGTATCAACATCAAAACTACCGAACACACCGCGTTCACCGAGGCCGCCAGCGATGACGAGGGGTAAGCGGGTTGCTTTGGGTAGCTGCAACCACGCGTTAATAAGCCCCATGAGGTTCTTACGGAGCTCGAGCGACCCCAAACTCAACACAAACCTTTCTGGTAACTTGTAACGCTCACGGACACCGTCAATATCGGTGTCACTTACCCGCTGAAATTGATGACCGATGCCATTTGGAATCACTGTTACTTTGGACTCGGGAACGCCGAGTGTCTCGAGAATCGTCTGTTTAGAATGTTCCGAAATCGTCACAATATGCTGCACGCGCTTCGCCAAAAGGGGTAACAAAGTTTTGTAATACAGATGAAACGCCCGGCTTACCCATTCCGGATGACGGATTGATACTAAGTCGTGAATGGTGACAATCTGCCGCCGCACTGCGAGTGGACCTACATTACAGGGCGACCACAATAATGGCGCAGGGTTACGTTTAACGGCTTGGTAAAGCATGTTTGGGCCGAGTTCAGCTTGCTCCCAAATGTGACCGCCCACCTGACCAACGGGCTCAAGCTGCCCCGGTGCGGGCGTCTTTAGAGTCCGTCTCGGATGCATCACGCGTAAATTGACATTATTTAACTCATCTAACGCCGTACACGTCTCTAGCGCATATCGCTGCACGCCTGTTAATCGCTGTGTCATGAAGCGTCCATTTACAACTAAGGGAATACTCACGCGGAACCTAGTTGAGGTTGTGACGGCATCCCTA
>CAZMCW010000145.1:0-3721 GCA_964564405.1 uncultured bacterium
AGTTAATAGTTTCGCCTAGCATGAGGTTGTGCCCATCCCAGTGATAGCCTTGGGCGAACCTGCTGGCAATGTCATCTGACAAATTACTAGAGGTGGTGTAACCTGTGCTGGTCATGCCTAGAGGTGTGAAAAAGGTCTGCTCGAGAAACACCTCATAGGCCGTACCTGACACACGACTAACAATTTCTGTCGCCAACGCATAGCCCGATTGATTGTAGGCATACCGCTCACCTGGTGCAGATGTTACGGGTTCATCCGCAATAAGTTGGATCAGGTTGGGCATGGACACGGCACCATAGTCATCTGCTAATTTTGCCATGTTGCCATCAAGGTCAACCACAAAGTCATAAATGCCTGAACTGTGCGACAACAACATATTTATAGTGATGCTGTCACCGTTAGGAAAGTCCGGCAAAAACGTACTGATGGGGTCGGTGACGTTGAGCAGTCCTTGCTCTTGCAACTTCAGGATGGCTGCCGCTGTAAATTGTTTGGTGAGAGAGTCGATTGGAAAGATGGTTGCGAGCGTGTTGGGCGTGTTTGCCTCAACATTAGCAAGTCCGTAAGCACCGCTAAACAGGACAGTGTCACCTCGAGCAATCAAGACATTCCCCATAAATCGGTTCACAGTTGTCTGGGCGTGTAAGTAAGTATCTAGCTTGTTAACAAACTCATCACCCTGTGCGGTGACCCATGCCATCATCTGCCCATAAAGCACGACGAGCAAGGTTAAATATTGCAACTTCAATAAGCGTTTAACGTGCGTGTTCATGGGTCACCTTGATATCACCTCAAGATTCTGTCTTGTTCTAGCTTGGAGCAGATGTTAGGTGAGTAGCAAGAGCTTAATATACTTAGCAAATTTAAACGACACAGCGAACGCGCACCACACTTTGCTGGCTCGAGCGGCCCGCATTATCCAACAACCGAATCCCCAACACCACATCATAATTTTCGGTAACAGCCCCGCGCCACACGCAACGGTAGCGAATCGTCGTGCTGTTGCTTTCAATCGACACCCGCTGGCTGGCGTTGCGGCAGGTTGCACCTTCTGGGCAGCGCACATGTTGCACGTCTATACTCAGCGGCGGCGTAGGGTTGCCTTGCCAAAAAACAGTAAGGGTTCCCGGAATATTGTTGATGATAATTTCCGGCGGAATGCTAATCGCAGCAATTTCAAAGGGCGGCGGCGAAACCACTACGGTGGTGCCACTGCGCGGCGCACAAGCAGATAGCAGTAATATAGCGAATGCGAGTACGCAAATTGAAGGAGTTGTACGGCAATTCATAGGAGCTTTGTTCACACAACTAGGTTAACATTACAGATTGAATGTCTATCTAAGCTGTTCCAATAATCTGTAGTTATTCTAAAGGGATAGAGCCTCTCATGAAAATATAGTCACGTGTGTTTTCAATGTTTTCATCATAAAGAGTACCATATTCCCTCAAAATATGTTGCGCTTTAAATAGGATCAAGTCAGCCATTTGAATAACTACTTCACTATTAGGATATTTGTAGTACAGTGTTTCGACTGCGTTGATTTGAGGTATAATATTTTGATTAATTACCCACTCGTAGCCATCTTTACCTTGTATTTCTTCGTAGTCAACAAGTACAAAACCACTTAGACTCTGAAAATGTAAGGAGGCTAGTACCTCAGGATGAATTTGATAGTCATCAAGGTAATATCCTGTATCTCTCTGCCTCCAGAGATATGTATCAATACCGATATCTGTCAACTCGTGGGCAACTAGACCAACATCTTCAAGTAAAGCAATATCTGCGTTTGTAAAAGAGCCATACAAAAGATCTGAATATCGTCTTTGGTAAAAAACTAAAGCAGTAGCAATTAGTATTGCACCGACTGTTATTCCTACAACTAGATAACTACGCTTCATGGCTGTTTACCCCTTCTAAAGATAGAAGTTTTGCTGTTGGTCCTTATGTACAAGGACCAACAGCAGGTGTAATTGCTATTTCTAGAAAGTTGTCAGCGTCAGTTGACCGATTTCACTAATCCCCACAATCACTAAAATCTCCAACACTATCGCCAGGACGTACACTTGCAGCAGCCACGGCAACACAACCAGCACCTTCGCCAGTAGCACGGGCAGATATTTCTTCATCACCCGTTGAATCGTCCCTGTCCCTCTCAGATCGTTCGTCTCCACTTGCTCTAACACTCACACCGTTCTCGCTGTCACCACATCCAACTGCTGATGCTTCTGCATCTGCTCGGAGAACACCAAGGAAGTTTGTCGTAAATGTATCTGCGTCAACAGAAAAGTCACCATTATCGCAATCACCACTGTTCAAACTCAAAGAAGGCTCGTTTGCTTCCATTTGAGCTTCTATTACCCTAAATTCTTCGCGAATAAGCTCCAAAGGGTCTCGCTCATCAGAGGAGGCTAGGCTGAGTGTATCTGCAAATTTGGAAGAATCGTTCATAAAGCGGTCGTAAGCTTCTTCACCAGATAAAACCACTCTTACACCATTTCCTTCTTCGGAGACTCGTTCAATAATCGTAATACCTTCAGCAGGAGTATGCACAAGTTGCGTTTCATCAGACTGTTGTGAACATCCAATAAGTAAACCTGTCACAACTGCAACAGATACAATCAAAACGTTGATTTTACTCATTTCAATTTCTCCTTAATTTAGACTTCAAAGAATATGATTCGATCAATCTTGATTGGAAGCAAAAAGGGTTCAGCACGTTGTAAGTTTGTTGACTTGAACGTATGACATCACAAAACAGTTGCCTGAAAATGTATCTCAAACACAGCACTAATCACAAAAACAGCCGTTTACTATACACTCACGGATTATTCCTTACTCAACACAAAAATCTTACCTCCGTTCACAAGCATGACAATCCAGGATCGTCACACATTTCTTGGGCAGTGGTAGGTTGGTTGTTGTAAAGGGGAATGCTTAAGTGATATACCTTGAGACTTAGTAAAACTAAGTTAGTAACTGCTTTTGTGATTGCTGCAACGGTAGCAAGTTTTTTCTCCACAATCAACTTAGTCCAATACACCTTTTTCTTAATGAAGCAAAGCGTATTTTGATGGGCTTTACCTTACTTAATTTGCTTTTACACCTGTTCTAGCGCGGTATACTCACGCTTATGCAACTACAACTGGTGAATCTTAATGGACAACCGCAGGTACGACCATGAGCGATGTTGTCAAGATACCTCCCAAAGGGCTCGAGGCCTTTACCCGCAAGGTTTTAACGCAGCTTGGCAGTAATCCGCATGAAGCTGAGGTGGTCGCGAACCACTTGGTACGCGCGAACCTCACTGGACATGACAGCCACGGGGTTGGTTTGTTACCCACATACGTGCGCCATTTGCAAGAAGGCCTCGCCTTTCCTAACCGTGCCATGAAGGTTGTGCAAGATGCGGGTAGCATTTTAATGATGGACGGACAACGTGGGTTTGGGCAGCGCATTGCTAAAGAAGCGATGGAACTGGCGTTAGGTCGGGCCAAGCAACTTGGTCTCGTGGCCATGACCTTGCGCAACGCCCACCATATCGGGCGTATTGGCACTTACGGCGAGCAGAGTTTGGCGGCAGGGCTTATCTCGCTTCATTTTGTCAACGTAACCGATCACCCGCCGGTAGTAGCTCCGTTTGGCGGCAGTGACGCGCGTATGGTCACCAATCCTGTCTGTGTGGCGGTGCCGGGGGAGACGCCCGTGTTGCTGGACATGGCG
>CAZMCW010000145.1:3731-10970 GCA_964564405.1 uncultured bacterium
CCAGTGCAATTGCACTGGGGAAAGCTCGAGTGGCCATGAACAGTGGCGTTCCCGCACCAGAAGGTAGCATTATCGATGCCAAGGGCAACCCCACAACCAACCCCAATGTCATGTTCACCACGCCAATGGGTGCGCTGTTACCGTTTGGGGGCGACTTGAGCGGTCACAAAGGCTACGGACTCGCACTTATTTGTGAGTTATTAGCAGGCGTGCTAGGTGGGGGTGGCACCGTGCAACCGGGTACACCGCAGCAAGGGGGCATCATCAACAGCATGTTTACGATCATTCTTGACCCAAGCCGGTTTGTAGATGCAGGCTTTTTTAATGCTGAAATTAAAGCGATGGTGGACTACGCTAAAGCCTCGCCGCCGCAAAACCCAGATAAGCCTGTGCTGGTGGCAGGTGAACCCGAAAAACTTAGCACTAGCGCACGCAGTAGCGGCATTCCGCTAGCGGCAGCAACGTGGCAAGCGATGTGTAGTGCTGCCGGTGAGGTTGGGGTCACTGATGCTGAGATGGATAGTCTGATTAATTCAGCTTGATTGAGTTGAAAGCTTACTGGTACTGCTACTGATTGTGACTGCTAACGAAACATCGGCTCGAGACTTGTTATGCTAATGCGTTAGTGATGCTAGCTCTAAATCTTGCTAGTGTCATGAGGCTCGAGTCCAACACCTACAAATCAGCATTAACGTTGCACCCTAAGTTTATAGATACCACTAGATACTATCTTCAAAACCGCTGACACGTGTGACATCACTATTTAGCCGTAGTCGTCACTGCGCCACAATTAATAATCAAAAACTTACCTTCAAACACTTATGATCAACCTCGAGGAGTTCCGTCCATGCGCATGACCCAACTTTTTTTTGCAAGCCTCCGCGAAGTCCCTGCTGACGCCGATACGGTAAGCCATCAACTGCTTTTACGGGCAGGGATGGTGCGCCAACTGGCCGCCGGCATTTTTGACTACATGCCGCTGGGCTACCGCGTGAAGAAAAAAGTTGAAGATATTTTTAGAGAAGAGATGGACGCCGTGGGCGGGCAAGAAGTCACCCTGCCCGTTGTTCACCCGGCAGAAGTGTGGCAGCGCAGCGGCCGTTGGGAAAAAATTGGTAGCGACATGGCCCGCTTTCAAGACCGCCACGACCGCGATATGTGTTTGGCGATGACGCACGAAGAAGTGATGGCCGACCTCGCCTCCCAAGTCGTGCGCAGTTACAAACAACTGCCGTTTATGCTCTACCAAATTCAAACCAAATTCCGCGATGAACCCAGACCGCGTGGTGGGCTCATCCGTGTGCGCGAGTTCACCATGAAAGACGGCTACTCGTTCCATGCCGATGAGGCGAGTATCGATGCCTACTATCCACGCATGTACCAAGCCTACTTCAATATTTTTAGGCGCTGCGGGCTCACCAACTTTGTGGCTGTGATGAGCGACAACGGCATCATGGGTGGCGACATGTCACACGAATTTATGGCGCTTGCTGACATTGGCGAAGACACCCTCCTTATTTGTGATGCCAGTGGCTACAGCGCGAATCGGCAAGTTGCCCGTTTCCAAAAACCCACGCCAGAAGCTGAAGAGGCGCTAACGTTAGAGGAAATCGCCACACCTAACACCACTACCATCGAAAGCCTTGCAGAGTTTTTGAGCGTCCCCAAAAGCAAAACCGCCAAAGCTGTGTTTGTTGTCGCCGATGTCGGCACAGTGTCTGAGCCAGATGAAAAATTTGTGTTTGTGGTCATTCGCGGCGATATGGATTTAAGCGAAACCAAACTCACCAACGCTCTCAAAGCGCGCCGTTTACGCCCTGCCACGCCAGAAGAAATTCGCGCAATTGGGGCAGAACCCGGTTACGGCTCACCCGTTGGCATCCAACGCGACGCGGTTACATTGGTAGTTGATGATCTTATCCCCAACGCTCCCAACCTCGTTGCAGGTGCGAATAAAGAAGGCTATCACTACAAAAACGTGAATTACGGGCGCGATTACACGGCCGATGTTGTTACGGATATTGCCGCTGCCCAAGACGGCGACCCTTGCCCGCTTAGCGGGCAGCCCATGCGTGCCGTGCGCGGCATTGAAGTGGGTAACATCTTCAAGTTGGGGACAGCCTTCAGTGAAGGTTTGGGCGCGTTTTTCCTTGACGAAAACGGGCAGAAAAAGCCCATCGTCATGGGGTCATACGGTATTGGCCCGGGTCGGCTCTTGGCGAGCGTACTTGAAAATAGTCACGACGACAACGGCATCGTCTGGCCGATTAGCATTGCGCCGTATCACGTGTCTTTGCTAGCACTAGCAGCCTCCAAAACCCCAAATGTGGCTGAAGCGGCTGAGCGCATCTACACAGATTTGCAAGCTATGGGTGTGGAAGTCCTCTACGATGACCGCGACGAACGCCCCGGCGTGAAGTTTAACGATGCTGACCTCATCGGCTTGCCCGTGCGGGTTACCATAGGGAAAAAAGGTTTGGACGCAGGCACAGTTGAGGTAAAAGTGCGCAGCGAAGCAGAAAATCACGATGTGCCGCTGGACAGGCTGGTTGAGCATGTGCAAGGGCTGCTTGATGCGCAATGGAAGGCGATTAACAAGACGGTTGTGGAGGAAGTGCTCGAGGATTAAGCGTTTGATGTAGGCATTAACCAGTGTCAAGAGAATCACTGAGTTTTTGAATGTGAGTTAGAAATCATGAAAAAGCTTGCCTTGTTGATGATAGCGATGTTTATCCTTACGTCTTGCAGCAGACCAAATGAGCGTCAGATGCTTCGGCACTTTACATCTCACAGAAGTGATTTTTTGGAAATGCAACAAATCTTGGGGGAATTGGAGCCTTCAAATCGAGACTTATCACATTTCAATTTTCGCAGAGGGACGACTAATAGGGATGAGATACCACGGAGTCTTAGGTTTTTAGCTTCTAAGACACGAACAACAACTATAGTATTTTCCTCTGACGGGTCATACATCAAATTCTTTCACCCATCGGAAATATTACCTTTGAATCCTTTTGGAATTGAGTGGGGGTATGCCTACAACACGACAGCAGAACAGCACACAGGTCTTATTGTAGAAAGCCTTGATGCTCTAAATCTTTATGAAAGACGAAGTGAGTTTGGCTTCTATCAAAGAATCGAAGGGGATTGGTACATATACGCAGAGAAGGTTTGGTAAGGTTTTGTCTTCAAGTTGTAGCTGATTGTGTTAAGTCAGATTGAGTAGGGTTAGCCTCGAGCCTACTGCTTGATGATACGGTCATGCTCATCATGGTGTCCTATCCAAAACCACACAAAAGTATCGCCGTAACGCTTGGCTACGGTGCGGTAGTTACGGGTCACTCGAGCTGTCCAGTAGATACCCACCGGTTTTAGGTTTAAGGAAGGATGGGAGGGGTTAGCTTCGAGCAAGGTGTACTGCTTTTTGGCGATGCGCTGAATATGGGCTGGCAGTTGGTCATGGGCTTTCCAGAAACTGCGTTCTGTCCGATGCTTAAACATGCCATCACGAAGTAGCCAAAAGGGTGTTGGTCATTTATTAGCTAAACGCTTGACGCCATCGGCTAAAGGTTCAGTGTTACCACTGTAGTGATTACGGTCTACCTCTGCGATGGTTTCATCATGCTTGCCAGCTTTCCACGCTGTCAGCAGTGCCTGGTCAAAGGCCTCATCATCTGTGTAGTCTTCACTAAGCACTAGCAAGACGTCATGCAAGGCTTCATCGTCAGCCGTTTGCAATTTTTGATGGATTAGCTCGAGCACATCCTCACGCGTCATGCCCCAAGTTTAGCAGATACTGTGCAACAACCTGCGTTGATGGCGTGCTAGTCGTTTGCTGTGGCTACTACTTTATAAGGTGAATTGAGGGCTAACACAATTGCACCTGCAAATAACCCGAGCGCTATAAGTTGAAACATCCGCTGTGTACTTGTTAAATCGTAAAGATAGCCCGCAACTAAACCGCCCGTCGCACTGCCCAAGCCCATCATGGTGGCACTAAACAGTCCTTGGGCGGTGGCTTGTTTGCCGGCTGGCGCATATTCGTCGGCGTAGGCAACGCCAGCAATCCACATAATTGAAAAGCTAAACCCGTGCAAAAGTTGGACCAAGAGTACCAGTAGAGGACGCTCAAAAAGGCCGTACAGCACCAGCCTCAAAATGACACAACCCAACGCAAAAAGCATTAAATGTTGGGTTTGAAAGCGCGCTAAAAGTTGCCGGCCGTAAAAGGTTAAAGGGAGTTCACTCAAGGTGGCAACAGTCAAAGCTAAACCCACAGTGACACCCGTAGCGTTCAGTTCAGTAAGGTATAAGTAAACGAAGTTCCCACTTACAGCTAGACCTACTCCAACTAGAAAAGCGGCTGTTAGACAGTAGCGCCATGCAGGCGTCAAAAACGCGTGTAAGTTAATATCTCGCTTGTCGTGGGTTTGGCTAGTCGCTACCTTTAACCTCAGGCTGTTTAACATACACACAGCCATCAGCAAAATGTAGGCATAAAACGCCCAAATAAGGTCAAACCTCTCGGTGAGGATGCCCACTAAAGGCGCACTAAGTCCCCAACCAACGGCACCCCAGACGCGTATCCGCCCGTAATTTCGGCGCTGCTCCCCGAGGATGTTCAGCACAGCCGTGTCTCCCAGCGGAATAACCGGCGCAATAAAAAATGCAAATAGTGCGACAAGTAGCGCAAGTGCTGTAAAGGTTGTGACCCTGCTGACGATGAAGGCCATAGCGAGCGATGTGCCCATCAAGCTAATCAAAACGGTTTTGTGCCGCTGACTGGTGTCAGCAATGGCACCCCAAATGGGCGCACCTGCTAGCATCATGAGCGGGAAGATGGCACTTAAGATGCCGATTTGTTGACCTGTAAACTCGAGCTGTTCGTAGTACAACACCAAAAAAGGTAAAAGTGCGGCGAAGGCGGCAAAGTAAAAAAAGTAAAACGCTTTGGGAGCTAGCACAAGTCTAAGTCTAACGCGCCTCGAGCAACCTGAGTGCCTCAGCTAGACTTGCTTGCGCGCTTGTACCCCCGGCTGCTCTGGTGGATAGCGACCCACACGCACACGCTAATTGCACGTTGCGCTCGAGCGGCCAGCTTTGCAAAGTGCCATACAAAAACCCAGCATTAAACGAATCGCCTGCGCCAGTTGTGTCCACCACGTCAACGGGAAAAACGGTTGACTTGTATTTAGTGTCACCTTGCTGAACGAGGCCGCCTTCAGCACCCAATTTTACTGCTAAGGTGTTTACTTTGCTGGCTAAAGTATTTATGGCAGCCTCGAGCGTCACCTGCTTGCTAATCCGCAACGCTTCTTCTTGGTTGGGTAGAAAAACATCTGTATAGTCAAGTACGGTGTCGAGGCCGCCATCCCAGGTTTCACGCGGGTCCCAGTTGGTATCTAACGAGGTCGTGAGGCCTTTGGCTTTGGCGGTTTTGAACAAGGTCGTAACGTGAGGCCGCAAAGTGTCCAGCAGGAAAAAGCTACTGAGGTGGACATGTTTGGCGTCATCAAAAAGGTTTAGGTTGATGTCCTCGTAGCGTAAGCTCGAGATGCTCCCAGCATAGGTCAAAATGGCGCGGTCGATGGGTTCAGACAGAATAATGCTAAACCCGGTTGCTTGGCTTGCGTCCACAACGCAATGTGAGGTATTGATACCCCGTGCTTGCATCGCGCTCAGCATAAAACGTCCAAAGAGATCATCACCGATCACACCTACAAACGCTGTTCTAAGCCCAAGCTTCGCCGCGCCGCACGCGGTAATGACCGCAGACGACCCAATAGTTAAGTCTGCATACTCCACCAATTTTTCGGCTTGACCAAAGGCCGGGCGTAGGTCAGGGCTTCTTAAAATGAGGTCGGGGTTAATTTCGCCGATGACGAGCAGGTCATAGGTCACGAAGACGTTCGAGGCCTAGGTGTCAATCTAGGTGTCAATCTAGGTGTCAATCTAGGTATTAATAAGATTACGGACGCTCTAATCATCTAAAACAACAACCGCCGTTAAGTTATGGGGTGTATCCGGGTTGAGGTTTTTGGCGCGGGCGCGTTCGCAGGCCATGAGTTGCAATAAAGGTAAATACAGAATGTTGCGCAGGTTAGGCTCGAGCTTAGAATTAAACGCAATCTCTATCATGCTGCCTGGCGTTGTATCAGTAACATCTGCCTGTGATTGATGCTTAGCTGTTTCAGCAAGAGAGAGAACGGTGGCACCTCGAGCACACATGTCGTTAAGCACAGCCCGTTCCCGGACCTCATTGTCTTGTGACACCAAACCGATGATTAGCGTCTGTTCGTTGACCATCGCTTGCGGACCGTGCCGGAACTCGAGGCAGTGAAACGGCTCACTATGACTCAGAGTCATCTCTTTCATTTTTAAACTTAGTTCACAAGCTAGCCCGTAACGCGCGCCAGCCCCTAAAAAGTAGAACCGCTCGAGCGCCAAATTCTGCCCCAGCTGTTTCATGAGGGGTTGATACGTATCAAAAAGACCTTGGAGAATAGGCGCAAGTTGTTTCAAGCCGTTAATCGGTTGTTGAGACCCGTGATGGCATAGTGCTAGTACCGCTAGGTACAGCACAGTAAACGCACGCGTTTGGGCCATACTTTGTTCTTGGCCAGATGGTAACACCATGTTGCTGTGACCAAGTTGGGCGAGGGTACTGTCGGGGTAACAACACAACGTCATTACCTGACCACGTTGCTGTTGCTTGAAACTTTCAACCGCGCGTAAGGTTTCGGTGGTTGTTCCCGAACGACTTACGGCGATGAGCAGTGTTGTCTTGCCCTTTGTGTACGCTGTTTTAGGAGATAACCATAGTTCAGAGGCGGGTAAGCCTCGAGCCGCCACGCCAAGCGTCTCCCGCAATAGTGCTGCCCCAGCCAGCGCCAGATAATACGTTGAACCACAGCCCGTGATGATGACCTCATCAAAATTGTGAAGCCGTGGGATGGGTTCATCAGCTAGATATGTGTTGATCGTGTCTAACGCGGTAAGCCAAGCGTCTGGCTGGGACATAATTTCTTGGTAGGTGTGCTCTCCTAGCATGGCGGCCCTTTCGTCACAAAATGAGTGTTTGATGTTGCCAAGTTGATGTTTTTAACGTGATTGATTCGGTGAATGCTAATTTTTGCTCGAGTGTTGTCCTAGTGCAAGGTGTTGTTCTGTGGTTAAGTGTTGATGGTGCAGCTCGAGCGTACCCTTAGATGATTCAGATAGCGTTTCCACGAGTAACTG
>CAZMCW010000146.1:0-2555 GCA_964564405.1 uncultured bacterium
GTTTGCTGTCTCGCAATTTCGAGAATTGTGACTCCTTTGTTTCGGGTTAGTATAAGACACTCAACACAGAAATGGCAGGGGCACTTATGGACGCTTGGCTAAGCTCACCGTTTACGCTCGACACAAGATGGTTAGAAACGCTGCGGGCATATTTTCCAGAGGCTCTGGTTGTGGTTGTGACCAATGCAACGACGGCCCTTGCTGCGTCACTTCAAACAAGCCAGTTCAACGACTATGTTGATAGCATCATTAACTCGAGCGCCATAGGTGTGGCTAAACCTGATGTGGCGTTTTACACCTACGCGCTCACTCAACAAAATGTTGCGGCTCAAAACGCACTATTTATAGACGACAGTGCCCAAAATTGTGAGGTGGCTGCGTCACTTGGCTTTCATAAGTTGCACTTTACGACTAAAGCGGACGCACTCACATTACTGACTCAGTACAAATCTCAGTTCAATTAAGCAAGTTAGTATCATCTTGTCACCATGACTCAAAGCATTGCGGACAATCGCCCAACACCCTCAATTTGCTAGGCTGTGAAGATGCTGACGACCCTCACCTTGATTCGCCATGCTCGAGCTGCCGAACGCGGTCCTGACTACCCCAACGACAGCCTCCGCCCACTGGTCGCCAAGGGTGAGCAGCAAGCCCATGACCTAGCACACCTGTTCACCCTCCAACGCCGTCAGTTTTGGTGGCTCATCAGCAGTCCTTACACCAGAGCTGTCCAAACGGCTGACCCGCTCACCCCCTTTGCCGAACGGGTCACAACCCTAGGCTCACTAGCAACCCCAGATTATAATGTGCTACTTCAAGACGTTTACACGTTACTTACCTCAGACGCCCAAGATTTGACAGGTTCTGTGTTAACAAAACCTGTTAATTTGGCTCTAGTTGGTCACGAACCTTATCTAGGTGAGTTAGCCGCATACTTGCTGACTGGCGATCCCGAAGGTTTGCGGTTAAGCGTCAAAAAAGCAAGTTTACTTGAGCTGTCTGGCGAGCTGTCGGTTGGCAAGATGCAGCTCGAGCAACTCACGCCCTACAGTAATTACAAATACAGCGTCAAACGCTAACGGACAGCCAAGCTAACGATGCCCAGCAACTGCCCGTGGCACGTAAGGTTCTTCCAAGTACGTCATGTCATCTTCACTTAAGCTGACGTTAAGCGCACCAATAGCGTCCTCGAGGTGAGGTAATTTGGTTGCGCCTACAATCGGTGCGGTGATAAACGGCTTGTGCAGCATCCAAGCAAGAGCAATCTGCGCTTGTGATACCTCGTGGCGGCTCGCTAGTTCAGCCACGCGGCGAATAATTTCGTCATCACCTGGGTGGGTGTAAAGCCGTTTGGCGATGTCTTCAACACTGCCCCGCGCGGTACTGTCTTTGTCTTCCGGTTTGCGGGTCAAGTAGCCCCTCGCTAGTGGGCTCCACGGAATCACACCCAAACCCTCTTCTTCACACAGCGGCATCATCTCGCGTTCTTCTTCACGGTAGATGAGGTTGTAGTGGTTTTGCATGGATACAAAGCGCACACCACTGCGCGCGTCTGCTTTATAGAGCGCTTGAGCTAGTTGATAAGCCCGCATACTAGACGCCCCAATGTAACGCACCCGCCCCGAACGCACTAATTCACTGAGGGCGTCAAGAGTTTCTTCAATAGGCGTGTCAAAGTCCCAACGGTGAATTTGATAGAGGTCGATATAGTCAGTGCCTAGGCGTTTTAAAGAAGCATCTACGGCGTCCATAATGTGTTTGCGCGACAGTCCACGGCTATTAGGCGCGTCTCCCATAGGGTTAAACACTTTGGTAGCAATGACCACTTCGTCACGGCGTGCAAAGTCGCCTAGCGCGCGCCCGACAATTTCTTCACTAGCACCTAACGAGTACATGTCGGCGGTGTCAAAAAAGTTGATGCCGCGCTCGAGTGCCCGCTGAATAAACGGCCGACTCGCTTCTTCTTCTAAAACCCAATCACGCCATGCTTTACTGCCGTAACTCATGGTGCCAAGACAAATCCGCGAAACTTTGAGGCCGGTGTTTCCTAGCTTAACGTAGTCCATAACCTAACTTACCGTACTTTGGTCAACAGTTCAGTTGAAGCTTGTTAAACCCGCACCGCTGGCTGGCGCGTGCTTTGCTTGAGCATCCACCACGTCGTCAAAAACAGTGGAATCATCGACAGAACAGCCCCAATTGTACCCACTGCTAAGTAGCCAATTGCCGCAAAAATAGCACCGCTACTCAAGCTAGCAGTTGCCGACGTTGCGTTAATCAGCAAATCGTTGATGCCTTGAGTGCGACTGCGCTCAGCGGGTAGCAGTTGAGAAGATAAGAGTGCTGAGCCACCCACAAAACAAAAATTCCAACCCAATCCCAGCACAAACAACGCCAGTGCTAGCGGAATCACATGCATCGACATCGGTGCAAAGATGCCAGATAACACCAGTAAAAACGCACCCGCAATAATCACCTTGGACGCACCAAAGCGGTCGATAAGCTGCCCGGTAATAATCGACGGCGCAAACATGCCAAAGGTATGTGATGAAATT
>CAZMCW010000146.1:2565-2956 GCA_964564405.1 uncultured bacterium
CTGGCCGATGCTCTCAAAGGTGTGGTTGTGATCGACCATGTGAAGTGAGGTAATGACCATAAGCCCGACCATGACAGCTTGCGCAAGTATCATTGAAGTCATGGCTGTGACAATTCCCGGATCGCGCAAAAGCTGCTGAATGCTGCGTGCCGTACCTGCTTGGTTGAGATCAGGTAGGTCGGCGTCTACAAATGGCGCAATGTCTTTGGGTTCTGGGCGCAGTGCAATGAGCACAGTTAACGCCGACGACGCAAACGCTACCATGGCAATAATGTAAGGACCAGCTAGTTCGCCGTAGCCAGCCGCACTCGCCCAGTTCGTGACCCGTCCTACCAGCAGTGGACCAATGACTGCACCTACAGTACCACCCAACACCACGTTGGCAACGGCT
>CAZMCW010000146.1:3045-5184 GCA_964564405.1 uncultured bacterium
GTTGTCGCTTGCGCTGACCCCATGAGTACAAGACCAGCTAGCACCACAGCAAAGTTACTGTTCACCACCCCGTTAAAGACAATTGCAGCACCGATAAGCCCCAAAAACAACCCTAAGGTCAAGGCACGCCGCCGCCCTAATCTGTCCATAAGCAGTCCCCAACACAGTGCCGCAATAGCAGACCCTGTCAGCAACGTTGCCGTGGGCAGTCCAGCTAAGGACTCGCGCCCACTAAGGGTAGCCCCGACAATTGAGGCTACTGTCGCCGAGGCTGAAAAGCCAGCTGAGCCTAGTGACTGCGCCCCAAACAGAGACCACGTGATCTGTTGACGGGCACGGTTAAGAGTTTGTTGAGATGGGGCTATTGGGGGTGAGATCATAGCCTCCAGCATACTGTGTGATGCTTTACCAAAGGGTGGTCTAAACCGTAGAGACGGTGAGCACGCTTTTACACCTCTTCAGTCATGCTTTGTTCGGTGGCTTCTGTCATGGTTTGTAAAAATTTTATGATTGTTTTTTGCTCAGTGTCATCGAAGTGCGCCAAGGTTTGCTGCAACTTTTCAAACAAAATAAGCGGGCGTTTAATGGTTGCGTCCTGTTGCTCTACGTAGTGCATAAGTACTTTACGGCGGTCAGCAGGGTGATCTGCTCGAGTTGTGAAACCTCGAGCTTCCAGACGGTCCAGCAGGCGCGTTACCGCACCAGAGCTAAGTCCTACACGCTCACCAACGTCTCGAGGCGTCAAGGGTCCGTACAATCTCAAATGTTCACAAACTAGAACCTCGGTAAGGGTAAAGTTCATTTCTTCAGCAACTCGAGCGCTCATGGTAATCAACATAGCGTTAAGTCGCTGAAACACTAACGCAGCATCATCAGCAGCAATTTTACTGAATTGTGCAGTAGCTTGTTTTTTCAGATTCTTTGTCATACAATAATTTTATCAGGCTTGACGGTACGACGTGAAGCCTTAATCCACAGTTTGTGAGGTCAGTAGCATGATGAATTCGGCGTCTATAGCAGCAGATAGTTCTAAACAACCCCAAAAGTTAAATTTTCGTTGGTGGCACGGGCTTGCTATTTTTCTAACAGCCAATTTTTTAAGTGTTCTTCCGGCAGGTATCAATGGTGATGAAGCGTTTTACAACAGCTTTCAAAAACCGGTCGTTGCCCCACCCGACTGGCTTTTTGCGCCTATGTGGTTAGTCCTGAACATCACCTCGCTGATTGCCCTTGCCAAAGTTGCTAATCAGTCAGCGCGCACGCGGCGTCACCAGCTTTTCTTTTGGTCTGAAGGCTTAGGTTGGGTGCTCTTTGCAGCATTTAACACGCTCTATTTTGGGTTGGATAGCCCCATTCTTGGTGCGGTTAATACCAGCTTGGGGTTACTTGTGGCAATTGTGAGTGTGTTTGTAGGCTGGCGCATCCACCGCCGCGCAGCACTATTTGTTGGGCTTCGCGTGCTCTGGTTGATGCTTGCGACTTACGTGTCTATTTACGTTGCGGTTAACAATGTTGATCTCTTTTTTGCACTGAGTGGTTTTTGAGTTTACCTCTTCACATCTAGGTGCCATCTAGGTGCCATCTAGGTGCCACAAGTATTGGTATTGATGCGGTAGTGTACAAGCACTGCCGCATGTCTATGAGGTGACTAGCGTGGGTTGGGACGTACTCATTATCAACTTACCTGCACCTAAGCGCATGATTTAGCAAAGGAACGTAACATCATGACCTCTTCTGAACAAACTGATACCGCGATCACCCCAGACGACATACCAACCATCACCCTCACCAACGTCCTCAAACTGTCCGGCTTTGCTGAAACCGGCGGCGACGCCAAGCACCTTATTCAAGGCGGTCAGGTAAAAGTTAATGGCGCAGTCGAAACACGCCGCAAACGCAAGTTAGTTGAAGGCGATGAAATTGAGGTTGACGGTGAGTCGTTTGTGCTCGAGCTAGAAGATGACCCAGAAGACCCCCCTGTTAGCGAAGCTAACAACTAGCACATTCACAACCTCACGCCAGCAATATCCCAGCAATATCTATGCCCCACGCTATATCTACTATGCCTAATGCACTGACAACCCCATCAGCACGTGATGTGTCATCTGACCTAACGCTTGCACCTAAGGCACTGTATGT
>CAZMCW010000146.1:5194-10340 GCA_964564405.1 uncultured bacterium
TTTTGCCCGAGCATCTGCCCCTATTGCGACTTTCACAAAATGCGCCGTCATGAACCACTTGTGAAAGCGTATTTAGCGCGTTTAGCTGAGGAAGCTCGTGAACGGTATGACAGGTATGGGGGCAAGCTCGAGACCATCTACCTAGGTGGCGGCACGCCGTCGCACTTGCAAGATGATGAGTTAGAGCACCTCATCACAAGCCTCCAAAAAACCTGGGGGACAGATGTTGACGAGTTCACGCTCGAGGCAGACCCACTCACCTTCGATACCGCGCGCTTACAGTTTTTTCGTGACCTTGGCATCACTCGGTTATCGATTGGGCTTCAGTCAACGCAAGATAACGTCCTTAAATTTTTAGGACGCAAGCACACGGCCCGCGAGGGGTTAGCTGCTGTCAACATGGCGCTAGACGCTGGTTTTCGCGTCTCCGCAGACTTAATCACTGCCATAGATGGTCAAGACACTGCCCGCGACTTACATACGCTTGCCAGCACAGGTGTGGGGCACATTAGCGTCTACAACCTCACCATTGAACCTTACACGCCGTTTGCACTGCGTGGCATACAAGTAGACGAACACAAAGAAGCTGATGATTACACGCTTGCGAATACGGTGTTATCTGGCTACGGCTTTGAACGCTATGAAGTCTCGAGCCACGCTAAACCCGGTGCGCGCTCGAGGCATAACCAAATGTACTGGTACGGAGCTTATTTTGTGGCGTTAGGACCTGGTGCAGCAGGATTTGTGCCAGCAGCAGATGCGTCTTTAGTTGGCGAACGTTACACGAACCCGCTCATTAAACATTGGCTGGCTAGAGATACAGCGGAGGTGCTCGAGATCACACCCTTAAACTTTGTCCAAGACATGCTCATGACGGGCTTGCGTACAACCCGTGGGGTGAACCTCGAGGCACTCAGTAAACGTACTCAGATTGATGTCTTTGAGTCCTACAAAAACCTCATCACGACTTTCCTGCAAAAGGATTTGCTCAGCTATCGCGCACCTTGGTTACGGGCTACTGATACAGGCATCTTGCAACTTAATCCCATTGTCAAAGCATTTTTTGACGCTGACTGAGTACAGACGCTGACTGAGTATAATTGTAAATTCACTGACAACAACAGGTTATCTTAGACTGATGCAGACATACCTAACGAGTTAACAAAGGAGTAATCATGACCATTACATTTAGCTTAGCAACCTTGGTTCCCATTTTGGCACTGGTAGCTGGACTCGCCATCTTGGCAGCACCCAAACTGCTCAACTACATTGTGGCGCTGTATTTGATAGTGTCCGGCATCCTCGGGCTCATTCGCACGTTTTAAGGACAACACCTACAGCTAAGGCGTTTCGTCTGCTTCAGGTGCATCCTCATCTGTGGAGGTTTCCGCTTCTGTGGCAGTATCTTCTTGTGAGCTTGTTTCTGAGCTAGATGTTTCTGGGTTAGATGTTTCTGGCTCAGCATCTTCGGATGTCTCGGTGTCAATATCTTGCCCAGATTCAGCGTCAGCAGGTTCAGGTGTGGCGTCTTCGGAGGCTTCAATATCAGATGAGGCACCTTCTGATGTAGTTTCTGAGGCATCAGGTTCAGCAGGTACTTGGAGAATGGTGATGGTGGCAAGCTCGAGCCGCGCTTGATTGCCAGCGCCATCGGTGAGCCCTACTCTTATCACTTGCTCCCCTGTAATCCCTTCGGGGACAATTAAGTCACCTTGCCAAGTTGTGTCATCAGCAGTGGGTAACAACTCAGCAATAGTTCCAGCAAGGTCTAACGCAGCACCTGCCAGCGGTTCACTCGCAACAATCTGTACCGAAAGAACGTCTCCGGCAACCAAAAATGGTAACAGTGCGCCATCATCTACCGCTGTACCCTCCCAACTGGTTTGAACGAGCTCAGGTGGGTCACTGTCTTGGATGAGGTTAAACACCAACGCATCACTTGCGCCAATGTTGCCTGAATCATCGCCTTCTGCTGATGTAGCTTGACCGTAGCCCGCCACGTACAGCGTTAAGCCCCGGTCAACCGTCACAGCTTGCGCACTGGCGAGCTCGAGTCCCATATCACTCAAAACATTACCGTCTGCATCGTACTGGCGTAGGTAGCCCTGCATAGGTCCAGGTGTGCCTGCAAGGGTGTTGAGGCTTTCGCGCCCAGCATCGTAAATCACGCCACGTCTGTCTACAGCGAGGCTGTGGCTCGAGGCTAACCCGTCTGTCCCACGCTGTTGTCCCCAGACAAACGCACCATCTGTAGCAAACTTGAGCACAACACTATCTAAGGTGCCCCGCGTACGCACGAGTGTACTTGCATCTAACTCAAGTTGACTTGGGTCAAGTACTGCACGGTCTGAGACATAACCGCTTACATAGATAGCATCTGCCCCGGTATCTGCTGAGGCAGCAACCGCCCAGGCAACATCAGCACCTTCACTGCCCCACGCTTGAGCCCAGCGCGGTGTGCCATCGGCAGCTAAACTAATTAACACAGCATCACGGTCGCCGCGTGCTGTCAGATCTGTTTCTGCCACGTTGAGTGTGTCCCGAAAGCGCCCAGCAACATAGAGGTTGCCATCACCATCACGTGCGAGGTCATAGGCGACATCTCCAGCTGGCCCGCCTAATTGTTGTACCCATGCCACGTTGCCATCTGCATCTATATGAGCCACCAGCATGTCGCTAACACCCTCAGCTGTAAGCGGATTATCTGCAAAGCTCACCTCACCGGTCATAAACCCCGTGACAATCACGCCGCCCTCACCGTCACTGACTAGACCGTAAACATAAGCGCTTGCATCCTCACCTGTGGTGACGTGTGACCATTGCAAGGTGCCCGTAACATCGAGCTTGATGACAAATGCGGCTGTTGAGCTGCTGGTCTCGAGCATTACCGTTTCACCTGCCACACTTAGCTCGGCGGCACCACTTACGTAGCCACTCACAAACACATTGCCCAAGATATCAGTCGCAATATTCAAGATGTCATCATCGTCATCGCTACTAACCTGTGCAAGCCAGTTAAGTTCCCCCATTGGGTTGAGGCTGGCAACAAAACCATCGCGTCCGCTAGCAGTCAAATCGGGCAAGTTAGTTCCGTCTACACCACTTAAATTTGTGAGCGTCCCTTGAAACGCGCCACCAACAATGACGCTACCGCCCTCTGCAACTGCCACACTGCTAGCAGCATCAAATTGATCGCCACCAACTTGCCAGAAAGATGTTAGCTGATCCGCTGGCTGAGCATACGAGAACGACCCTATCGTAAGGCTTAGTACCGTCAAGATTTTAAGTGGTGTGTAGTTAAATGTCGCGGGTTTAAAGCAAGACAAGCTCATCGTGCAACTGTGTTGTGACAAAGACATACACTACTATATCGGGTTCACTGGTTAGAGGTGCTTTCCGTTGGGCACGCAACGGCACAAAGGTCGCCATGCCACGCTTTGCTGATGTTCATACAAGCACCAACCGTTATCATTTCTGAGTTTTAACCCAGTCCACAAACCGCGCAATCTGCGGCGCTTGCGCGAGTGCGGTGAGGGTGTTGTAATGACGCCCTAGTTCTTTCTCAGGAAAGGTTTTGTGAATCATCTTGTGACAGGCACGACAAAGCCACAGCCCACGGTGGGTCATGTCGCGCTTGTCAAAGTTTTTCTTAAACCACTTATTGCTGTGATTGGTTCGGGGAATTAAGTGATGATAGGTGAGCGGTTGCTCTCGCTCGCACAGGTCGCAAGTTTTGGTGAGGTCTTTGCGTGAGTGATGATACTCGAGCCCACCCCGTAACCACACCCACGTACTGCACAGTTGAGCAAATATTTAAACAGCCCCAACTCTGTCAACAGCGTGACAGCTTTTAGGCCCACTTGCGGCGTAAAGTAAGACTATGGCAGATACTCACGACGCAGTTACTTATGATGTGGCAACCCTTGCAGGCGGCTGTTTTTGGTGCCTCGAGGCAGTTTATCAAGACGTTCAAGGCGTGTCGAAAGTTGTTTCCGGTTACATGGGCGGGCACGTTGATAACCCAACCTACAACGCCGTGTGCAGCGGCAACACCGGCCACGCTGAGGTTGTGCAGATCACTTTCGACCCTAGCCAAGTCGCCTACAAAGACTTGCTCGGCATTTTTTTTGGCATTCACGACCCTACAACCCTCAACCGTCAAGGCAATGACATCGGCACGCAGTACCGCTCAGCCGTTTTTTATCATAACGAGGCGCAACAAGAAGCGGCTACTCAGATGATTGCTGAAGCTCAGGACGCTTGGGATAACCCCATCGTCACCGAGGTGACCCCTGTTGTTACCTTTTATGAAGCTGAAGACTACCACCAAAACTACTTCCTCAACAATCCTGGTCAGCCCTACTGCATGGCAGTGGTTGCACCCAAAGTTACCAAGTTCCGCAAATACTACAGCGACAAGTTACGCATTGCATCCTAGTCATACGTACACTGCTTGATGTCTCAGATGACACCACCTGTACTTCTTTTGGTTGATGTTCAGCAAGGCTTTGACGACCCCGTTTGGGGAACGCGCAACAACCCTCAAGCTGAGGCCAACATCGCCCGCTTGCTGTCAGCTTGGCGGCGTCAGCAACAACCTGTTATTCATGTGCAGCACAGTTCGGTTATGCCTGGTTCACCGCTGGCGGAGGATCACCCTGGGTGGCAGTTTAAGCCTGAAGCAGTGCCACTCGAGTCTGAACCTATCTTCACCAAACACGTTAACAGCGCGTTTATTGGCACAGAGCTAGAAGCTTACCTACGCACCCACAACCACCATCATTTAGTTATCGCTGGGTTCACCACCGACCACTGCGTGTCAACCACTACCCGCATGGCAGGCAATTTAGGCTTTGAGGTAGAGCTTGTTGAGGATGCCACCGCCACCTTTGACCGCGTGAACGTGCAAGGTAAGCCACTCTCTGCAGAGGAAATTCACAACATCCACATGGCAAGCTTGCACAATGAGTTTTGTACAGTCGTGAAGGCAGATGCTGTGCTGGCACCATTAAACAACAAAAACGCACACAGCTAAAACAGCCATCTTTGGATACTTTAGAAATGGCCTCGAGTCTTCAGTAGCAATCCCACAATGGCGCGATAGTTTGTGAGGAATTTTACGGGTCTTTTTGATGGCAATACATGC
>CAZMCW010000146.1:10350-10921 GCA_964564405.1 uncultured bacterium
GCGACACACGATGGCGTGAGCATAGGCTGTATCTGATGAAATCTCCCCTTCCCCCTTTCTTTAAGTCAATCATCCAGTACAGCACCTCGTACACCTGCTACAAGTCAACCTCGAGCACCTCTCATCTAAGCCAGCACAAACTTCATAGTTTGTTTACAAGCCGTCTCATAAACGCGCGAGTGTAGCTCGAGTCGCGGTAGTCAGCCTGTTACTTACGCATAATCAGCTAGGTATTCAATTACCTGAGCAAAAGCACCTGAAAGGAACTCACTATGACCACTTGGCTCAAAACAGCATCCATCATGATGACACTTGTTATCAGCATCGCTTTAGCTGCCGGCAGTGAAACCACCACGACCAGCGCGCCTGAAAGCATGAGCAGCTACGACGAAGCTGTCACCTTAATTGAAAACAGCAACTACCAAGAAGCTGCTGATATTTTGCTTGCCCTTGCTGAAGACGAACCCGAAAATGCAGATGTCTTCAACTGGCTCGGCTACAGCCACCGCAAAATGGAAGCGTATGACGTGGCACTCGAGTACTACATGACCGCACTCGAGCTAGAACCTAT
>CAZMCW010000147.1:0-10892 GCA_964564405.1 uncultured bacterium
TGATGCCTTGGTAGCCCAAACTTGCTGAGGAAGGTAACGCCAAGCTGGGGTCATCACGAATGATGCCTAGGTCGGTGGGTGCCGCGCGTTCAATCATCTCGAGGTCGCCAGATTGCAAGTTGGCAAGGCGCACGCTGGTGTCTGGAATGGGTAAAAAGGTGACGCCGTCTAGCGCAATGGCATCTGCGTTCCAGTAATCTGCAAACCGCTCGAGCACAATGCGGTCTTGGGCAACGCGTTCCACAAACGCAAATGGACCCGCACAGACAGGTGCCGTACCAAAGTCCTCACCTAGTTCGCTAGCGGCCGCTGGCGAGACCATCATGCCGGAGCGGTCCGCAAACAACGCAATAAGTGGAGCAAAAGGTTGGCTGAGGTTCAGTTGTACCGTGAGGTCGTCAATAACCTCAGCAGAGTCAACTTGCGAAAGTTCACTGGCGCGGTTGGAACCGGGTAAGGTTTTGGAACGTTCAATGTTAAATACAGCGGCTTCGGCGTTAAACGGGGTGCCGTCGTGAAAAAGCACGCCTTCGCGCAAGCTGAGGGTTAGTGTGAGGCCGTCATCAGAAACCTCGAAGTCGGTAGCAAGTTGAGGGATGATCTCGAGCTGTGGCGTAATGTCAAATAGCTTGTCGCATAAGCTTGCAAAGACAATACGCCCTACGTAGGTGCGCCCTAAATCTGGGTCGAGGATGTCTGGATCTTCGGCTAGACCCACGCGGACAGTTTGGGCGCTGCCAAGCGTCAGTGTAGCTAACGTCAATGTGGTGAGAGCAAGCAAGGTCAAAAGTTTGTTCATGAGCGTTTCCCTTCAACTAAAATATGACTTAGTGTAACTTTACACAAGCAGGTCTCATGACGCCTTGGCACACAAAGCTGTTAATTAATGTGGTTACATGTGCCAAAATAAATAAGGTCGTGCATCAAAACATGGCACGCTTGAATATTTTGGCTGTTGTGTGTGGTGTCAGCTCAGAGTGGTCGGGTTTGGATTTGTAATTTAATACGTTCTTCGACAAGTGCAATATCACCAGGGCTGAGCAGCTCTTGTTGATAAGACAGAAAACTGCGCATTGCTTTGATAGTTGGTGTTCCAAAAATTCTCACTGAGTCCATGCGCACGCTTGAGGTCACAAACCAACCGGGAAACGTTACAACGGGGCTTACTTTGAGGTCTTTATCGATGGCTTTACTGAGGCTAGCAAGCTCCCGCTCGAGCCAGCCTGCTTGCCTGCGTGCTTGTGGCACCGGGTTGTACTTGAGGGGCACATTTGAGCCTGCATAACAAACCTGCTCCCCGTCAAAGACAAGTTTGTCATTGCGTCCTTGACGTTTGCGCATCGTCTTTGTCTCAATCGCAAAAATCCCTGCCGGACCAATCAATAAGTGGTCAATATTAAACAGCACTTTCCGCTTGCCCTTTTTGACTTCATGACAAGGAATATCGTGCAGAACAGTGTAACCATTAGCAATGAGTTGGTTTAGATGTTCAGCAACAATCCGTTCGCCGTTTCGGGCGTCACGTAGCCTGCGTATATTTCTCAGCCTTAGAAGTAGT
This sequence comes from uncultured bacterium, assembly GCA_964564405.1. Lineage (GTDB taxonomy): Bacteria > Deinococcota > Deinococci > Deinococcales > Trueperaceae > JBCCBI01. The sequence continues at coordinate 1,559 of CAZMCW010000147.1, forward strand.
GATGGAATAAATACAACCCAGGTGGCAAAGGCCATGATGCTGTAGATAATCACTTGCAGAAAAGAGTCTATGGGACGAAAATAGTGAAACCATGCTAGAAATGTTGGTACACTAATTAAAAGGATAGCAACTAAGTCGGCATCCCAATCGATTTGCATTTCGTCAATCATTGTTTGTACAGATTGACCTGGATAACGTAGAGAAGCAACATCTTTTTCTTGCAACGGCGAGCGAGTTTTCTGGTGTCTTCTAATAAATCTACGCCGCAAGTAGCTAAACATAGTTAGCTCTACCAAGTTGAACTGATGTCATAAGGAATTTAAAAAGAAGTAGACATGACATGCTATCAGTATAACCGTTTAGTTCAACGAGATTTTACACCTACGAATAACCCACGTCCTGAAAGGCCGTTGTGGTCAAGTTGCAGTTCAAAGCCAGCCAGCCTGGTCAATGTAGGCTACGACGATGAACTTATGTTTTGGCGTGGGGTTGGTGTAGGGGTTAAAAAAGTAATGGACGTCCCACTGCTGCACGGTCATGCCTTGGCTGCACCTCTACTGTTGTTCAGGGAAATCATCGGGGTAGGGGTCACGCAAGTACTCGAGCAACAACGCGCTGTTATCAAACGTCCGAGCGATGCTCTCAATATCAATGATGTCATTGTCCCCCGCCGCGTGGTAAGCCTCATCATGGCTGATGGCGGTAAGTTCCTGAAAAGATAACTTGCCGTAGTGCTCGAGGGCATAGTCCAAGCTTTCAATGCTGGCATCACTCAAGTAATCAGGGTCAGCATTGTATTGGGGGATGATGTGGTGGTCATCGTGTATGTCTATATGAGCAGCAAACGCATCCACAAGTGCGGGGTCACTGGTCAACACCACACCCCTAACCGCTTTGAGTAAGTCATATACCCCTGAAGGCACAGGGCCATGCTGCATAGCAACGTAGCTATCCCCATAGATAAAACTACCGTAGTGCTCGAGGTGGTATTTGTCTGCAAAGTAGAGCATCTTTGACACGCTGTGAAAGGTTGGCGTATCAAGCCGCTGCGCAATGTACAACACAGCGTTGATAGCTACGTCTATATCAAATGCCTTTGTGCTGTAAGCACGGTCTTGTAACATGTGCATTCTCCTTTCAAAACTTCATACGTGCAGAAACAACCCGTTCGTACAGCATAGGAGTGTGACTTGAGTTATGTCAATAAAACGCAACAACAGATTTAACTTAGCACTTACAACTGTACTTCACAGCTTATGTGCTTGTAGATATAGGTACGAATAGCGTGCTAGGACGATTTCTCGCTTTAGTTAGCTTTTACTGTTCACTAGCACACCATAACCTCATTGGGAAATTTTAGATAAGTAGATATATCCTACATCTGATACAACCGTTTAGTTCAACGAGATTTTACACCTACGAATAAACCACGTCCTGAAAGACCATTGTGATCAAGTTGCAGTTCAAAGCCAGCATCCTGAAAAGCTTTGGCGTACATCTCGTTAGAAAAAAGCCCAAGGTCGTGAACTTCACTGAACGTGGTGATGCTGTCTGCCGTGCCGACCATGTAGTGCATCTCGAGCCGGGAAATTTCGCCATTCTCGCTACTGCCATCCAGCACGCGCCGTTTACTGGTGTTCATCCGCACAATGTTCACATCATCTGTCTCAACAACAGTTAGCCCTTTGTCACCACGTCGGAAGTTCTCTGGTGTAATCCACGGCTCCACAATCAGCACACCCCGCCGCGCCACGTGTTGCCCCATCGCTTTAATAGCTTTGTTTAAGCCAGCCCGCGTTTGCACGTAGCCAATGGCGCTAAACAAACAAATCACGGCATCAAATCGCTCACCCATGTAGAGGGTTTGCATGTCGCCTTCATAAAAAGGTACGTCGGGGTGTTTGCGTTTGGCCTCGGCCAGAATATCTGGATCAAGGTCAATGCCTTTACATTGATAGTCTTGTTTGAAGTACTCGAGGTGATTACCTGTGCCACAGGCGACATCTAACAAACTTTGGGCATTGGGTTGATAGCGTTTAATAAGCTCGTCGATGATTTTGGCTTCGCTCGCGTAGTCTTTACCACTGTAAATGAGGTCGTAAAGTTGGGCGCTGTTCATGTGACTAGCTTAAACCAAGACGCTGCTACTAGGGTTTATCCACATAAACATCCCCTTGCTAACGAGGTAACAAGGGGATGTAGTAGGTTTAGATGAAGCTGTCTTAGTGACGCTCGAGAATAGTAGCGCTAACGTACATTCGTTTGCAGATGTTTAACCTTATAGCACGCACTCACACAGCAGCCGGCGCAAGTTGCTCGTTCAAGACCCCACCCAAACGGCGAATGCCTTCACGAATATCATCTGAACTGGGTTTGGAATAGCTGAGGCGAAAGGTGTTTTTACCTGTGCCATCAGCAAAGAACGGATCGCCGGGCACAAACGCAACATCCTGTTTAACCGCTTCATGGAGCACGTCCATCGCTTTAATATGCTCGGGAAGCGTAACCCATAAAAACATGCCACCTTGGGGGCGGTTCCAACTGACACCTTCGGGGAAGTGAACGTCCATGGCGCTGAGCATGGCGTCGCGGTGCTCTTGGTAAAAGTCGCAGATAACCTGCACGTGGTTGTCTAGGTCGTGGTCGACTGCCACGCGGTAGGCAATGAGCTGGGTGAAAATAGGGGTGTGCATGTCGGCAGTTTGTTTGGTGCGCATCATCATCTCAATGACATCGCGCGGGCCGGCGAGCCAAGCAAGGCGCATCCCCGGTGCCAAAATTTTAGAAAAGGTACCGCTGTAAACCACTATGTCTGGGGCTAGCTCAACCAGTTTCGGTAGGTTTTGCCCTTCAAACCGCAAGCGTCCGTAAGCGTCGTCTTCAACAATTGGCACGCCGTACTTGCGGGCAAGCTCAATAGTTTTCTGGCGGCGCTCGAGGCTCATGGTGGTGCCCCTAGGATTTTGGAAGGTGGGCATTACATAAAGAAATTTGGGTTTTTGAGCGAGGGCGGCTTCGAGTGAGTCAGGTAACATGCCGTCTTCATCGCACTGCACGCCTAAATAGTTAATTTCGTAACTATCAAAGACGCGCAAGCCCCCAAAATAACTGGGGAGTTCCACGGCAATGTTGTCGCCGGGGTCAAGCATCGCTTTGCCAATAATGCTGAGCCCTTGCTGTGACCCTGTAACAATTTGCACGTTGCTAGCATCCCAATCGCTGGGTGCATCCAAATGACTCAAAATCCACTCGCGCAGGGGTTCGTAGCCTTCAGTGATGCTGTATTGCAGTGCCTGAGTGGCTTCGTGCGTGAGCACATAGTCGCTGGCTGCCCGCAGGCTACTAACCGGGAAAATTTCTGGTGAGGGCAGGCCACCCGAAAATGAAATAACACTTGGTTTGCGGGTAAGCCGTAAAACACGACTTAGCTCGGAATCGGGGAAACGTTGGCTACGGCGTGCGTAACGGCTGGTCCAGTCCATAAAAATTCTCCCGGGGGTGAGGTTGAACGCGCTTAGCTTGTGAGCTTAAGTGCGGCTACACTTGCCACACATCTCATCAGTACACGCGCTTTGCAAAATCATACAGGTGGAGTGATTTTGTAATCAAGTAAGTGCTGACAGTTTTGGGTTCACACAATGTCTACCAGATGAAAGAACAAGGAGTGATGAAATTCATCTGACGTGGTAGATAAAGCATTTCCACGAGTAACTGCCACAGGCAGTTGCGCGTGCGACCTAGGGGAGTAGAAAGCAACCCACTTAGTTCGGGGGAAACTAATCCTGGAACTGCTAATAGTGTCTTGATTTGATGTGTCTGAGGGTAGATTTGATGTGTTTGAGAATAGATGTAGGGAGGCTCGAGCATTTTCTGCGTTGAAAGCAAGCAATGTAGTAATATCGTACCCAAAACGCTGATACTCGAGTCACAGCGCCCAATAATATTAAAAACGCCCCTGAATATCGAGGAGCGCTTCCCAGAAAGCTAATTTTGAGCTACCAGTTGATATTAAAGCAAGATTAAGGCAAGGTGATAACAGGTGCCTCGAGGCTACTTGAAATTACCAGCTCAATTTCCGGGTCAGTCGTGACAATGCCAACATCACTCATGCTAAAACTCAGGGTGCGTGGGTCAGCTTGGGTGGTGTCTTCCACAAAGGCAAAGAGCATCAAAAAGCTGTTGGGGCTGTTGCCGGGATTTGTTTCGTCAAACGGGTAGCTGAGGTTTAAGGTAACGCGCCACGCATCGCCAGTGGGTTCAGTGGTGATGGCACCATCTCCTAAAACGCTACTGTCAGCATCAAGTAAGGCGTCCACGGTGGCAATGTCTGCAGCCGTTAAGCTAGCGGTGGTCTCGAGCATAATGCTTTGGGCAACGCTAGCGTCATCAATAAGATTTCCATCGATGTCCCGCATACTGGCCACGTTGGTAGCTGCAAACGTGCGTGGTGTTTCAATAGGGTAAAGCGTGAGCCCAACAAGGTCGCTGGTAGTTGTTATCAAATAGACACTCTCGCGGTTGCGCATACCATCAATATCGGTAATTTGGTCGCTTTCTTGGCTGATGCTAAGACCCTCTGCAAGGTCTTGCCCGACAAGGCCACTACCTAGCTCAGCAACAGTTATAAAAGAGTTTGATGGCTCCTCTGGCGCGGTAAATTCAGCCGGCGAGTCGCCACCACAAGCAGCCAGCAAAACGGTGAGTAGTAGACCCGTAACGGTGTAGGCAACCCGCTTAGGACGGTGAGTTGTGAAACGTGTGAACATAAACGTACTCCTTTCCAAAGTTGAGTGATTGCCGTAATGTAGAAGTTATTTGCAAGTTTTATAAAAAATAAAGGATGAAATTACAAACACTATCAGGCTTACGGCAACCACCAGATGAGTGCGTTGTAAACCTAGTTTGCCACATCAACTCTTACAAAACTCTTACTCGAGGGAATTTGCGCGTGAGGCACAGTATTATTTAAAAGTCTGCCACAACTAAGAACCATGTAGGAAGTTGTGGATTAAACGTCCGCTCATCAAAATCGAAGGTGATAGTTTGACTTTGTTCTGGTGTGTCAAGGATAGATAGCAATACATCTCTATTATCCTGTATGCCTCGAGTACCACCATCGATATACAGCCTTAATTGCTTAACATCTGAAAGTACTGCAGGATTGTCAACTTGTAAGCTAATAGAATTCGCATTGACGGCTACTGAAGATTCAGGCACCAAAAATCTAAAACTGCTAATGGCTACATCACGTTGACCAGTGTCGACAGACTGATCATCAAGTTCAACGCCAGGTAAAATTTGTAAGGCATTAGCAGGACTATTATCCACTTGTAAACTTACTGGAATTACAAATGGTAATTCGTTGGAGTTACCACCATTGTTAGCGATTGTAATGTTGCCTGACAGACTACCTGCTTGCGAAGTGTCGACACTTACGGATAAACCCGTACTTTCAAAACGGTCCAGTACGTTGATGATTGGAGGTTCTTCAATACTCATAAAATCGGGCAGGGTAATGTCTTCAATCAGCAGACCATCTAGCCCAGTGTTGCGAAGAAGATAATCCAGCGTGACTGATTCATTGCGTTTGAACGTACCGTATTGATAAGACTCGAGCGCGTTTGAGGTCAGCACCTCTGCATCCAAGTTGTCACCATTGCGAACTTGCATGTTCGGCGCAAGCGTGACGCGAATTGTTTGTGGACCTTCAGTATTATTTACAAAGCCTGCGTCGCTTGCAGGGTCTATAAACACAGTAATGGTTGCGTCTGATCCACCACCAATATTACGGACACGTACAGTTTGAGGAATATTCCAGTTAGCGTTTGTAAATGTAAGTTGCGTTGTACTTGTCGTCATTCTGTCTGGAGCACTGCTAACGATGTTAAGAAATACAGGGTCAGTTGGTGTATAGTCAACTAAAACGGCAGTAAATGTATCACTATCACCTTGTGCAATAAAAAGCTTGGTCTTAGAAAGTTCAAAACAACCAGTAAGTAACAAAATACTCACGAATCCCAAATATTGATAGGCTTTACGACGGATTGCAAATCTTCTCTGCATAGGCTTTTCCTTTCAAGTGTAGTAAGTATAGTTTTGCATAACAGCTCTTACAAAACTCTTACTCGAGGCGATTTGCACGTGAGAGATGATATTAACGAGTTTGGATTCAGACGCTTTTGAGCACCTCGCCAACTGTCTCGAGCATGTAAAACATCGACACCGCACCAGGGTCTTTGTGACCTTTGCTGCGCTCACCAAGTTTGGCCGCGCGGCCCTTTTGACTGGTCATGGTGGCAGTGGCGTTCATGCCAGCCTCAGCAGCGGGCAGGGCAGCTTGCCAGGCAGCACTTAAAGATTTATCTGTCAACGTTTTGAGTGAGGTTGCGAACGGCTCGAGCGTGTCAATCATGGTTTTTTGACCCGCTTGGGCTTTGCCGAGTTTGCACATGCGACTGAGGCCTAGCTCGAGCGCTTCCGCAACATGTGCTGTATCCATATTGTCGTCCTGTAGTTTATTGCCCGTGGTAATGATCAAAATGCCGACCAATGCACCGGATGAACCCCCAGCAGCATCCGAAAAACTGGCCCCAGCCTCGCTAATAAGTTGACTTGGGCTGGTAAGGTTCGTTTCTTGAACCGTTTTATAGGCAGCTTTGAGCCCGCGCACCATGCCGATGCCATGATCGCCGTCGCCAGCAACAGCATCTAGCTTGCCGAGCTCGTCTTCTTTGGCAGAGATGACGTCCAAAATATCTTTGAAGATAGTTTGGACAACTTGAATGGACACGACTTAACCTCTGATCCGAGTGTAGGCGGGGCAGTCTGCGGGAGCCTCGAGTAACGGTTTGAGCTCATCATCTAACCAGAACAGACTGAGTGAGCAGCCGTCCATATCCAATGAGGTGGTGAGTCTGCCGACGTGCGTTTCGTGTACATTCAAGCCGGCCTGCTCGAGCTCTCCCGCCACATCTTTATAAAGCACAAACAGTTCTTCATCACTCGTGCGCCCGAGGCTGTTAACAATCACGGCCACATTGTCGCTAGCGCCGTCGGGTGGATCCGCGAGGACTCGAGCGCTCATAATTTTGGCGAGTTCTTGGGCGGTGGCAATATCACCCACTTCAATGCCCGGCTCCCCGTGAATGCCCAGACCCAGTTCCATCTTGCCAGCATCCACCGTAAACAGCGGCTCTGATTTACCGGGTAAGGTGCACCCGTCAAACGCCACGCCAAACGTGCGGGTGTGGGCGTTGGCGTGTTCACCCACGGCTTTGACCGTGGCAAGGTTATCACCCCTGGCAGAACTTGCACCCAGTGCCTTGTAAACAAAAAACCCGCCCGCAATCCCGCGCCGCTCGTGGCGTTCGTCAGGTGGGGCGGACGCAACATCATCTGTAACCAGCACAGTTTCGACGTTGATGCCGTCATCTTCTAAACGCATACTGGCCATGTCAAAGTTCATCACGTCGCCGTTGTAATAGCCGTAACTAAATAACACGCCTGCATCGCTGGCAACGGCTTTGGCAACTCGGTAAGCTTGTTCGTTGGAGGGGCTAGTAAACACGTCACCAATGACAGCGGCGTCCATCATGCCAGGGCCAACAAGACCTGCAAACACAGGGTAATGCCCTGAACCGCCGCCGTTAATCACAGACACTTTGCCTGCTTGAGGGGCCGTGGGTACCATCACGCCGGCAGCGTTAGGGACGCGCTGAAAATAGCGCCCGTAAGCGCGCACCATGCCAGCAATCATGTCTTCTTTGAAGTCGCTAGGGTCGTTGATGACCTTGGTCATAGGCTGTCCTTTCAAGAGGTTGTGCTGACCTCTACAAGATTGAAATTGCAAGATTGAAATTGCAAAATTAAAATGTGACCACGCCGCTAACCTTAGTTGATGCCTCGCGTGGCGTTTATCCAGATTGTTGTATGACGTCATCGTACCGCATCTGAACAGCGTGGTTTGCGTCTGTGAGACGGTTGGTGAGGATGTTGGCAGCCTCTGTCAACGGAGGTTGTCAAGCTAAGTAGGTTGTGTGCGTGTTGCGGCATGATGTGAGGCTCGAGGCGCGTTGAGGTAAGGGCTTAAGGCAAAAAAGAAGGACAGGCTTAACCCTGTCCTGGTGATGCTTCATAAATGTCTCGAGACGATTGAGCTCTAATGCAGCTTATCTCAACCTAATTCTGTAAGCGATGCGATTCTTGCAAAAAATAGCTGTATGTACTGTTGTCAGGTGCTAAGCTCACAGCCTCGCCGTAAGCATCAGCAGCACCCATGTAATTACCAGCCTCAAAGGCGGTACGCCCTAGCCACGCCCATGCTTCAGCATACTCCGCATTGAGGGTAGTGGCATTTCTAAACATATCGCGGGCTGTGCTCATGTCACCTTGTTCGTAGTGGTTCACACCGTTACGAAAGGCGTTGGCGGCTTCAATCCCAAAGGTGGCTTGATCGCTCGCAAGACCTAAAAAGTAGGCGGCGCGACTGTCGTTGGGGTTGAGGTTGAGAACTTGCTGCCAAAACGGAACAGCGTCTTGGGGACGCTCGAGGTCAAGATAAATCTGCCCAAGCGCAGCGTAGGCTTCAATCCCACCGGGAACAACGCCAATCACCTGCTCGTAAAAGCTGGCTGCGGTCACCAAGTCACCCCGGTTGTAGTAGTCGTAAGCAAGTTGGTTGCCAGCCTCCGTTAAATAGGTGAGGGCAGTAGCGTCTAGCGTGCCGCCAGCGGTGATGTAGGCGTTCCACGCTTCCCAAGCTGGCGCGTACCACCGGGTGATGGTGTAAATTTCTGCCAAAAAGCGCAAAGGCTCGGGGTGACCGGGCGCTAAACTTTCTGCTTCTTGACCATGAAACATGGCGTCTTGCCAAAGGGGTAAGTTGAGGTAGTGCTCGCTGTAGGTGTCAAGGGCTTCAAGGGCGGCCTCACGACCACTGTCTAATGCGTCTAACGCAGCTTCACTCAAGCCAAGTTCAATGTTGGTTTGAACATTGTTTGGTGTAACAAGCGATGGGGTACGTTGCGCACTTACTGCTGGAATAAGCAAGCAACTTAAGGTGATTAACCAAAGGCGTAGGGTCATGGCAGCCTCTTTTCTGGGGGATTAGGTAAGTGTCTAAATATCTTGAATCTGTATCTTGAATCTGTATCTTGAAGGTACAGATAGTGGTAGCGGTTAAGGAATGTGATTCATGCACATTCTATTTTGCAAAGTCACTATGGAGACACTTAAAACGATAGGCTCGAGTCATCAACTGCCTACATATATAAATGCTTTATACCCTTTCCGGTTATTTTGGTAACAAAGTAACCCGAGCAGAGCGAGCAGAAAC
>CAZMCW010000148.1:0-1415 GCA_964564405.1 uncultured bacterium
GTTAAGTTTGGATGCCTAACCTTCAAACGCGTAAACTAGGTCATGGGCAAACAATACGATCACCTCAGCAGCATGTTGCAAGACTTTATTAACCAGCAACACATATTTTTTGTCGCCACCGCTGGCGCAGACGGCCGCGTAAACGTCTCCCCCAAGGGCATGGACAGCTTGCGCATCCTAAACCCTAACCGAGCAGTCTGGCTTAGCGTTACCGGGAGTGGCAACGAAACCGCCGCCCACGTGGCTGAAAACGGCCGCATGACTATTATGTTTTGTGCCTTTGAAGGCCGCCCCATGATCTTGCGCTTGTACGGCAGCGCCCAGGTCATCCATCCACGGGACGCAGATTGGGACGAGCTAGTGAGCCTATTCCCCAAAATTCCTGGCACGCGGCAAATTTTTGACTTAAACTTCGACCTCGTCCAAACCTCCTGCGGTATGGCTGTACCTCTCTACGACTTTCAAGGTCAACGTGACGACCTCATCCAGTGGGCAGACCGCAAAGGGGACGAGGGCCTTGAAGCCTACTGGACAGAAAAAAACCAGCTTAGCCTCGACCAAAAACCCACGTATTTGTTAACTGATTCACCCGTACCTGTTAGCAAATAACCTGTTCATCAAGCGCACATGTAGGGGGTAGACGTCCTAGGGTGTACCCTTCACAACCACCTGAACGCGTGAACTTGCTAGCATGGTTTATGGACACACCACATTTACATTTGCCAATGTGCGTTACTAGCTTGACGGGGATACTGTTAAGGACGCACGCGTGATACAACTTAGCAATCCTTGGTTACTGCTGTTATTGCCGCTGGTGGTGTTACTTCCTAAAGCAGCCCGCTGGCGCTGGCGGGCCGTGGCACTTGCATTGTTTGTGGTGGCACTAGCTGGCCCAACACGGTTAAGCCCAAGTGGTGCGGTGGCTGTCTTGGTAGATGTGTCTGAAAGTGTGGGCGACGCAGCCCTAAGCGCGTTTGAGCAATTTGACTTTGACGGCCTCAGCCAGCCACCCGAAGTGTTTCAGTTTGCGGGGGATACGGCTCGAGCGGACGACGTAGCAGAAAGCGGCAGCGTAAGCGCGCTGTTACCTGAACGCACAGATTTGGCGCGGGCGCTGCAAGTGGCAGCTGCAAGTGGTACGGCTCGAGTCCTCGTCATCAGCGACGGCGTCCAGTCTGCCGGTGACGCACTCCTAGCAGTCCCCCCGGTTGCAGTTGATGCCTACCCCGTGCCTAGCCGTAGCAACGTGCGCTTAGCATCCCTACTAGCACCCGAACAAGCTAGTCCCGGTGAAACGGTGGATGTGACGGCTGTGATTGAAAGCGACCAAGCTGTGGAAGTGGTGCTTTACCCCAGTTTGGAAGGTGATGCCCGCGAGCTTGCGCCGATTCGCAGTCAGCTTCAACCCGGTAGGA
>CAZMCW010000148.1:1425-10833 GCA_964564405.1 uncultured bacterium
GCGTTACCTGTCAGTGGTTAAGGGAACATCACGCTTACGGCACGGCTCGAGGTTCCCCTTGACCAACCTACGTCTGACGATGTGGCCTCAGTAGATATTGCCGTTAGTCAAGAAGACCCCATCCTCATCATTAACGACCCGGCTATGGTGCGCTTACTTGGCATTCAAGGGTTTGATGTACAAGTAGGCGGCCCGCAAGACATCACTAGTCCACTGCGTTACAGCGCCATCATCATTCGGGATGGCGTGCGCGCGTTTACACCGGGGCAACTTGAACTTTTGGGAAGTTACGTAGACAACGGGGGCGGCCTCATGATGACCGGTGGTCCAGAAAGTTTTGGGCTGGGCGCGTGGTACCGCACACCCGTTGAGGACGTGCTGCCTGTATCAACAGATTTACGTACCGACGTGCAATTGCCGCTGGTTGCCATGGTCATTGTGCTCGACAGATCACAGTCGATGAGTTCAGGACGGCCCAGCAAAATTAGCCTCGCCAAAGAAGGTGCCATTAGCGTGGTGGAGCTGGCGTATCAAGAAGACCGTTTGGGGCTCATCACCTTTAGCGACCAGACTGAGTGGGCGTTTGACTTGCGACCTGCCACCGACCGTGGCAAGTTAGAAATGCTCCAAGCCATTTTGGATATTGATACCCAAGGCGGCACGATTTTGCGCCCCGCGTACGAGCAAGCGCTGGATACTTTGCGCGCGAGTGATGCCTCAGTCAAACACATCATCATCCTATCCGACGGGCAACTTTATGACGGCCGGGGGCCGTTTAGTGACGGCAGTGAAGCCACCAACTTTGACGACCTCGCCCAGTTGGGTTTTGCTGATGGCATTACGACCTCCACGATTGCACTTGGGGAAGGCGCAGATTTTGAGCGGCTCGAGGCCATTCCGGCGACGGACGCTACTACTCCGCGTTAGATGTGAGCACCTTACCGCGCATTTTTACGAATGAAGCCCTCACCGCTACGCGCTCACTCTTGCGAGATGGCGGCTTTGCGCTCACCGCCCGCCGTCACCCCTTAGCGCCGACGTTTTCCAGTGCGCCACCGATGTTGGACGCGTACATTGCTAGCAGCCTTAAACCCGAAGGTGAGGTCATTCTCGAGGCGGCTGACGGTGAACCCATTGTCGCAGTCAGCCGCCAAAGGCTAGGGCGTAGTGCCGCACTCACCACCGACCTCAACGTGTGGGCGGGGCCGCTAGGGCGTTGGTCAGAATTACCTGCTATCCTTGGCACCATCACCCGCTGGTTACAAGCGCGCCCAGCAGAATATTCTGCGACCGTAAGCCGCGAAAGTGGACAACTCAAAGTTGTGGTGGATGCTGTTAAAGACGGGGAGTACATCAACAATGAATTTTTAGAGGCACGCTTTCAAGGTATCACCCAAGAACTTAGCCAAGTTGCACCGGGGCGTTATGAGGTCTTGCTCACGCCCAATAATGACACGATTAGTACAGGCGGCACCGTCTTGATTGTGCGCGGTGCAGACGTTGTTGCCAGAGCCCGCGTGACGACACCCAATGCCGAGTTTGCTACAGGCGGCTTAGAAATCCTCAATAACCTCACCCGGCGCAGCGGTGGTGAACTACTTCCTGAACCGGGGCGCTATACACCCGTTACCCCTGTCTCTGAAACTGAGTTGTGGATGTGGTTTGCGGGGTTAGGGTTTATGGTGTTTTTGGCTGAGCTTATCGCCAGACGGTTTGCGTTTTTGTGGCAAGCCCAATCGCCAGAGGCTTGACAGCACGACAATGCCACAAAACACTCATGATGATGTAACCGTTAACCCCCTCGAGGAGGATCATCATGCTTAGCCTAGCGTTTCTAAAGGTACCAGTAACCGACTTAAACCGTGCTGTTACGTTTTATACCAAGGCACTCCCCTTGAACTTAGCCTTTGCAGCGGAGGAATACGGTTGGGCTCAGCTAGAAGCAGGCGAGCTGTCACTCGCGCTTTATGTACCGGGCAAAGGGGGTGGCAACAGAACGCCCGGTGGCTCGGTGGATTTTCAACTTCATCATCCTGATCTGGACGCGCTTTTAGCAACCTTCAAGGACAACTTACCGGATGTTAAGGCAGAAATTTTTGAGAATAACGACGGCTCGAGGTCACTCGAGTTCACTGACCCAGACAGTAACGAGCTTAAAATTTTGAGTATGTAATGCTTACTTGCTCGAGCCAAGACAACGCCATCTATCCGGTTAGACATTCACCCACGGGTAGATGGCGTTTGAATACCATTAACTCGTTACTTTCCACACACCTTACGCATAAAATCAGCCAGTGTGACATTTTTATATTCAGTTTGAGCCGCGTAAGTAAGGCATCACTGCAAGTTGGTTTAGTTTGGCCAAGGTCAAGTGCTGCAAACACAGCCAGCCCCGGTGCTGCCAACGAGGTGCCTGCGTACACAGTACTGGTGGTAGCTAATGTTTCTGCACTGATGCCAGCACGCCCCAAAGCGTCGGGAAGCGTAAACCACGCACCCGCCATGCTGATGGCTCCGGGATTACTAAACTCGGCAAGTACATCTTTGTCTACGTTGTTTGCACTCACGCTGAGCACAAAGGGCCACGCAGCCGGGGCCAGCGGATAATTTAGTTTATCTCCATAATTCCCTGCTGAGGCTGTAAACACCAGCGCGTCTGCATGCGGGCCGCCCAGGTCAGTTGATCGGAAGATGAGGGTTTGTAGCGGATCATCTTCCAACGGGGTTGTGGCAATTTGCCACAGGTCATCGTGAAACCGCTGAAAGCCTTCCGCGTCTGGTGAGCAGGCCACACCAAACTGTTCAGCGTTGACACAAGTTACAAGCGCCATGTACTCCTCAAAACTTTGTGCGTTGCCATTATTGCGGGTCTGCTGATAGTCCCAGAGCACGCTACAGGGCACAATCGCAAAACTCATGTTGACGGCTATACGCTGCACACTTACAGGTACACCTAAAACGTGCTGACTACCGACAAGCGTGGCAATGGCGTTATTCAGTTCAGCAACAATGGCATCTGTCTGAAATCCTTGCGTGTCAACGCCTTGAACGATAATCGCGTGACCGTCTTTTTTGAAGACAACCGTTGTATCACTTATTGCTACGGCATCAGCAACGTGACTTAACACAGCCAAAACGTGGTTAAACACCAACGCACCGTGGGAAAGCTGACCAGCTTCGCTGAGGCCGTCCAGTTTGTCTGCGAGCGCGTCTGCACGTGCTTCCAAATCTGTTGGCGAGCCGTCAGCAAGGTTAAACACAGCTTCGCCAAGCTGATACACGCCGCCTGCCACCTCGTGACCTTTGAAATTATCCAAGATGATGATCGCCACATCGTGCTCGAGGTCTTGCAACCAATCAACACCATCTTCCTCACCTAAGCTGACGAGGCTGGTCCCAACCTCACTAGGCCTACCAACAGGCGAAGGTGTATTCATATACACACTGGCCAGCCCACCCGTACTGCCTTTAAGCCGAAAGCCTTCTTCGGGCATGTCAAGTTGATTCAAGGTGCAGTTGCCACTGTATTCCATCATTGGCACGCCTTGTAGCAACATCAGTCTTCCAGGCGTCAAACTTTGCGTCATAAGTTCAAGTTCAGGTGCGGGTTGCTGCTGGCAACTCATAAGTAATAGCGTGATGCCTATTAGGGCGCTCGCAAGTTGTTTCAGATTAGGTTGTTTCAGATTAGGTTGTTTCAGGCATAGTTGTTTTAGGTTAGGTCTCAACATAGTTACCTCCTTCAGGCAAAAGCGTGGCTACTTCAGCTTATAAATGAAGCGTTAGTAAAGCGTTTTTGTGCGTCTGAAAAGGTATTTCTGGCAAGTCTTCAGGTAGTGGATAGGTGTGCTCTGTCAGGAATGTAACGAGTGCATCGTAATCTGCGCTGGCATTGTTAAATTTCATAGAGTGAAAGTGCTTGATGATAGTGTTGATGTGCGCTCGCCTTACGATCTTGGGCATGGTGGACATCGCCCATTTCCTGGTGAATGTAAGCCGTCCACAAGGAGTTGTTGTGTTGTTCAGCAAGGGCTAGAGCTTGCTCGAGACACGCCAGTGACCCCGCAAACTTATGCTGTTTGTGCTGGGCAACGCCTAAGTTAAAGCGCACAAAAACCAAACTCTCAATGGTTTCAGCAGGTAAGTCGCCAGCTTGTGCTGATGTGGCTTGTGAACGAACCGTCTCGAGCACGGCCAAAGCTTCCAAACAGTAGCGTTCAGCGTCAGCATAGCGTTCTTGCAGACCGGCAATGTAGCTTAAATTCTGCAGGACGTGGCTCAAGCCTAACGTATCCTGCTCACGTTTTGCGAGGCCATAGGCGGCATCTAACTGAGTTTGCCAACCGGGCGGTGATGATGTTGACTATGTAGCCGATTACCTAGCCACAGATGAATTACCTACAGATACTAGTGATGACCCCTTTGGTGCACACGCTGTCACCGAGATTATTTCTATGAATGACCCACCAAAAGGCGTCAGGCGTCATGCGCGTCAATGACCACATGACGGTGGAGTTTATTGGCAAAGCCACCCTTATTGACGGCGTCCCGCAAACCTCAGATGATGGTGTACAACCTGAACGTGGGCGTGAGCGTGCAGATGAGATGCCTGCTGACGAAGCGCAGTATCGTCAAGTTGCCTTCAATGCACTCAACAGCAGTACCCTCAACCAATTTGAGCTAGTCATTGAGCAACCCCTACTTACCTCCGTGCATGAGTATCAAGTAGAACGTGGACTTGCCAGTGGCAGCGAGGGTGTAGATAGTCCCCGCGAACTTGAAGCGCGGACCCCACCACAAGATTTTAGGGCAGAAGGCTTAACGACGCAGGGCTGGAGCAACGGCACCGACAACCGCGTATTGCGCTCACCCACCACACTCTATCCTTGGTGTACCATCGCCCAACACGGGTCAGGTGATTCAACCTGTAGCAGCACACTTATCGGCCCGCGCCACCTCATTACCGCTGCCCACTGCATCAACCAGCGCGGCACCACCAACTGGTACACCGTGCGGGTAGACCCCGGCAGAAACGGCTTAAACAACAGTCCTTACGGGTCCTCCACCATTAAGATTAACCCTGACCCCGGTACAGAAGCCTGGTACTTTACGCCCTCAGCGTGGCGCAGCCAGTGGTGTGTGGATAACCCCTACGCCTGTAACCAGTGGGACTGGGGCATGATTGTCATTCCTGACCGCTTAGGTGATATGACCGGTTGGATGGGTTACTGGGCAGGACCAGGCAGTTTCCTCGAGCAACAAACCCTTTACAACCGTGGCTACCCAATGTGTAGCACCGACCGTCCTAATAAACCTGCCCTCTGCAATGAAGACATCTACGGTCAAACCTACTGGGCAAGGCTCTGGGGAGACCAAGACTGCAATATTAGCCATTATCTCTACAAAGGATCAGATAACTGGAACCGCGTGCTCAAAGTAGACTGCGACTTAAGCGCAAGACACAGCGGCAGTCCCATCTACTTCTATGTGAACAATGCAAACACCAACAACCAGTGGGTTCCTGTGGTGACAGCAGTCGTCACCTGGGAGGAGTGCTTTACCTGTAACAGCACCACCAGCCACCCCAACTTGGTAAGCCACATCACCCCAGGGGATTTGAATGTCATTAGCTGGCTAAGAAACGTTTTTCCGTAAAGAGGCAAAACTCTAAGCAACCCTCCAACATTGCCTAGCAAAGAAAACAACATGATTGAGGTGATAACAAGAGGGGTGATAACATCCAGGTAGTAGACAACCTTTGAGCCTACGCCACATAAACCTTGTTTATGACGAACAAACCTCGATATCGTGATGTATGCGTGATATCTAACAGAATCTCCCCTTCTCCCCTTCTCCCTTGCTTGCACTGACGACATCATCAATCAAGTAGATTAAGGTAAAACAACAGGCGACCCACACATTCACTGTGAGGTCGCCTGCTTTCTATTAGAGATTTAAGACTACAAGCTCAACTATCTTTACCCGCTTCTAAATCTTGCAAAAACATGCCCATCGCATGGTAGCCAGCATCCACATAAATCGTTTCTCCGGTAACGCCGCTGCCGAGTTGATCGGCAATGAGCGTAAGCGCCATGCCAGCGACTTCTTGCTGGGTAATGTTGCGTTCTAACATCGACAAATCACCAGCTTTACTGTACATACTGCCAAACCCCGCAATCCCTCGAGCTGCTAGCGTACGTAACGCCCCCGCGCTGATGGCATTCACCCGCACACCTTGTTTGCCCAAGTCATACGCCAGAAAACGAACACTGGCTTCTAAAGCAGCTTTGGCCACGCCCATCAAATTATAGTGGGGAATAACCCGCTCAGCAGCTAAATAACTCAGCGCGATGATACTGCCGCCTTCTTTCATAAGGGGTTGTGCTCGTTGGGCCATCGCCACTAAAGAATAAGCAGAAATATCTAGGGCCATGTGCCACGCGTCGCGGCTGGTTTCATAAAAGGGTTTTTCAAAGGTATCTCTAGGGGCAAAGGCCACCGAGTGGACAATAAAATCCAGCTTGCCAAAGTCTTGTTCAATAGTTTCAAAGACAGCATCTAGCTCATCATCACTGGTGACATCGCACTGAAGTAAACGGGGGTCATTCATAGGTGCAGTGAGTTTCTCGAGCGCACTTTTGAGCTTTTCACCTTGATAACTAAACGCCAGTTGCGCGCCTGCTTGGTGGCAAATGTCCGCAATCGCCCAAGCAATAGAGCGCTGGTTAGCTACACCAAATACTAACCCTTTGCGCCCCTCTAAATTAATTTCCAACATAGTAGCTCCTTCTGTAAACGTTTATATTAGCAGTTCCAAGATTGGTTCCCCCACACTGAGTGGGTCGATTTCTACTCCCCTAGGTCGCACGCGCAATTGCCTGTGGCAATTACTCGTGGAAACGCTACATAATAACGCTCCAGCCTTCCACAGCTCAGTTAAGAACGTATGTAGCCACCTATCGTACAGGATGCAGGTCAGTTACGGTGTGGGAGATGGGATCAAATGACGATTGTCGTATTGGTAGGCTTTGTTCGTGACCACGAAGTTAATGGAAGTTAATGATTGTGAAAGCCACATCTGTTACTTGTCAAAACAGAGTTATCAAATTTGGCTGGTACGGCAACGTATACAAGTATTGGCTATTAGCTAAGCGAGTTTGTTGCTAACTTTGGTACTCGATAAGCTTCAGTTGACTATTTACCAGTCACTTTTTTTCATAAGCCCATCAAATTCTTCGATAACTTCAGAGGCTTTAGCAGCGTTACCTCTAGCTTGCCACAGTTCAGCTAAGGTTTCCCAATGACTAAAGTCGTAAGGTTCAAAGCTGGTGAGTTCGGTTGCAATAAGCGTAGCTTGCTCGAGCTTACTGCTTTGCTCAGCTAGTGACACACCGTGTAATAGCAAACTCCGGTGTAAGTCACGCAGTACGTCGCGACAGTCTTCAGCCCAGTTGGCGTCAAATTTGATGAGGTAATCTTTGCCGTACAAGCTAATTGCCCGCCGCACGTCGCCAAGTTCACTACTTTGTTTGGCATGTACAGCTGCATCGCGGTAGCGGTGTACATCGTAATCAACGGTGAGATCACGCTGAATGTAGTAACGGCGATTAGTTGTCTCTACAAAGTCACCCCCCAAGGCTTTGCGTAACCGGTAAAGGGTGGTGTGAAAACTACTGCTCGCTTTAGTTTCATTCTTTTTGGGCCACAACGCTTCAGCAACTTCAAAGGTGCTTACGCCGTCGCGATTCTCGAGCAAAAATAAAAATAGCTCGAGCGCTTTACGCGAATCAAACTCGAGCCGCTTCCCGTCTTTGATAACCTCGGGTGTACCAAATGCAGACACCTGCAAAACCCCAGACAGCGGCTGGCGGATTTCTGCAATGCGTTGTAACCGCACTGAGACAGCATCGATTAAATCTTGTTTGCTAAAAGGTTTGGTAACGTAGTCGTCTGCCCCTAAACTCATGCCGCGCCGCAGATACTCACGGTCACCCAGAGCTGTCAAAAACAAAAAAGGAACCGCACGCAACTCACTGATGTCGCGCACATGCAAATAAAATTCAAACCCGTCTATATCTGGCATAGATACATCCGAGATAATCACATTAGGGCGTAACCCCTGCTGCAATTCCTCGAGGGCATCACGTGGATCGTTAAATGACAACACAATGTAACCCGACTCACTGAGCGCAGCCTCAATGAGTTTCAGGAACAGCGGTTGATCGTCAACGGCTAGGACAAGCGGTTCAGGCACAATCTTTAGTCTAACGCGCCAAGCTGAAGTTTAATGAGCTTTAGCTTGCGCAGGACACTTGTAGGCGTACTCATCTGCAAGTGTATCTGTCTAGGTACGGTCGTTTATCGTTAGGTTAATGTATAAGTTTTAGTAAAGTTGAGGTGTTAATCCTCGAGCCACACCTCAGTTTCTTGATAATGCACTAGGGCACTGTATTCAACGCTCGAGCCTGCCGACGTCGTTGAAAACTTAACGTCCACAATGATGTCATCTGGACTTAAGGTACTAATAAAACTGTTGAGCCGCTCTTCAAACAAGTCGATACTGTTAGAGCTGATGAGTTTGAATTTTGCCTCCACGTTAGGGCTCAGCCTCCTTGGTCACGTAATAGTGAGTTGGATGTCATTAGCAACGTTGTAGGAACACTATCGTGGCAACTAATTGGATAGTTGCGCGACTTTTTGTCCTTGTGCACAAGCGAGGTTAACTCACACCTGCGATGTTAAAGACCCCAAACTCAACGACTATTTGTACTGGTTATTCAGTGATACCTGCTATCACTGCGCTTTCATCTTCTATAGTCTACCGCACTTTGTAAGGGGCAACACGTCCTACTACGAAGTTATCCGGGTGAGATACAGTATATACATAACTAACACTTCTAATAATATGAAAAGTTAGCACCTACCAGCAGCGTTTTTCAACGCTTCAGGATCGTCAGCAACAATGCCTTCAATAGAATAATCCATGAGTCTAGCAACCTCAGCAGGATCGCTAACGGTCCAACTATTAACCATCAGCGCGTGGTTGTGAGCGCGTGTCATCACGGTTTCGTTGATACTGCTGTGATGTGGGTGAAGTGCGTCTACGTGAAGGAGCGCGGCCAACCACCAAGGGATTCGCTTGTAAGTAAGTAGTGCCGTTCGGACCTGAGGTGCACCTAGACGTATACGAGCTAAAGGTAAGGGGTGGAAGCTCGAGACCAACACCCGGTCAGCTAACCCATGGTCACGGACAAGTTTAACAAGGCGAGGCTCGAGCGCCCGACTCCCCCACCATTGATAACGCCACGTATCTACGCTAAACGGCAGCTTAATTTCTAAATTGAGGAGCGTCTTAGGATACTGCTTAGCAAGGTCTAAAAGTGTTTCTAAACTAATGATATGAGCATC
>CAZMCW010000149.1:0-7904 GCA_964564405.1 uncultured bacterium
ACTTAATGATAACGATGTTTTCAACCCAACAACGAGCTTAGCCAGCCAGAATCCCTTACTTCTCGAGCTTCTTGCTTACATACCTGACACCAGTGAAGTTAGAGAAAGGTACGACCTCATTTCTTACAGCCATCTATGGCGTATTAGCCAACAAGCTGTACCAGGCTACAACCCTTATGTTGTACAGATACAAGAAAATGTTGAAGCCATAGGACTTGATTTTACGGACTATCGTTTTATTAGAGTTATGTTTTCCTCTTTTTTACAAGGAGATATGTCTAATTTTTACGAAGGTATGCCAGCAGCAGTCGGCTTTTCCTTCTTTGAGATTGAGGCAGGTTTAACAGTGGGTAGTGATAATAAAATCGTAGTTTTTAAGACAGAGGTTGATACCGATAATGTTACTAAAGTACTAACCAGTCGAGGTTTCACGGAAAGAGTTATTGATAACATTCCGGTTTGGGAACGCTTTGAAGATGACACAACTACTCTTAATGCACGCAACCGAGACGATCCTTTTGGTGGATCTATTGGTTTTTCAGCAAGGATTGCGCTTTTCACTGAATTTATTGTCAACAGCACAAATACGCCTACAACAGCGCAGAGCATAGCGGCTGCAAACGACAAATACCCATCTTTAGCCGATGCTGAAGATATTCAAGCACTTGTTTACAGTACAAGCACTCTTGGTGAAGTTACGCAAGCCATGTTTTTAGGACCACACGACACAAGCGTGAGTTTTACTAACGAGTCAATCGTAACTTCAGAGATAACTAAAGATGATTTGGGAGTTTTACCCACGTACGAGCTATCTTTACTTGCTGACTTTGCCGACGCTGATAACAAAGTACAACATGCCTGGGCATTGCTATACACTTCTGAAGAGGAGGCCGAAATAGCCACCGAAGAAGTCAAACAACGCCTTGAACACTTTAGCAGCATTATTCACGGAGCCAATCAATTTGAGCGTTTACGCTTTGAATCTCAAGTTATTCGCCACCAGAATTTCTATGTCAGCCTTATAAGTGCAAACTACCAGCTTTCATCCTTTCGTGACTATGATAATTGGCTTTTCAGGTATTGGATTATCTCCCTCTACCATAACGACTTTTTCCCTGCTTATGTTGATGTGCCATAACCGCAAACCTCAGCTACAACAACCCTAACAACCGCTGCAACTGCGGCTCGAGCACCCTAAAATCATCCTCAGTTACGGTACTTAGGGGTTTGCGTAAACGGTGGGCAAGGTAACACCGCACGGCTGCCTCGAGCACAACTTTGTGTTGAGGCTCTGCCAGTACAAAGGGCAGCAGCTCATCAATACGCGCTTCCAAATGATGCATAGCCAGGTAAACTGCCACAGCACGTTCATCCTCACTTAAATTGGGCGTGTGTTGATCAGGGTTCACCGCTAACATTTGACTTGCTCGCTGCACCCCTATAAGCGTGCTGTAACGCGTACAGGTTCGGCACAGTTTTGATGAGTCTTGAATAGTTTGAGTGGGGCTACCTTCTGAAATAGCTGGTACCCCAATAACAATGCCGCACGTAGGGCAACTCGGCTGCCCCTGTGCACGCCGAGCTGCTTGTAAACGCAACATAGCTTTGGCAGCTTGCAAAGCTGACGCCGCTAAGGCCTCAGGAAGTTCCAAGGTGTTGATATTTTTAGCAAGTTCAGCGAGCGCCTTCGGGTCTGGCGCTGGCAAGTCTTCAGGTGAGGATGACGATGTTGCAGCTGAGGCTGCTGGCAACGCCCGCCCCACGCGAAAGTGAATATCCTTAAGCTCAGATACACCAAAGCGGGTGTGGTAAGCATCTATAAACCTGTGCCGCTGGTGGGTCAAGTGCATGGCAGTTTCGCTGTCTTGTACTTCCACAATAAGCACGCCGTCTTGTAAGCGCTTGGCAGTACTAAACCGTGCGACGCTGCCCACCACCTGCGGCCATAAGAGCACAGCCTCAGCACGTTTGAGGCGGCGTTTCATACCTGCGCGTGCAAACAGTTCAGCGAGCGCTTTAGACGCAGGTTGAAAGGTCTTAGCCACAGGTTTCTCCAGGGCCACAAATCTCTCCGGCGGTAATGGTGAGCTGATGTTGGTAGTGCGGTGGCGCTTCCGTACCACTCACAATCGCTTGCGGCGTGCTGAGGGCAAGTTGCAACAGGTAATTGCGGCGGTTGGCGTCGAGCTCGGCGCTAAAGTCGTCAAGGAGCAAAATAGGCGCTTCGTCGTGTTTGTCGCGCAACAGTTCGTACTCGGCAATACGTAACGCCAAGGCCGTTGTACGTGCTTCCCCGCGTGAGCCGTAAGCTTGCACGCTATGCCCAGCTAGGGTGAGCTCAAGGTCGTCCCGGTGCGGGCCTACCACCGTCACCCCTCGAGCGCGTTCTTTGGCGTAGCTATCAGCCAGTGCCTCAGCCAGGGAGTCCGGTGCGCCTACTAGCTCAACATTAAGGCGTTTGTGACCGTTTGCAGCTTGCGGGATGTTGACAGCATTCTCTTGAGTTATCTGAGGAGATGCTAGTTGAAACGTGTGGTGCGGGTCTCGAGCATGAGGTGCGTCTGCTGTCGTGGATAGATGAGCAGATGTGCCTGCATTGACCAGCACATCAACTCGATCAGCAACACTTTTAATATTAGCTTCAGCTCTGTTGGCGTCGACAACATCCGCTGTTATATCATTAGTTTTTGTGCTGTTAGCACCGTCTACATCAGCACCAACGATATGAGCCCCGACGACATGAGCCCCGACGATGTCAGCATAGCGGGCCGTTGCCAAACTGCCAATACGCCCAACCGCCCGCCGCCTGAGGGCGTTAATCTCATCACCGAGTTCCACAAAGCGGTTTGACCAAACCTCGAGCGTTTCGCTACTCGGTTGCTGTTTAAGCAGGGCGTTGCGTTGCTCGAGCACGCGCCCATACTCTTTAAGTAGTACCGCATAACGCGGCGACAACCGCGATAACAAACTGTCCAAATACGCCCGCCGACCCGACGGTGAGCCGTGTACTAAATTGGCATCTTCTGGGGTAATAAGCACCGCACTAGTGACCTTGGCAAGTTCAAACGCGCGCACTACTTGCCCGTCCAGCCGAATGACTTTGTGCCCTGGCGAAAGACCAATCTGCACTTGGCTTTTACCCTCAGCATGTTCAATCCGCGCTTGAACGGATCCACCGGTCTGCCCAATGGCGATGCTTTCAGCAATGGTTGAGCTGGGCAGTTCACCCGTACAGGACAGGTAAATGGCCTCGAGCACATTAGATTTACCCGCTGCATTAGCACCTGTCACCGCTGTTACACCCTCTGCAAACCGCACATGGCTGGTCTGCAAATTGCGGTAATTAAGCTGTGAGAGCGAGGTGAGCAGCACGCATTAGTTTAACGCGCAAGTGTACATAACAAAGTTGTCAACAACAAATATGTCGTTAATATTCGCCTTGTCAGACACTGTTGAGCTTATTTCAGACACTATTGAGCTCGTTTATGCTGCTTGACAGTGAATACCCCGCATTTGCACCACTGGATTACAATATCAATAATGAATTGTGGATGACACCATCAACCAAGATGTTCTTGCTCAAATGTAGCTGTACTAGCTAGATGCTGGAAACTTAATCGTCATGCCGACGCAAGCACTTTAGACTTGAGAGAATGATAAGGCAGATACTAAGCCTGTTAACTAGGCTGCTTAGCAAGATATACACATTTAGCGTGATGAATATATCTCCATCACGCCACAAGACACGCTTAAAGCACAGCACCGTTTTGGCAATAATACCGACGTTATTAACACTGATGTTACTGATGCTTGCGCAAAGTAGTGGGGACGGTGGCATTCAGCAAACCGTTGAATTGCCCATTCAAGGCGGCGGCAGCGTGTTTTTATCCAGGGGCGTACGTTCAAGTCCGCTTCCGTCCGCCATGGCACTTCCTTATGGACAACCCAAACGCCCTGAAGCGTTGCGCATTAGCCGCATTAGTTTTTACCAAGCTGTACGCGCCCAAACAGATGATGATCCCCACACTGCAGCTTGTGGGCGCAATATTGGCCCGTGGATTCAAATTGCGGTGAGTCGGGATTTATTGCAGTATTTTCCGTGTCGGTCGCTGGTACGTATTGAACTTGACCGCCCGGTTGCTGGTGTGGAGTGGTTTGATGCCATTGTTTACGACACCATGAACCCGCGGTTTCGCAATACCGTTGATGTGCTGGTAAGCGTGCGCGAACCCGCGCGAACTTACGGCGTCACCACCGGTACGCTTTACTATGTAACCCGCTGAGTAATGTGCTGGGTAGATAGTTTGAACTGCCTATAACAAGAGATGTTCGGCATAATGAGCTCGAAAAGTGTCAAAAACAGCGTTACAAATTAATAAATTCGTAAACAACTAAGAAACCTGTGCCAAAATGAATTTTAAGTTTCACCAAGTGATACTTAAGTTGCTTGTGAGAGCGTATCCTTGGGCGATGTGACCCACAATATTATTCTTTTGGTTTAATATTGCAGGATACTTAGTCCTATAGCAGTTCCAAGATTGGTTCCCTCACACCGATACCAAGTCCAACAAAACACATCATAAACTTTTACAGAAAGCATTTCCACGAGTGACTGCCACACGCAGTTACTTGTTGAAACGCTATTTGTACTGAGGTATCTATGCTGAGGTGTCTTCTTCTGAGCCGGGGTAACATACTTTGTTTTTACCTGCGTGCTTAGCACGGTACATCTGCTTGTCGGCAGCACTCAACATAGCACTGTAATCTGCGTAGTCGTGAGGCACATCTGTACTGGGATCAAACATAGGCAAGCAACTGACAAGCCCCATGCTCAAGGTAACAGCTAGGTCGGGGTGAATGTTGTGCCAAGCGTCAGACGCAACCAGCACGCGAATTTTATCGCACGCTTCGCGAGCAGCTGCTAGCGGTGTTTCAGGAAACACCACTACAAATTCTTCGCCGCCGTAGCGCGCCACAATATCTTCAGCTCGAGTGTTGTGAGATAGTATGTTGGCAATGCGTTTGAGGGTTTCATCGCCAACTGCGTGGGACAACTTATCGTTGACTTGTTTAAAGTTGTCAATATCGCAAAGGGCTACGCAAAGGGGCGTTTGGTGCCGCTTAGCACGACCTAGTTCTTGCATAAATAAACCGTCTAGGGTGCGGCGGTTAAGCAGTTTGGTGAGGCCGTCTTGCTGGCTAAGTTGCTCGAGCACATTGTTTTTAGCCTCGAGTTCAGTGCGAAGGTGTTCTAGTTGCGCAACTTTAGCAGCCGTTTGTGCTTGGGCGGCGTGCAGTTCGCGCAGTAAGCGTTCGCGTTCACTGTCAGTAGCTTTGCGCTCGGTGATGTCGAGCAAGTAGACGGTACTCCCCTCACTACTTGGGTAAATGCGCATGTCAAACCAGCGCTGATGATGTTCAAAGAAAAATTCCAACGTGGTAACTTCACTCTGTTTAATAGTATTTTCATAAGCTTTGCGTACAAAATTTGGTAAATGCAGAAAATGTTCGCCGGCGTGTGACCCCATAAGTGCTTCTTTGGTCTGCCCTGTCATGGTTTCAATCACGTGGTTGGCATAGGTGATGATACCGCGCGTGTCAATGGCTAAGAAGCCGTCGGTAACGCGCTCGAGCAGTTCAGTTTGGACGCTAAGTGCAAGTTCAGCTTGTTGACGTGCGTGTTGTTCGCTGGTTAGGTCAAACTCGAGCATCAGTCCTGCGATGTAGCGCTCACGTTGTTGTGCTAATAGCTCATCACGCCCGCGCGCATACAAGCGGTGCTGAGCTAACGCTTCAGCGAGCTTACCCTGCTTTTCGTAGACATCACAAAGGGCTTCGTGAATCTCGACGGTAAGACGCTTGTCATCAATATGAGTAGCTTGGGCTAGGGCATTTTCGAGGTGTATCTGAGCAGCCTCGAGCTGGCCTTGCTTACAGTGCACTTGCCCCCATACAGCCACAGCCACTGCTTCATAACGTGGATGCGCTTGCGTTTGTAAAAATTCATGCGCGCGTTGTAGCGTTACTTCAGCTTGAGCTAAGTTAGCGTGCTTAAGCTCAATCTGGGCAAGGGCAGTTAATACCGACGCAGCAATAACCGGATTGGCAACCTCAGCTAGATTGTTCAGGGCTTGCTCATAATAACTGCGCGCGCGTGCATAGTCACTGCTTATAAGATAACTGTCGCCAAGTTGCACCATGGTAATAGCGGCATCGTCAATAAGACCTTCCCGCTGTTCATAGTCAAGGACTTGTTCAAAGTACGTTCTAGCCTGCTCAACTTGTCCCAAATGATCATAAAGAGACGCCAAGTTACCCAGCGGACGGCTCAATTCTGAGTGAGACAAGCGGTTGTAAACCTGATGGCTCAACACAAAATTTTCTAGCGCGTAACGGTACTGCCCAAGTACCCGGTAAGCAAGCCCTTGAGTGTTGCGCAAACGAGCTTCGCTAAGTTCATCGTTAGCGTGTTGAGCTAAGGTTATACCCCGTTTTGTGCCCTCAACAACATCTGTATAGCGGCCAGCGGCGTACCAGCAAATACACAACGGCACCAAACTAGCTAGCTCAAAATCATTTCGCCCAACCTGTTGGGCTAGCGCTAGGACTTGCTCGAGCCGTGGACGTGCTGTTTGGTAGTGATGTTTGGCAACCTGCTGGGCACCTACAACAGCAAGTAACATCAGCAAAGCTTCTTGCAAGTCAGAAAGATGCGTAAGTGATGCGGTTACGTGCCCATCAGAAGGTGCCACCCCAACACTGACAGTGGGTTCAACTGCACCTGCTAGTGGCTGCCCTAGGTGTTTTTGCGGTGCTGCGGGTATTAGTTCAAACCGCCAATCACCCGCCGGTTGTACAGTCAGTTGCCCTTGTACAAGTAACCACTGTTGCAAGTCGTCTAAGACGGTTGCCATGCTGTCGGTTAGAGGTTGGTGAGAGGTTGTCCACAGGTTTTGGTGGTGCCATGCAAAGCTAGCTAGCTCGAGCCAGCGGTCCGTCTTAGGCTCGAGGTTTTGTAAGCTGTCCCAATAGTGAAAAAGCGAGTCGGTCAACATGAAAAGAGCATCTTTGTGGCACGTAGATTACGGTGAGGTTTACAGCTTAGTAGCAGTTCCAGGATTAGTTCCCCCATACTAAGTGGGTTGATTTCTACTCCCCTAGGTCGCACGAGTAACTGCCACAGGCAGTTGCGCGTGGAGACGCTGTTAGATAAAGGTGTAGCACAGCGCATGTCTTAATTTGTAAGCACGTTGAGGTTGAAGCAACCCTTTAATGTCAGATTAAACCAAGCTGTAAATTGAGACAAATGCCTAGCTCACTTGAATATGTGTGCATCAAAAAACTCAGCTAAGTGTCTCCATAATAACTTTGCGAAATGGAACGTGAGTGAATTACGAAAAGCCTTTAGCCAGAGGTATCACCTGTCAAAGATGATACCTGCCGCTCAGGGCTGTTTTCCTTAACTGCTACTGCTATCTGTATCTTCAAGATACAGATGGGAGATACTTAGCAGTTCCACAATTAGTTCCCCCATACTGAGTAGGTCGATGTCTACTCTCCTAGGCCGCACGCGCAACTGCCTGTGGCAGTTACTCGTGGAAACGCTAGAGATACTTAGTTTATTCAGGTAGTTTTTTACCCGGATTTAAAATACCTTTGGGATCAAGTTGATCTTTGAGTTGCCGCATAAGCTCAAGTGACGCCCCATGTTCTTGGGCCATATAAGGTAGCTTGCGCACACCAATACCGTGTTCTCCAGTGCAGGTTCCTCCCACGCTAAGTGCGTGCTCAATTAACGCTTTACCAAGTTCTTGCAAGCTAGCGTGGCTGGCGGCGGCGTCATCGTAAAAGATCGACAGATGAAAGTTGCCATCGCCTACGTGCCCTAGTAAGTAAGCAGGAAA
>CAZMCW010000149.1:7914-9182 GCA_964564405.1 uncultured bacterium
CACATCGGTTACAAATACGCGTTTGCCGGGATTGGCTGCTTTTTGCGCGTAGTACGCATTGTGGCGCGCGTCCCACAAGCGTTCACGGGCGTCAGCATCGTGACTTGCTTCAAAACTTAACGCACCCTGGGCTGTAGCTAATTTGCGAACAAGCTCGAGGTCAGCGTCTAGCGCAGCTTGCGACACCCCTGAAAACTCCAAAAAAATGGTGATGTCTTCAGGATATGCTGTACCCGAGTAAGCGTTCACAGCTGCAATTGACTTTGCACCTACTGCTTCACAGCGGGCAATGGGTACGGCGTGTTGAATAATACTTGTTGCAAACTGAGTTGCCCGGGCCATATCTGGAAACGGCACCCGCGCGGCCATGAGGTGCTGCGGTAAACCAACCAATTTTAAGGTTACTTCGGTAATCACGCCTAGGGTACCTTCAGCGCCACAAAACAACTTGGTGAGGTTGTAGCCGCTTGACGACTTGCGCGCGCGGTTGCCGGTGCGTATGACCTCACCGTTGGCAAGGACAACCTCGAGCGCCATCACATAATCTGCGGTTGTGCCATACTTGACCGCTGCTGTACCTGAGGCATTGGTGGAAACCATACCCGCAACAGAAGCTGGCGCGCCCGGGTCCATTGGAAAAAAGAGCCCGTGCTGAGCTGCTTGGGTATTCAAGTTTGGGTACGGCAGTCCCGGTTCACAAACCGCTAGCAGATCGTTAGGGCGCAACTCTAGGAGCTTATTCATGCGGGTCATGTCGAGCGAGATGCCGCCTTTCAAGGGAACGGTGATGCCCTCGAGGCTCGAGTTTGTCGCTACCGGCGTCACTGGAATGTCTGCGCGGTTGGCAACCTGCAAAATTTGTTGTACATCTGCGGTACTTTCTGGGTAGACCACCACATCGGGCAAGACGACCTCAGCATACGATTCGCCTGTACCGTGCTGGTTGAGAACCTCTGTTTGGGTATTTAGTTGATCTTGCCGCAATCCTGTTGCTTGTAGCAGCATTGCGGCAAGCCCTTCATAACGTGAGGTGTGTACACCTTGGTTCAACTCAGATAGGGGTGATGTCATAGTTATAATTGTACTTGTTACGGCGTTCTTTGCGCTCGTGACATCATGCAACTCACAACACTAGAACGCTGCTGTCATATGGGTAACAGGTATCATTGCATACGATGCACTTTACGAACACCTATACCACTATCGACACCCACACTGGCGGTGAGCCTTTACGTATTGTCACTGCAGGCATTCCGCAGATTCCCGGT
>CAZMCW010000149.1:9192-10820 GCA_964564405.1 uncultured bacterium
TGACACCATCTTAGCTAAACGCCAATG
Source organism: uncultured bacterium (assembly GCA_964564405.1). Classification (GTDB taxonomy): domain Bacteria; phylum Deinococcota; class Deinococci; order Deinococcales; family Trueperaceae; genus JBCCBI01. The sequence continues at coordinate 9,220 of CAZMCW010000149.1, forward strand.
GGTCAAAGACAACCTCGATCATGTGCGTACAGCCCTTATGTACGAACCGCGCGGTCACGCTGATATGTACGGGTGCTACATCACTGCGCCGGTGACAAAAGCTGCTGACTTTGGCGTCCTTTTTATGCACAACGAAGGCTATAGCAGCATGTGCGGTCACGGGATTATTGCTCTGGCGACTGTTGCCGTTAGCAATCATCTAGTCACACCCGTAGTCCCTGAAACACGCATTGGTATAGATACCCCTGCCGGCTTTGTGGAGGCTTTTGTAAAGTGGGACAGACACAAGGTAGGTGACGTGCGCTTTCTAAACGTGCCGTCATTTGTGTATCAGGAAAATTTGACGGTTGACACACCAAGTTTTGGACAAATGACGGTCAATATTGCCTATGGGGGTGCGTTTTATGCATATCTGGACGCTACGCAAACCAACTTGAAGGTTGTACCACGTGACTTAGCTCAACTTGTACAACTCGGCGATGAAGTTAAACATGCAGTTGAGGCCGTTGTGGAAGTGGTACATCCGCTCGAGCCAGAATTGCGCGGTATCTACGGCACCATTATCCATGAAGCTTATGAAGCTAGCGGGCTGAAGGTTCCCGCGCCTCAGGGAAACTATAGCCTCCATCAGCGCAACGTTTGCGTTTTTGCTGAGCGCGAAGTTGACCGCTCCCCTACAGGTACTGGCACAGCTGGACGCGTTGCGCTACTGCACGCCCAAGGTAGATTGCAAACGGGCGAGGTACTTGCTAACAGCAGTATTTTAGGGACAACTTTTTTAGGCAAAATTGCCGGGACACAGAGGGTTGCAGGTTACTTAACAGTTATCCCAGAAATATCTGGACGCGCGAGTATAACTGGTTTTTGCCAATGGGTGGTAGAAAAAGATGATCCCGTCGCCAACGGTTTTTTACTGCGTTGAGTAGCATCACCAAGCCCACTTAAAAATACCCCCATTAGGTATTTAACTGTACAGACTGCTGTCACAGCTGGTGTTACCCTTTTATTAAAGAAGTTAGCTAGAGCTAAGATGCTAGCTGGAGGAACAACTATGACTAACTCAACAACTACGCAAAACACCACCAAAGCATATGATGTTGTCATTATTGGCGGCGGACCGGCCGGACTCACAGCGGGTATTTACGCTGGGCGCGGTCAACTGTCTACGATTATTTTAGAAAAGGGTTTACCCGGCGGGCAAATTGCCCAAACCCAAGACGTTGAAAACTACCCTGGTTTTGACGAAGGTGTAAGCGGCCCTGAACTGTCTCAACGCATGGTACGCCAAGCTGAAAAATTTGGCGCTGAGATTGTGATGGATGAAGTGACCGCCCTAACCAAAACAGCAAGTGGGTTTGACATTCAAGGTTATGACACAAGCTATCATGCCAAAGCTGTCATCATTGCTACAGGAGCTAACCCACGCCGTTTAGGCGTGCCTGGTGAAGACGAGTTTTACGGTCGTGGCGTGTCCACCTGCGCTACCTGTGACGGCTTTTTTTACCGAGGCAAAGATGTGATTGTGGTTGGCGGCGGCGACGCTGCTGTGGAAGAAGGCAGCTTCCTCACCAAATTTGCTGACAGCGTGACGGTCATTCACC
>CAZMCW010000150.1:0-10803 GCA_964564405.1 uncultured bacterium
ATCCTAAAACTGTATGTTGATGCTTATTGAAGTAGCATCAATTTAATGATTGCTATGAAGTCACTTTGAAATGGTGTTGTGATTCGAGCCATTTTTCATACATACTTTGAACATGTCTAAAACGTGACTCGAGTCACAAAAGTTCCTACCTACACAACTTTTATAGCATGAAGCTGTTTGAACATGCTAAACTAGAGTAGCTTAGTTGTATTTGAACAGATATTTAAGGCTCGAGGACCCAAAGCTTAGATATTTAAGGCTCAAATACTTCAAGGTTTAGACTACCAAAGGCTCATGTTATCTGATGCCTCATTAAAGGCAACCTTATGCAATCATCAAATATCATATCTTCAGATGAGCTTACAAGCGAGTCAATACGCAGTTTGCTTAAAGAACACGGATTGCGTTACAGCCAACCGCGCGAGCTTATCTTGACGTTTTTTCAAGAAAAAGATTGCCATGTTACAGCTGAAGCGGTGTACCTCGAGCTAAAACAGCGCGGTCACAGTATGAGCTTGTCGACGATCTACCTAAACCTCAATGCGCTTAGTGGCGCAGGGCTTATTCGTGAGTTTCCAGGTCCCTCAGGTGAAACCATCTATGACAGCAACATTCATGAGCACTACCACCTTATCTGCACTGAAACGGGCGAAAGTTTTGATATTCCTATCATCACCATAGACGGCAAACCTATTACTCAGTTGATTAAAGAGCAAGTAGAAGCTTTAACAGGTTGGCAGATTCAAGAACCTGAACTTGTGTTGCGCGGCTCACCTCAGCACAATTTTCAACAGCAAAAAGCTCAACATCAAGACGTGCAATATCAAGATGTACAACATCAAGATACTCAGCATGATGCCGACTAACCCGCTGTAGCGTGAGTAAAGTGCCTAAAAACCATCCCTGCATTCGTGCTGCTTAACTTATAGCAGTTCCAGGATTAGTTCCTTTACACTGAGTGGGTCGATTTCTACTCCCCTGGGTCGCACGTGCAACTGCCTATGGCAGTTACTCGTGGAAACGCTATTACTAGCCAATGCGGGTACTAGCTAATGCGGGTACTAACCAATGCGGGGATTTACATGAAACCCCACTGAGGTTGCGAAACGCAAGATAGCACCCTTGTTTACGCTTTTTAAGCAGTGATAAAATAAAATTTGGAATGATTGTGAAAAGCTACACGAGATAGTGTCGTTTGAACTTACATTAATGGGTAACGACGTGTGCGCTAGATAATTTATTGCGCTCGAGGCCAGTACTTCACGGTAACTCGAGAAGATTAGACCGTACTTAAATGGTGTATGTAAGAATCGTAGGTTATTGATACAGGTTATTAGATGTCACCACACTATATAAGGTTCGTGTTCACTGTATTTATAAGACTTTTTTGAGACTGCATTTTTGAGGCTGTTTTGTCTGTGAAGCTGTTGTATCTGTTTTGTGGCAACACAGCTGCTAGGAGGAGTTTGTGTACTTTCATCTGTTAATGATGTTTTTGGCCGCTGGCACCATCGGCGTGCTCGCCATTGTTGTGGGCGGCATTTTGGGTCCTAAAAAAGGTCATGAGGTTAAGTTAGAGGCTTACGAGTCTGGCAATCCGGTTGAAGGAAATGCCCGTGAGCGTTTCCCCATTCACTTTTACTTGGTTGCTATGTTGTTTATCATCTTTGATATTGAGACGGCGTTTTTTTATCCGCTAGCCGTCAAGTTTCGGGCGGCACCCGTATTTTTGTTTGTCAACGCCATCATTTTTGTCGCCATTTTGGCCGTTGGGTATGTTTATATTCTTAAAAAAGGTGTCCTCAATTGGAAGTGAGAGAGTTATGTCGCTTGTAGATTTATTCGAAAAAGATGTCCAAGAATTGGAAAACGAGGGAATTTTATTCAGCTCGCTCGAGAAACTGGTGGCTTGGGGGCGCTCTAACAGCCTCTGGCCGGCCACCTTTGGGCTAGCTTGTTGCGCTATTGAAATGATGCAGTCCACCAATTCACGCAACGACCTTGCCCGCTTTGGGTCTGAAGTGTTTCGGGCTAGCCCGCGCCAGTCAGACGTCATGATTGTAGCTGGGCGGCTTTCTAAAAAAATGGCCCCCGTTATGCGCCGCGTTTACGACCAAATGCCCGACCCCAAATGGGTTATTTCTATGGGCGCGTGTGCGTCGTCGGGGGGAATGTTCAACAACTACGCTATCGTGCAAAACGTAGATTCAGTGGTGCCAGTAGACGTGTTTGTGCCAGGTTGTCCGCCCCGCCCAGAAGCCCTTGTCTACGGTGTTATGCAACTGCAAAAGAAAGTGCGCGGGCACGCGTTTGACCAAAAAGGCATTGAACTGCCGATGGTAGAAGGCTGGAAGTCATGAGCCTTACTGAGGGTGTTGTTGATGAATTAAAAGCCCTAGGCGGCAAACCAGCTGAGTTTAAGCAGATGGTCAGTGTTACGGTGGAGGTAAGTGACATTGTCAATGCTGTGCAAACTGCTAAAAGCGCTGGTTTTAATATGATTTCCGATGTGCTTGGCGTTGATTACCTTAATTATCCCCAGTACCAAGGTAAACGCTTTAGCGTTATCTACAACCTCTATAGCATTAGCCAAAATGAGCGTATGTTCATTCGAGTCAATGTAGACGATGGTGACAGCATTCCTACTATCACTGGGGTGTGGCGCGGTGCTAACTTTATGGAACGCGAAGTCTACGACATGTACGGAATTACTTTTGAAGACCATCCTGATCTGCGCAAAATTATTACACCAGAAGACTTAGATGGTTACCCTTTGCGCAAAGATTTCCCCATTGGCGAAACGCCTACAGTTTTCAATGATGGGCGTTTTATTGACCCGGCTGCGTTTCGGGCTGGGCTCACGGGTAAAGACAGTGGGTTATCCGGTCATCAAGGTGGTATGCGCAAAGGGTACAGCCCGGATTCTTCCCCGCCAGATATCTCTGGGTCAGATGCGCCTAAGCCAGATACTCCTAAGGAGGCCTAAATGACGGTTCCCAAAGTTGACCCTCGTAACCAGCCCGGTGTGACCGTTAGCGACATAGAGACCGACGATGTAGAAACAGGGCGCGAGTTTGAAACCAAACTCATGCGCTTGAACGTCGGACCGCAACACCCTAGTACGCACGGTGTGTTACGGGTAGTGGTAGATTTAGACGGTGAAACCGTCAAACGCTTAGTGCCGCAAATTGGCTACCTGCATACAGGCTTTGAAAAAACAATGGAACACCGCACCTACCAACAGTGCGTGACCTACTCCAACCGCATGGACTATTTACATGGGTTTGGTCACGACCTTGCTTACGTGCTATCTGTTGAAAAACTGCTAGATGCACAAGTTCCAGTGCGCGCGCAGCAAGTGCGAGTGATTCTTACTGAACTCAACCGCATTGCGAGCCACTTGGTCTTTTTTGGTACTGGCATTTTAGATATGGGCGCACTGACGCTCTTTTTCTATACCATGCGCGAACGCGAACAAATTCTCGATCTGTTTGAGATGGTTTGCGGTGTGCGCATGAACTACGGTTATTTTCGGGTCGGTGGCCTTTCTAAAGACATCCCCGAAGGTTTTGTAGAGGCAGCGCGCAAGTTCGTTCGCAGCTTTCCCAAAATGATCGACCAGTATGCCACTATGTTTGCTAAAAATGATATTTTTGTAGGGCGTACCACAGGCGTTGGTGTGCTAACTGGTGAGCAAGCACTAGATTACGGTCTTACCGGACCGTCATTAAGGGCAAGTGGCGTTAGTTTAGACTTCCGCAAAGCGCAACCCTACAGCGGCTACGAAAACTACGAGTTTGACGTGCCCACCTCTGACAAAGGTGACGTAAACGCCCGGTTTATGGTGCGCATGGAAGAAATGGCAGAAAGCCTCAAGATTGTTGAGCAAGCACTGGATGCGCTCGAGCCCGGCCCTGTAAAAGACCCAGACAGACGCATTAGCTTACCGCCTCGCCAAGAGCTCGAGACCTCTATGGAAGCTGTTATCTTCCACTTCAAACTTGCCACCGAGGGCTTCCACCCACCACGCGGTGAGGTTTACGTGCCTACCGAAAGCGCGCGCGGCGAACTTGGGTATTATCTCGTCAGTGATGGCGGCAGCATGCCCTACCGTGTAAAAGCCCGCGTCCCCAGCCTCATTAACTTGCAAAGCCTAGAACCTGCTTGTATTGATGGCGTTTTTGCCGACATGGTTGCCAACATTGCCAGCCTCGACCCGGTGATGGGCGATGTTGACAAATAGACGCAAGTGTGAATCAGAAGATGAGCCAACAACATCGTCAATGGCGTCAATGCAAACACGTGCGATAGGCGCATGCTTAGGTATTGGCGTTGGGCTCGCTTTGTGTGTGTTCGTGGGCAACTTAGTTGGCATTGATCTAAGCGTTATTTTAAGTGGGTTGGGGATTGGTGGCAGTATAGCTATTGCTACTCTCATCGTCATCAAAACGCTGTTTGATCAACCCACGCCATCACTTCAAACATCGACTTCAAAGGACTATGAGTTATGACGCAACTTCCAGTCATCACACCTTATTTTGCTGATAAGCAAGAGGTGGTCGACGAAATTCTAGGACGCTACCCTGACTATGGGCGGCGTAGCGCGGTTATGCCACTTTTGTGGGAAGTGCAACGCGGCGAACGCCATATTAATGAAGCACGCATTGCCGAAATTGCCGAAATTGTTGGCATGCACGCCACCGAAGTTAAAGGCGTGATGAGTTTTTACTCGACCTATCATGAACACCCTGTTGGCAAATATCACTTGCAGGTATGTGCCACCCTATCGTGCTCGCTAGCCGGTGCTGACGAAATGTATGACTACTTGGTGGACGAGCTTGGCATCGTTAATGGAGAAACCGATAAAGAAGGGCGTTTTAGCTTGCAAAAAGTTGAGTGCTTGGGGTCTTGTGGAACAGCACCTGTGCTACAAGTCAATGACGCTTACTTTGAGTGTGTGACGCGCTCGAGATGCCAACATCTTCTTGACCAAATGCGCGCTGATGTGTTGCCTGACCCGTGGCGTGAACGCGGTGGTGACAACGTCAGTGGCGACAAAGCTCAACCTGTCCAAAACCCTGCTGCCCAAAATCATGGAGGTGAATCATGAGTGACGCGGTTGCTGACAAACCGCAAGCCATCACCAGCCGTCATGACCCGCGCTACCAAGTCACCTTGTATGAACATGTAGGTGTCGACAAGGCGTGGACACTTGACTATTACTTAAGTCATGACGGCTATGGTGCGGCTAAAAAAGCCCTTACCACTATGCAACCCGATGACGTTGTGAACGAGGTTAAAAAATCCGGCTTACGGGGTCGTGGTGGCGCAGGGTTTCCGACCGGCATTAAGTGGTCGTTTATGCCCAAACCGGACGGCCGCCAACGCTTTATTTTGTGTAACGGTGATGAATCTGAACCAGGGTCGTTCAAAGACCGCTACATTTTTGAAGACGACCCCCATCAACTTATTGAGGGCCTCATCATTGCTGGCTACGGCATTCAAGCCACCCTTGGCATCGTGTACATTCGTGGTGAATATCATCATGGCTATGAGCGTTTGATGGCTGCTGTGCGCGAAGCCCGCGACGCAGGCTATCTGGGCAAAAACTTGTTTAATAGCGGCTTTGACTTTGATGTGATTGTTCACCGTGGCGCAGGTGCCTACATTTGTGGCGAAGAAACAGCGCTCATGAACTCGTTTGAGGGCTTGCGGGGAAATCCTCGTATGAAACCGCCGTTTCCAGCCCAAGCAGGTGTTTACGGCCGCCCGACGACTATCAATAATGTCACCAGTATTACCAGCGCAGTACATATTATCCGCCACGGTGCAGACTGGTTTGCGGGCATGGGTCCCGAAGATTCACGGGGAACCAAGCTTTACCAAGTAAGCGGCTGCGTGAACAAACCCGGCGTGTACGAAATGCCCATGGGGGCAACCTTTGGCGAACTTATTTACGACTTTGCAGGTGGACCTAATGAACCTGCTAAAGCGTTTATTCCGGGTGGCTCGAGCACGCCCATGGTGCCCTTTACTGACGAATATCTGTCAGCGCCTATGAGCTATGACGGCATCGTAGAAAAAGGTTCTATGTTGGGTACGGGCGGCATTATTGTCATTCCTCAAGAAAAGTGCATCGTCAACTTTATGTGGAACTGCATTCGTTTTTATGGTCACGAATCGTGCGGGAAATGCACGCCCTGCCGTGAAGGCGTGGCCACGTGGATGCCCAAAATGTTCCAAAAATTGGTGATGGGCCGTGGTGAACCGGGCGACCTCGAGATGATGGAAACCATGTCAGACAATATTAAAGGGACTGGGTTTTGCGTTCATGCAGACGCAGCCATGTGGCCCATTGACGCCAGCATTAAACACTTCCGGGACGAATACGAATACATTATTGAGCACGGTGTCTCTAAATATCCGCGCACGACATGGTGGAAGGACTAGGTGGTCTCACCCCTATGAAAGTAAGAACTTATGAAAGTTAAAGTTAACGAGATTGAACTTGACTTACCTGCAGGTACCTCTGCTATTGATGCGGTTTTTCAGGCGGGCTATGACGTCCCCTATTTTTGCTCGCAAGAATACATGTCGCCCATTGGTGCGTGTCGGCTTTGCCTCGCTAAGGTAGGTGCGCCCCGCAAAGACCGCGGCAGTGGCGAGTGGATTTTAGACGAAGAAACAGGTGAGCCGAAAATTTTTTGGTTCCCCAAACCCATGGCCACGTGTACAACGGCGGTCATGGAAGGCATGGTGATTGATACTAAGTGTGAAGAAACCAAACGTGCCCAAAAAAGCATGATGGAATTTACACTTATTAACCACCCGCTCGACTGCCCGGTGTGTGACAAAGGTGGTGCGTGTGAGCTCCAAGACCGTGCGTACGAATATGGTGAAGGTGTGTCCCGTTTTGAATTTGATAAGCGTCACCAAGAAAAACACCATGCGCTGTCGCCCTTGATCACCCTTGACCGGGAACGCTGCATTCACTGCAAACGCTGCGTGCGCTACTTTGAAGAAATTCCTGGTGATGAAGTTCTTGACTTTATTGAACGCGGCGGTCACACCTACATTGGCACGCTTGATGACGGTCTCCCCAGCAATTTTACGGGCAACATTACCGATATTTGTCCGGTGGGTGCACTGCTAGATTCCACCAGTCGTTTTCGCGGCCGCAACTGGGAATACCGCCACACCCGCACAACATCTACCGATGACAGTTCGGGTAGTAGCATCATGGTGGATTCGCGCACTGGGCGCATCGAGCGCATTAAAGCCGCTCGCCACACCAAGATTAATCATGACTGGATCGACGACGGCACCCGTTTTGGGCATGAATACGTAGACGCACCAGCACGCTTAAAAACACCGCTTATCAAAGAGGATGGGCAATTTCGTGACGCGTCTTGGGAAGAAGCGAGCACCTTAATTGCTGAAAAATTACAAACTGCAAGTTCAGTTGGCGTGGCCATTCGCGCAGATGCAACACTCGAGGAAGCCGTGGGCGCTAACGCCCTAGCAGAAGCTCTAAACGGCGCTTACGACTACTACCCCAAAACGGCAGCCTCCGTTGTGCCAGACGCACCACAAGCCACCTTTGATGACCTCGCCACAAGTGACGCTATTTTGGTCATCAGCGATCTCACCGAAGAAGTGCCGATTGCTGACTTACGCGTGAAAGATGCCCTTAAAGGCGTGACGCCACCCGAACCCATGGCACACGGCATTCCCATTGCTGACCTCAGACTTAAAGAGCACATGCCTAAAAAGACTGAGATTTTGACGGTGGCAGCACCCTATCACGTGGATTTGATGAACTACGCAGGGCGCAAGTTGACCTACGAAATTGGGCACGAAGTCGCGTTGCTCAAGGCCCTACTCAATCTTGCCAACGGTAAAGATGCCCATGTAGACGGTCTTGGAGCAGATCAAGATAGCCTCAACGCACTTGTAAACCAACTTAAAGATAATGACACCGCAGTGATTGTTTACGGCGCGTGGGTGCTTGCATCGGCAGATGCCACCTCGATCGTCAATCATTTAGCTGAGGCGGTGGGTGCCAAGCTGTTGCCGCTGGCACCAATGGCCAACAGCCGCGGCTTAGAGCTTATTGAAACAAGTGGTAGCAAATTACTCGAGAGCGCGTCTGCGTTACTACTGTCTAACCTTGATGTAGCTCAAGATAAGCAACTTAAACAGCGCTTGGAGGGGCTCGAGTTCTTAGTTGTTCACGACTGCTTTATGACCGAAACGGCTGAACTTGCCGACGTGATTTTGCCAGCTAAAACCGGCTACGAAAAAGAGGGCACGATTGTGAACCTCGAGGGACGCATGTTACCGCTGACCGCTGTAGAGGTTGACAGCGGTACCTCTGAAGATATGACTGGTGTTGTCAAAGCTCTTGGTGACGCTCTGGGAACCCGCCTAGATGGACGCAGCGTACGCAGTTCACGGCGCACGTTTAAAGCCGAGTTTGATATTGACCTAGCAGAGCTTCCTAGTGAAGGCATCTTACTCGAGGCAACAATGTCCAACCACTTTCAAGCAGCAACATCTCACACAGATATTGCTGCTGCCAATGTGGTCATTGTGCCAACCATGACGCGGCCAGAGTATCTTGCTTACAACCCCAGCTTAGTCACAGCACACGGCGCACTTAGCTTGCGCGTGCATCCAGACGATGCCACCAAATACGGGCTAGCTACAGGTGAGCGCATTAAACTAGACGTTTCTGGTGTCACGCGTTATTTGGTTGTACAAGAAGATAACCGTGTCCTTCCTGGTACTACCTTAGTGCCAGCACTTCCCGAGCAACCTTGTGGACTTGCCTTTGCCGACCTGCAACGTGCTGAAGCTGCACCTTTGGCAACATCACCTCAGGTAGAGACGCATAATGCCGAACCTACATTGGAAGTAAGCGCGTAATGGAACCTCTTTATATTACGTTCTTAAAAGGGTTGACGCTTTGCTTTGTCTTGTTGGGTGCGTTTGCGTATTTAACGTTGGTAGAGCGCCGGGTACTAGCGCGGTTACAGCACCGTTTGGGACCTAACCGTGTGGGGCCGTTCGGGCTACTTCAGCCCATTGCAGATGCGATTAAGTCTGTTTTCAAAGAAGATATTGTTGTTTCAGCAGCCGATAAGTTTGTGTTTTACCTTGCGCCCATGGTGAGTATTACCTTTGCGCTTACTGCATTTGGCGCCATTCCAGCCGGACCAGCCGGCAGTTTTTTTGGCTACGACCCGTGGATTATGGACTTAGACGTTGGTCTTTTATTTGTGTTTGCCACAACTAGTATTGGCGTTTACGGTATCTTTTTAGCAGGTTGGGCGTCTAACAGTAAGTATTCGCTCATGGGTGGTCTGCGCTCATCGGCACAACTTATTAGTTACGAACTTGGTTTAGGATTATCAGTTTTAGGTGTCATTATGATCACGGGTACTTTAAACTTGCGTGAAATTGTCAATTGGCAGTCGGATGTTACGATGCTCATTCTGCTGCAACCCGTTGCGTTTGTAACTTTCCTTATCTCTGCGATCGCTGAAGTAAACCGCACGCCATTTGATTTACCAGAAGCAGAGCAAGAAATTGTAGCTGGCTATTTAACGGAGTACTCGAGCATCAAATGGGCGCTGTTTCAAATGGCAGAGTATGTCAATATGCTCACGGCCTCAGCCTTTATGAGCACGCTCTTTTTGGGTGGCTGGCGTGGCCCGCAGATTTTGGACAGGCTTATTCCGGGTGTCTCGAGCATCCCGTTTATCTGGCTCATTGCCAAAATGGCCTTGTTCATGTTCCTGTTTATGTGGTTGCGCGGTACTTTACCCAGAATGCGCTACGATCAACTCATGCGTTTTGGTTGGATTTGGTTGTTTGAAATTGCCCTTTTTAGTGCCCTGGTCACTGGGGCTGTACTGATCTTCATTTAAGGAGACACTATGAGTGTTCTAGATATTGCCAAAGGTATGGGAGTGACGCTCGGGCACATGTTCAAAAAGCCCGTAACCGTGCGCTACCCCGAGCAACCGGCAGAGATTAAACCCCGCTTTCGGGGGCGGCATCACTTGCTGCGCCACCCGAATGGGCTCGAGAAATGCATCGGGTGCAGCCTCTGTGCTGCTGCCTGCCCGTCGTACTGCATTTACGTAGAGGCCGCTGAAAACGACCCCGACAACCCCCACGCCCCTGGCGAGCGGTACGCTAAAATCTACGAAATTAACATGTTGCGCTGTATTTTTTGCGGTATGTGCGAAGAAGCCTGCCCTACCGGTGCGATTGTTCTAGGTCACGAGTTTGAGCTAGCTGACTTCCGCTACAACGACTTTACCTATGGCAAACCCGATTTGCTAGTAGGCACAATCGGTAGCAAGTGGCAACGCCGCGAAGCGGACAAAGAAGGCAAAGACGTTAAACTTGGCTTCCAAGCAGGCGACCGTGATGAGCTCGAGGGTGTTGGTTACTAGGTTTTTTGTAGATAAACATATGACAGTCTCGGGCGGGGTTTCCCGCCCACTGTTTTGCCATGAATATTCAGTTGGACTGTAATGGCAGGTTGTTGAGGCTGGGGATATAGCTCGGGATATCTGTCTTCTAAAGAATATTTTCTGGTGGTGGACATCTTGTCAAGATGCTCGATCATCTTTTCTTTGTTGCATCCTATGTTGCTAGTATCAATATGTAGTATTTACAGCCCAAATAAATGACAGCATCCTTTGAATGCGCGTCCATCTCATTAATCACAACAAATGCACGGGCTGTTTCTTTGAAGCTGCTCGCAAAAAGGGTATGATTTAGCGTTTA
>CAZMCW010000151.1:0-10742 GCA_964564405.1 uncultured bacterium
AGGCCAATGCCAATGCGAATGCGTTCACGTTTGGGGCGACCTTCATTGTAGTCATTGAGGTTGGTGAGCATACCGATGGCGGCATCTAGGGCGTCGTTGGGGTGGGTGGGAAACAGCGCCATGATGGCATCGCCAATGTATTTGTCAATAAACCCGTGATATTTGCTGATAAACGGTTGCATCTGGCTGAGGTAGCCGTTGATGAAGTTGAAGTTTTCTTGTGGTGTCATCTTTTCAGACAAACTGGTGAAGTCGCGAATGTCTGAAAACAAAATGGTCATTTCCTGAGCAACTTGGTCGCCAAGTTGTACATCGGTAATGCTTGTTTTGCCAAGGTAGGCTAAAAACTCATCTGGCACAAAGCGGTCATACGCGCGAATGAGCGTTTGAAGTTCTTTGTTCGCTATTTCTAGTGAGGCTTGTTGCTCGCGCAGTTCGCGGGCTTGCACAAAGCTACGTAGCGCCTGCCCTACGGTAATGCGTAAGTCGGTAGGCTCCCACGGTTTGACCATGTAGCGGTACAAGCGCGTTTCGTCAAAATCATCAAGGTCACTAAGACGCCCGCTAACGTGAGTAGCTTGCTCGGGTTGCGTCAGCAAGATTGTCAGGGTATCTGGCAGGGTGTCGTGGAGGCGGCGAATAAGGGCGCGCCCGCTACTGGCAACTCCACTAGCAGCCACATCTTGTACGAGGTTAGTCGAACCGGATGAACTTCCCATACTACTCTCGAGCACGTCATCTATTCCGTTGGTATCTATTCCGTTGACATCGCTAGTAATATTGCTATCAATGACATCTGCGGCAATTACCAGCGGGATGTCAATGGTGTTGGTGATGAGTGAATGGATGAGCTCGAGCGCCATCTTAGCACTTGCAGCCGACTGAATCTGGTACTCATCAGCAAAGTTCGCGCGCAACTGCTCACAGAGTGCGCGGCGGGTGTCACGGTCATCATCGACACACAAAATGACGGGTTTGCCAGACTGGCTTAGGTCAGGCTGGGTTGGATTCATATCAGTTGGAATCATGATAGCGGTGCGTTAAGCCTCCACGCTTATCCTACCGTCACAAGGTAGCAGCTATATGAGAACGCTTAGGACGTTTGTTGGACGTTTAGTTAAGATGCGCTGATGGCCTCGAGCGTTGTATCAAGCGCCTCATCCAAAGCTTCAGGGGCAACCTCAACAACTTGGCTAGCTCGCAAAAAGACCAATTGCACTTGCGGCGACACACCTCTCACTTGCTCAATAGCGCGTTTGTAAAAGGCGAGTTGCGGGTAGTACTGCTCGGCGTTGACCTCTTGGTCAGTTTTATAGTCTTCAAGATACCATTGTCCATCAGCACAGTAAAAACGGTCAATAATCCCCTGCCAAACGGTTGTGCCGAGGGGGAGCGCCATAGGCAACTCGGGGTAGTCGTGACTGCGGGACGTAAGCGCAGGCAGTGCCTCACCTAAGAGTGCGTGGTAGTTAGTGAGGAGGGTGCCAACATCTGCCATAAGCTCTTCTTGCTCGTTAGACGTGAATGGGAACATGACTTCTTGGGCGCGTAAGTTGGCCATGTGGGTTTCGTTGTCAGGTTGCCAGTTTTGTTGGATGGCGTAGTGGACGAGCGTTCCAACGGTACGCCCGGCACCGGGGAGGCGTTCGCCTTCGTCGGGGTCATTAAAAGGTAGCTTTTCATGTTGCTCGCTGCTCTGTTTGAGACCGGTAGGTGAAAATACAGGCGGGTAGGCGTTGCGGGCAAAGTGGCGATCAATCCAAGCTGAGGGTTCGCGGACGCTATGGGTATTGGCAGGTGGTACGGGAGCCAGCACGTTAGGCTCATACGTGTGATGGTTTAAGACAAAATCGGGACGGTTGTAGGGGATGGCATTGATGCCTAGCTCGAGCGCCTCAAACGCCCCCACCCAGCCGCTAGTACGCCCTTTGGAACTGCTACCTGTCACCACGAGCACATCGCGCGCGCGGGACAGGGCCACATATAAAAGGCGAAAACTTTCTTGGTCGTTGCGCGCTTTTAAGTGGGCTCGAGCAAGGTCGTAACTGTCACTGCCACGCAATGACACAAGACCTTTGTCCAATTTAGACGTAGCATTTACCTCGAGCGGGTCAGTGTTAATAATGACAGGTTCCACCGGGTGATAGCTTGCCCGACCAGCGTCAAAGACGGCTAGCACGTCCCACTCGAGCCCTTTGGCGCGGTGCACGGTTAAGAGCGCAATGCCGTCGCCACTTTGCGGCACGTCGCCGGCGTCCGCTTGGCGGCTGAGTTGCTCGAGCCGTTCCAACAAGACCTCAATACTGCTAGGCGGTTGTTGGGCAACCGTAAACAGCAGTGCGTCCACGTTTTCGCGGGCGCGGTCATCCAAAAATTCAATGTAGCGTTTGCCGTCAATAAACGGCTCACGGATGAGGAACTTAAGGGCGTCTAGCGGGTTGGCACGTACTTGCAAACGGGTTTGCTCGAGGCGATTGTAAACCTCTGGAAAGGTGACCTCGAGCTGCCCCACAGGATCATCTGCTTGTAAAAGTTGATCAACGTCCGGTAAATCTAGCGCGGCAAACGGGCTTCTAAGCCAAGCCGCCAAACTGGGCAAGGTGGCTTCAATGCCCACCCGCAACGCGTGGTAGAGGTCACGCACTTCAATGCGTTCAAAGTAGCCGCGCCCTTGTAACAGCACGTAGGGCAGACCTTCACGACTCAGGGCATCTTCCATGTGGCGCAAGCCGTCATATGACCGCGCTAGCACGGCCATTTTGTTCACCGGATAGTCGCGACTTAGCTCACGCAGTTGCTTGGCAAGCACCCATGCTTCATACTTGCGCAAGTCAGCGATGGGCGCATCACCTTGAACCCAATGTAGCGCAACCTTACCGCGCACGTCAGCTTGTGGACCCGCCGCGGTGACATCCGGTGCTTCTAGTTCACTAAATCCCCAACCACGTTCTGCAAACGCGCTGGTGACGCGGTTGAGAAAGCGCAAAACAACTTGGCTGTGACGGCGTGCTTGGTCGAGGCTCGGTAATACCTCACCCTCAGCCAGAGCTTTACGGAACACGCCTACGTCGGCATTGCGGAAGCCGTAGATGGACTGTTTGGGGTCACCCACAACCTCTATGCTGATGCTGGCGGACTCGAGCGCTCGAAAAAACGCCCCCTGCACCGGGTTAACGTCCTGAAATTCGTCCACCAACACCACGTGATAACGCTCAGTTAAACGGGCTAGAGCAGGTCGACTGCGCACCATGATGAGTGCCCAGCGCTCAATCTCAGACGGAGGTAACAAGCGTGCGCCTAAACGCACTCGGTAGCGTTTATAAACCTGCTCGTAAATGGTGAGTAGCGCGTGATTGTCCGCGCCAGGGGTGGGTTCAAACTGCTCACTGAGCGAGCACTGCCGAAACAGTTGGACGAGGCTAGCATCAGCCGCCTCACTGCCGTCGTTGGTGGGGGTGGCGAGGGCAGCATCTAGCGTGCGAAAGGCAGGGGCTAGGGCGTGTTCATTCCCTTGAGTGGAGGCGGCTGGACTTGACGTGTCCTGAGCCAAATACCGCAACGACGCTAACTCTTCTTCAAAAATAGCTTGCGCTTCCCACTCGCCTAGCACGCTAAAATCTGGGTCGAGGCTGAGGTGCGGCGCAACCAATCTGAGGCAAGCAATCATGACCCCGTGAATGGTTGTGAGGGTGGCCCCGTCGAGTTCGCGTTTGGCCTCTTGGAAGATATCTAAAGAGGAGGGGGCCGCAGCAGCATCTAGCTCATCAGCATCACCTTGCTCAGCAGATGATGTTCCTTGAATTGAGGTGCTCTCATCTTCCGAAACATCTTCTGATACGTGAGACGCCTGATTGATAGCATCATCCTGTAGATAAGAGATGTTCAGATATTGCCCTGTCGTAAGAACTGCGTTAATGCCCTCACCCACCCGCTGACGCAACTCGTCGGCAGCAACGCGCGTAAAGGTCACGCCAGCAATACGACGTAGCGGTGTGCCACTAGCTAAAAGCTCGAGATATCGCAAGACAAGGCTCGTTGTTTTGCCCGTCCCTGCCGAGGCAACGCGAACCTTCATAAATGCCTGTCCATTTAGCGCGTCCCTTCCCGGCAAATGTCAAACACCGGGCATTCGCGGCAAATAAACCCTGGTTGCGGTGAGGTGTCACCCTGTTGGAAGCGCGCATAGGACGCCCGCACTTTGTCTGTTTTGTTGATGATGCGCCGCCACGGATAGTCGATGGTGTGGGCGGTACAAGGCTCACCCAAAATTGGCCACACAACGAGCGTCACACTGCTAACACCCCGTTCCTTCAGTAGATAGTTAGCAGTCCACTGTTCTGTCCAGCGGCGGTTAAAAACATCTTCAGCAGCTTGCTGGGCTTGTTTAGCGTCATCTGGCAGGCTGCCCGGTGCCACAAAGTGGGTGAGCGTGACGGCATCACCTGTGCGGCTAGCGGCATCCAAGTGAGCTTGCGGTTGACCGCGTTCAGGGAGGTAAACGCCGTAACTCAACTGCATAAGCGCGTCCTGCTGCGCGCTGAGCCAGTGGCGGGCAGCAGGGAAGTCAGTTTGCAGGGTCTCGAGCCGCACCTGATTCAACGTGCCATACTCGCGCAAGCGCTTAATGAGTTGCCGCCACCAGACGGTTTGTGAGGCGGCATCTGCGTCATCGACATTGTCCCTGAGCCGTTGTTGCGCCCAAAACCGGAACGCACAACGGTCGTAAAAGGCCAAACTTTCAACGCTCACGCCGCCCATGTTGAGGTTGCTGAGGCTAGCGTGATAGGCGTCTGGATTGGCGAGTTCTAAACGGCTGCCTAGCGGGAGTGCTGGCAAAGGTTGCAAGTTACCGTGTGAGACGGCGAGTAAGTCTGTCTCTGGCGTAAGCGGGCCACCTTGATCTGCTTCTGGATAAGTGATGGTGACGACCTCAGCCCGGCTTGTTAGTTCTTGAAAGAGGAGTTGATCGCGTCCTAAAAAGCGCTTGGGGAGGGCAGTACCGGCATCAGAATTATCCCCAAAAATAGCAGTAAGGGCAACGCGTACGTCTTCGCTGATGAAGTAATCTTCTTTTTCGCCCACGCTGTAAGCACCCTCGGTTGCGTGCATCACGTAAGCTTTTTTGAAGCGCCTACCAGATGCCAAGGTGGCAGTGAGTAAGGCAATCCCGCCGCGTGGACGTTCAAAGATAAACGTTTCTTGCAAAAGTGCTGCCCACCACGCTCGAAACGACGCACCTTTGGCAAGAATACTTGCTTCTTTGGCACGCTCGAGCATGTGATCTTGTAACCGTTTATTCGCCTCCACCCCCAGCATACTCGGCAAACTGGCAGTTAAGTCTTGGGCCCACGCAAGTTCATCACTTGGAACTTCCAACCGTGTGAGCCAACGCTGCCATAAGTCAGCTAGGTTAAGTTCTTCAGCTAGAACGGTGAGGGCTTCGCGCCCAGCGACGTTGCGCTCGAGCGCCGCATTGGCAAGTGCCGACAGTTCAGGAATAGCCAATAGCCTCGAGGCCGTCGGATAATCCGGCAGTTCTAATACATTGAGCAGCAAATTCCCCAGCGGTGTATCTGCCAGTGCTTTGGGCGTTTCATCCATGAGCGGGATGCCGTATTCATCTGCTAGGGAACTAAACGCTTTTAGTTGTCCAGGCGGCAAGATGACGGCTAGCTCGAGTGCGTCCACCCCCTCTGCCAAATCTCGCTTAAGTGCCCGCAACACCCAGCGGGACTCACTGATGGGGTTAGGGGCAAGGTGATGATGGAGGGTGTTCGTTTGGGCGGGTGGGCTTAAAGTTTCAACGTTCAACGTATTTGTATCAACATTGGGTGGTAATTCGGGGAGAGATAACCACAAGTCGTGACTTTGGCTAAGCGTTAGGTAAAGTTGCCACTCGAGCGGCCCCAACTCGCGAAAGCCATCCACAATGATGACATCTGCCTCCGGTTCAACTTTGCCGTTAATGGCTAAGTTAAGTGCTTCACTACGGAAGTCGTCGTAGTCCCAGCGGTCGCCTTTAACCTGTTCGTACTGCTTGAATACCCGGCACAAGCGGGCCATTTCGCTGCTGTCGTCACGGCTTAAACCAAGGGCGTTAGCGAGGCTATCTGCGGTGTGACCGTAGCGTTTGGCTTCAGCAATGGCGCGGCTAAAAAGGCGCGCTTCGCCGGGGGAGGGTAGGGCGTCCTCGAGAAGTTTAAGCGCTTCGCCTACATAGGCAATGCGACCTGTTCCGACTAGGAGTGGTTTGAGGGCTTGTGCAGCAGCAAGTAAGCGGTAGTAAACCTGTTGCGAGGAAAGAAACTCGAGCCCCAGCAGCGCACCCTCTGCCGTCGCGCGCCTATAAATATAATTACGCTGGCTAGGTAGTCCCACCCACCAGACGCGCTGCCCGTCTTCCAAAGCACGTTTGGCAACCTGTAAAAGCCGCGCGGTTTTGCCCGCAGCAGGCGGGCCAATAACGATATTCACGTGTGTTCATTCTAGCATTTTTGCCCTTCTGGAGGCAACTTTTTGAATTTGTAGAGACTGGGTTGATAGGTTCAAGTTAGTCCTAGGTAATGTCTTCAACCATTATCAAAAAATCTCAAAGGGTTTCTACATACAAATAGCATACATTAAAGAATAGAAAGATGTTTGAGGTATAAGGGGAATCTCGAGGCTCATCTCGACGAAGATAACTTGTCAAGCTCGAAAATGAATACGAACACACACTTCTACTGACAGTTTAGTGACATACACACCGTCAAAATCTCAGTACCATGATTCCTTAGTGGAGCAACTTGTTTTAATCGGCGTATCACATAGACGGGGAGGTGCGGCTGCGCTCGAGGCGTGGCGAGCACACTTTGAAGCTATGCTGACCCAAGACGTACCCGTTGAGGTTGTCTCTGCTGAGGCAAAGCAACCTGCTGGGGTTGGTGTGGGTGTAATTCCCAATAACGAGGCACTGCTGGCATCAACGGCGGTGCTATCGCAGATGATTACATCGCACACGCCGCGCTTGTGCACACCGCAACTCAACACACATCAACCTCACGATTTACAGTTTGTAACTCAACTTTGGCATGCATTGGGATTTGTTGAGTGCTTGCCGGTTATTACTTGTAACCGCTTTGACGTGCTGGCGGTGCTACCTGACAACATGAGTGTTGAGGCCGCCAAAGCCAAACTTACCCCGCCGGGGCAAACGGTCAAACCCTATGCTTACCGGGGAGACGGCGCGCTCGAGCAACTCATTCGCATCACAGCTTCACTGGACTCCCTTAATCCCGGCGAAGATCAGATTACCGCCCAAGTCCGCGACGCTTATCAAGCGGCCCAAGCGCGGGGCAGCGTTGGCAATATTTTGTCGTTTGCGGTTCACACCGCCCTTCGGGTGGCTAAACGGGTGCGCCGTGAGGTTTTACTTGCGCCCTTAAACACATCACTTTTTAGTTTGGCTATGCCGCTTATTGCTAGAGAACTCCCAATTACCGGGCGCGTGGTGGTGCTGGGCTCTGGGGAGATGGGCACGCTCGCCGCTAAAACGTTAGCGAGTCAAGCGGATATTCAGCTCACTTTGGTCAACCGCACACTGGCAAGTGCAGACGTGCTGGCTGACAATATTCGCAGTTACGCAGCCGCTAAAGCACATCCGTTAAGCGTGAGTACGATGTCGCTCGAGGCCTTCCTCGCTGCACCCCAAGACGCCGACGTGCTAGTTAGTGCTACCCCTGTGGCTGGCATTGTTGACGACTCGCTGGTAGCAGCTATGCCCAGTTTACGCGTCATGGTGGACCTTGGCATTCCCCGCAACCTCACACCCAAAGTGACGCGTTGGGCAACCCAACAAGGTCGCACCGTGCTAGACGTTGACACCTTGCAACAAGCTGGTCAAGCTCGCCGCGCCAAGTTGCTAGCCCGTTTGGCAGAAGCTGAAACCATCGTCATCAGTGAGGTGGATGCCGCTGTAGACGCCTGGGCAGAACGCCAACTTGGGCCTAGTATCGTCCGTTTGCGGCAAACCTATATAGATACAATTGGGGAATTACTACCTAAAGACGAAGCGAGTAACCTCGCGCACAAGTTTGCGCACATTCCTATTAAAGGGCTGCGGGCGATAGCAAGGGTTCACGGGCTAGACGTCGCCAAAACGTTTTTAGACGAAGTGGACTTATTATGATGCTATTAACTTATGTTGGTATTAACCTGACAAGGCATCTAACCCAACAAGGTATCTAATCCAACAAGGCATCATCTGAATGAAGATAGCTACCAACAAAAGCATCAATATCTGAGAGACGGACGCTATAACTAACCTATCAATAATCACTATACTGACGATGAGAGCATCCTGATGAAGACATCTTTTAAGACATCTCAAAAAACAGTGCGCATTGCCACGCGTACCAGCGATTTGGCGTTGTGGCAAGCGCGTTGGCTGGCGGCTCAACTTCACAAGCATGATCTTCCTAGTGAGCTTGTCCATGTTGAAACCCAAGGCGATGTAAGCCGCTTGCCGTTTAAGGACATGCAAGGGCAAGGCTTTTTTACCAAAGCGGTGCAAGATGTTGTTCTAGCTGGTGAGGCAGACGTAGCCGTGCACTCGCACAAAGACTTACCCAGTGCGCCGCACCCAGAGCTGGAACTTGCTGCGCTTAGTGAACGGGCAGATGCCCGCGATGTGCTGTTGGTCAACCCTGCTGCGTGGGAAGACATATCTTCTGATAATCCTGCCTTGCCACTCCAAGCGGGCATGAAAGTGGGCACAAGTGCGGTACGTAGGCAGCGGCAACTTGAAAGCCTCAGACCGGATTTAGTCGTGGCAGAGTTGCGTGGCAACGTGCCAACTCGCATTAATAAATTGCGTACGGGTGACTATGATGCGATTGTCATTGCAGCAGCCGGTATTGCGCGGCTCGAGCTCAACCTTAGCGATCTACACACGTACTACCTCGAGCCAACTGTCATGATTCCTGCCCCCGCCCAAGGCGTGCTTGCGTTTGAGTGTCGCCGCGATGCCTACGAGGTTGCCTCACTCCTGACCGAAGTTCACGACAAAATCTCGCACCGTTGTGTGGCAGCTGAACGCGGCCTTATGGCGATGCTCCAAGGTGGTTGCCAGCTAGCGCTGGGCGCACATGCCACTTGGGACGGCACAAACCTCACGATGCACTGTTGGTACGAAGGCGACTACCAAACCGTGCAGCACCGTTCATCGGAAGGCTGTGCATTTTTAGCTTATGAAGCACTCGGTAGACCGTCACCTGCGTAATCATCTGGCTTGATGCATGTCTTACTGACCCATTCTAAGGGGAAATTAGCAAGCCTCGAGCCCAAGTTGCGTGTGCTTGGGTTTCATGTCAGTCATTACCCTGCCATCACCACAACCTCACTAACTGGTGATGACGTACGCAAACAAGCTCAAACCTTGCTGAGCTGTGACTGGCTGGCGTTTACAAGTCGCAGTACTGTGACGGCGTGGCACGCGTTGGAGTTGCCATTGGACGTCAAATTAGTGGCTGTAGGTGAGAAGACGGCTAAGGCATTAGAAGCTGCGGGTGGGCGGGTAAATCTAACCTCATCCCAAGGGAATGCGGACGATTTAGCAACCCAGTTAATAACATCTGTACCCGCTTGTAGGGTTGGCTTGCCACAAGGAAGCCGTGCGCTGGGTGTGCTCGAAACTCGTCTGCAAGCGGCTGGGTTTGAGGTTGAGGTGGCGACAATCTACCGCACTGATAACCGTCCTCAATTGAAGTTGTCTCAGTTGAGGACGGTGGATGCTATCGTGCTGGCGAGTCCATCTGCAGTTGAGGTGCTTCCCAAAGAACTGCCGGAGGATGTTTGTTTGATTGCGTTGGGACCGAGTACGGGGAGAGCGTTGGAGGCTCGAGGCTTCGCTTATGTGCAAGCAGAAACGGCCTCGAGCGACGCAATCGTGAATCTATTACAGCACTATTTGTAGAATGGGGAGCTAATACTAACCCCTAACAATCATGCGTTAAGCTTCCAAAGTGACTGAGACTCACACAGCGATATTTTCTAAGATTGCTAACGTAACCTTGGCTAGTATTGCGGCTCACGCGCCAAAAACTCACCCCAACTACTATCCCCCACAAACTCACCAGCGTCCACCATCACCTTGCCGCGCACGGTAACTTCGGTTGACCGGCCGGCAATCTCAAAGCCTTCAAAACCTCGGTAATCTAGATTCATCGTCTGGTTAGCAGCGGTGAGGGTTTCTTTGTGATTGGGGTCGTAGATGACGAGGTCGGCATCACTCCCTAGCGCAATGGTGCCTTTTCTCGGGAACAACCCAAAAATTTTGGCGGCTTGGGTGCTGGCAGCATCCACAAAACGGTGAATATCAATGCGTCCCTTGGTTACGCCGTAGGTGTAGAGCATGTTCACGCGGTCTTCAATGGCCGGAATGCCGTTGGGGATGAGGGTGAAGTCATCTTTCCCCATATCTTTTTGCCCTTTAAAGTCAAACGGTGCGTGGTCGGTGGCAACTGTATTCACATCTGCATTATGTAACCCATGCCATAACGCGTCTTGGTTAGGTTTGGGGCGCAGTGGTGGGGACATGACATATTTAGCACCTTCAAAATTAGGGCGCTCAGCGTAGGTGTGATCCAAAATGAGGTGGGGGATGACAGCCTCAACAAAAAGCTTGGTGCCGTTGTAACGAGCGCGGTTGGCGGCCTCGAGCGCCGCTTGGCAACTCAAGTGAACAACATAGCCGGTGGCATCCG
>CAZMCW010000152.1:0-10720 GCA_964564405.1 uncultured bacterium
GTTTATTACGTTCCAGTCAGACTTGGTATCGGTTTCTGCTCGCTCCGCTCGGGCTACTTTGTTACCAAAATAACCGGAAAGGGTATCACAAGAAAAGCTAATAGCAGCTAATAAACGTGAGTCTACACGTAACCCTGCCGCTAAAAGGTAACCCTGCCGCTAAAAGTAGGCAAGCAAAAAGTCTTTTAAGGAGTATCTAGTACAGCAGTTTGTAGCTGATTGGTAGGTATATTGCCTTCGCTCATCCCAGAAGGGGGAGCACCGTAGCGACGTAGTAAACTTGGTCGCAAATAGGTTTGAGCGTCTTCACCTAAAACAAGCTCGAGCCCCGCATCAACATCTACCAATTGGTCAATAGCAATAACTTGCTGCTTACCTATATGAAACAAACTTGTATAGTAACTAGCATCTTGCCAATATTCTGGTGTAGTTAGCATGCGCGTAGGTGTTGGATCGAGGCTAGCTTCGCGGACGTATAACCGCTCTTTAGGAATACCGAGGGAGACAAGGCGTTCTTCAACCCACAGACCTAAACCCGCAACGCCGCTGCGGTTGGTGATCATCAAAGTTGTATCTGGAACTTGACTGACAATACGCGCTTCGGTACCAAAAAGTTGAGCTAAAAATGCTTCTGTTTCAACAGGGTTAACCACTAGGCGGCTTCCACTTGTCTCTTCGTGAGTTGGAAGGGTAGCTGCGTAAATCTCGAGCTTGTTTAACCTAGGAATGAGCTGTAATGCTTGCTCTGCTGGCATATTGGTTTCTATGTCTGAGAAGAAAATGTCAACTAGCTCAGGTACTGTGCCAATAGCACGCACATTGAGTTCGCGCAAGCGCTCGAGCATGGCATGAGCTAGAGTTTTGATATTATCAATGCGGCTGTAGTCGCCTGTTGGTGTATTGCGAAAGCGTACAAACCCTGCTGCGTCATCACCATCTAGATGCTGTACACCCGCTTCAAGGTCAATAAACAACTGAGCTGCAAAGTCGTTGTAGTACATGTCGTAAGGGACATTGATTTCAACGCCACCCATAGCATCAACAAGATTTTCAAATATGTCAATATTAACGATCACGTGGTAGTCAATATGATCTAAGTTAAGAAGTTCACCAACAGCACTTGTAAGCCCTTCAGCACCTGTGAGATGGTACATAGCATTAATTTTAGCAACATGCCGAGGTAAATACACATCACGCGGAATAGCCACCATATAAACTTTTGTATCAACAATTTGCACATAAAAAATGGTGTCAGTATTTGTGCCGTAGCTGTTGCTTTCAGCTGGACGACGTCTGCCGATAATGCGTCCACGACTATCCCGTTGTACACCACCAGCGGCTCTGGTGTACGCAATATCTCTGCCTGCAACCAAAAAACTAACATTAAATGTATCCTCTTCAATGCCTATTAGTCTTCTTGTAGAGGGGTCCAAATCAACACCTCCATCTTCAGAGGTTAGCAAGTATCCGGCTATTCCTGCAGTGACAAGTACAATTCCTAAGATGGCAATATATTTCATAAAATTAAAAAGGTGGTAGCTCCGTCTAAAAAATATCTTGGCACTAAGTTGGCAAGTGTGCCTGGCTAATAAGGATAGATACTACACTTAAGTTTAGCTTGACAAAGTACAAAAGTTACGTTAATAAATGTACTCGATATGTAAATGGTAATGTCCTAAGCTCATAAAACGGGTTCACAAATTTCTTCATAAACACGCAAGGTAATAGGGTGAACAACTTTACCTTTGGCGCGCAAATACCGCACTTTAGAGTCAAGTGCATACTGATATGCCCGAAATAGGTTGCGCATAGCTAACTCACGAATGTCTTCGTTGACACCACGGGCTGGTTCTGAAACGTCGGCAATGTAAACAGCCATACCAATACGATTTGTGTGTGACACGCCAAAAACATGTCCTTCGATGGCCTCGAGCACGCGTTCGTCATGAATACCCCAACGTTGTACAAGGGACTTACCAGCACGTCCGTGTAAGGTCAAAAAGTGTTTTTCTTCCAACTCACTTTGAGGCGGAGAAAGTTCAAACATTTCACGTGCAGTTAGGTCTCGAGCTGCATCATGCAACATACCTGCTAGTGAAGTTGCACGTATTTCAGAAGGGTTAAACCTGTTAGCCCTAGCAATTGCCTCAGCCAAAATGCTTACGCGTACGCAGTGGTCAAAACGATGAGGCTTGACCATGACCTTTAAGCGCTGGCAGTAGGGTGCAATGCTGGACCTCGAGCAAGGGCTGTTAACTGTAAAGATTGTGCTTGACAAGATAATCCTCCACTAAGTCTGGAACAAGGTAGTGAATAGATTGTTGCTGGTAAATGCGGGTTCGTATAAGGGTGCTGGAAATATCACAACGAAAGGTGCTGAGTACGTGGACGTTACGTCTGATCGTAGGGCTAAGTTCGTTCAGGTCGTGCCCAGAGCGAGGTACCGCGACAAGGTTAACAAGGCGCACTAAATCTTCAGCGCGGTGCCACGATTCAACACTGGCAATAGCATCGCTGCCGCCAATGAAAAAAACCTCTGCATTAGGGTACGCGCTGTAGATGCTCTCAACTGTGTCTATAGAATACGATAAGCTCCTATCGTGAAGATTTTGCTTAGAGCTGTCTAATGCAGATAGGCTAGCTGATGTAAGCGGCAAAGTGGCTTGTTGAGTAGGGTGCAAACTGTGACGATTGCGGTCAAGTTCAATTCTACTAACACAACTTTGTGAATGACTTGCTGTAGCTAGTACAAGCATCGCGTAACGGGCTTCAGCACTTGCTAGGGTAGGTTTGTGCGGTGGCGATGCGGCCGGCACAAACCAAAACTGATTAAGGTCTAACTGTTCGATAGCTTGTAGGGCAACAAGTAGATGCCCTAGGTGAGGTGGGTCAAAACGACCGCCAAAAATACCAAGTTTCACAAAGATAAACCTGTCAACATGAATCTTTGAGGTAATTGCAAATCAACCAATATCTCATTTGAAGACTAGCATAACCTCACTGCTTATGAGGCTTTACTAAATCGCTGAACAGGCAGCTTGAAGTCAACTGAAAAGAAAAAACAACTCAACGTCTTTCTCTATGAATATAAAAGAAGAAAATAAGCCTTATCTTAATGACAACAGTAGTAGAAAACAGCCAAAAGGTACTGTTTTGTATTTATGTTAGCACAGCCTAGATGTTAAGCAATCTATAAAAGTAAAGTGCAAGACAATCATACCTCTATACATGAAACTATGCAAGTTGTGTTGAGTCTGAATTTTTGTAGCAAGTACATCCACAACAAGGTTTAGCAAAACACGTTGTGCAATCTGTCAAAATAGCTAAGCTAGCTTATTTAACCACACAGTTAAAAGTGGTTGCATCGTGAAGTAGCTGCATAGGCACATTTGAACAAGCGTAGTTTATTCGGTAGCAACAGGTTGTGTTTCATCAAAGTACTCAAATTGGGCGTCGCCAATAAACACATTGTCACCATTTTCGGCACCTGCTTTTAACAGCATTTTATAGACACCTAGACTATTAAAGTGCTGCTGCAAGTAACTTACAGCTTCAGGATTTGTTGTATCAAAACGGCCTACAAGTTGCTCGATCTCACCTCCTAAAACATGCCAACCGTCTTGGTCTTGTTTGATGCGCACGGGATGAACTTTAACGTGTTTGGGTGACACCAAAGGAGGACGTTTAGGTCGTTTGGGAACAAGGGCAAACAGTGCCTCAACAAGACTGTCTAGATTATTGTTGACCACATTTTTGTGAGTAGAAATGGGTATGACAGCTAAACCTGAGGACAGTAAAGCTTGCGTTTGGGCATCTATAGTGCCTGCATCAACAAGGTCTATTTTGTTGAGTGCAATTACTGCAGGGCGCTGTAGTAGCGTAGGATCGTAAGTTTTAAGCTCTTGTTGAAGTGCTTGAAACGTTGCCCACGTGTCTTCAGTGATGTCGATAACGTAAACCAACAAGCGCGTTCTAGAAATATGGCGCAAAAATTCAAAGCCTAGACCTTTACCTGTACTAGCACCGTCGATAATGCCAGGAATATCAGCTAAGGTAAGGCGTTTGAGGTCGCGTTCTAAAACGCCTAGATTAGGACTTAGGGTCGTAAAAGGATATGCGGCAACTTGTGGGCGGGCATTGGAAAGAGCTGCCAAAAGGCTGGATTTACCAGCGTTTGGGTAGCCGACAAAACCTACATCGGCAATGCTGCGTAGCTCGAGCCTAAGGCGGTGTTTCTCGCCAGCTGTGCCGTATTCTGCAAAACGTGGTGCTTGCCGATTAGAATTGGCGAACGAAGCGTTACCACGTCCCCCCAGACCTCCTTGGGCCACAATAGCTTCTTCGCCAACTTCATTAAAGTCTGCGAGTACATCGCCTGTATCAAGGTCAAACGCAACTGTACCTATGGGTACTTGAATGCGCAGATCATCCCCTTTACTACCTGCTTTGTTGCGTCCTTCACCTTGACCACCGGTTTTAGCTTTGTAGTGCCGTTTGCTGATAAGCCTATCTAGAGATGTAATGTCGTCAATAGCTTCAAGGTAAACACTGCCACCGTCGCCCCCACGCCCGCCAGCAGGACCGCCCTTAGGCATGTATTTCAAGCGTAAAAAAGACATGCCACCATCGCCACCTTTACCGCCTTGAACAGTAATATCTAAAACATCTCGAAATGGCATGGCTAACCTCCTGCAAGTAAGCAAGTCTACTAAAAACTCAAGATCACCGAATAAAATAGCGTTTCCACGAGTAACTGCCACAGGCAGTTGCGCGTATGACCTGGGGGAATAAAAATCGACCCACTTAGTGTGGGGGAACTAACTTCTGAAACTGCTAAAACGCAAACGATATATCATTGTCTACAAGCTAAGACTAAGTAAATGTTAGCAGTACTGTTAACGGAGTCTAAAGATATCCACTCGAGGTCAACCCCACCTTGGTAATGCGAGTATCAAAACTCCAAGCGTATTGATACAGCTATTACCTTAGATGGACGCAAGTACCAAATGTGTTAGTTTTAAGAGTGTCGAAATACAGCACAAATCTCATCATCTACTGATGAGATTTGTGCGCTAACTCAGAGAATTGTAAGTGGGCACGTGCTCGAGCACATCCTAAACAAGCTTAGTCTGCAGCTTGCGCAAGTTGCTCAGCGTTGTCAGGGACAATGCTAATATAGCGTGCTTTGTTGCCTTTGTTTTCAAATTCAACTTTGCCATCTTTAAGTGCAAACAGAGTAAAGTCTTTGCCTTGCCCTACGTTGCGGCCAGCCCGAAACCGGGTACCGCGTTGACGCACTAAAATGTTACCAGCGCTAACAGCCTCACCAGCAAAACGCTTAACACCTAAGCGCTTGGATTCACTATCGCGCCCGTTTTTGGAACTGCCAACACCTTTTTTGTGTGCCATGACGTCCTCCTAAATTTCTGTAGATAAATAAGCTAGTGTAACTAGCCAGTAATTTCGGTGATGCGCACTTCGGTATAGTGCTGACGGTGACCAATATGACGCCGGTAGTTGCTTTTGGCTTTAAATTTATAGACTTCAATTTTGTCGCCGCGACCTTGGCTCACAATTTCAGCTTTGGCAGTTGCGCCATCTACAAACGGTGTGCCTACTTTGACGGTGTCGCCACCGAGCAACATAACAGGTAGTTCAACCGTCTCGCCAGGATCATTGTCAAGCAGCTCGAGCCGTAATACGTCACCTTCTTGAACGCGGTACTGTTTACCCCCGCTTTTGATTACTGCAAACATCATAACCTCCGTAAGTTAGTGTTGGTCTTTCGAGTTTTACTATGTGCTTGCTTATTCGTAACTAACTTTACCCATATACGTGAACCTACAGAGTTGAGGTTAATACGCCGATGAGTTGGCTAATAACCTTCTGGTAGCGTCATACATCGACTACAAACTTAAGTTAACCCAACATGTGTTACAAAAAGCTACAGAGCAAAGCTAAACGTGCTGAGGGCACTCAAACCGACATCGTTGAGATATTCCCAACAACCCGCTTACTGCAATGCTGATCACACAAAAAACCCTGAACAGCGTTCACATGTTGACGATTGAACTCAAGAATTGATACTAGATTCACACAATTCTATTGCTCATCGTCTCGAGTGCGTCCAGGGAAAGCTAATTTGGTGGAGCTGACGGGATTCGAACCCGTGACCTTCTGAATGCCATTCAGACGCGCTCCCAACTGCGCCACAGCCCCAAGCTCCGCTAAGTTTAAGGCAGGCTTGCTAGCCTGTCAAGTTAGTTCAACACAGACCAACGCAACACCAGTCAAAACCTGTAAGCTAGCTTGGTGGTAGTGCTACAAACGCATGCTTTTAAGCTTGTTTGCGTTCGCGAG
This sequence comes from uncultured bacterium, assembly GCA_964564405.1. Classification (GTDB taxonomy): domain Bacteria; phylum Deinococcota; class Deinococci; order Deinococcales; family Trueperaceae; genus JBCCBI01. Next base: position 6,361 of record CAZMCW010000152.1, read on the forward strand.
CAGCAGCGCGGTCAGCTTCTTGACGGCTGGTATCTGTTTTAAGGCGAGCTGCTTTACCGCGCAGGTTACGCAAGTAGTACAACTTGGCGCGGCGCGTGCGCCCACGGCGAACAATCTCAATGTTGTCAATAAGTGGCGAGTTGAGCGGAAAAATACGCTCTACGCCCTCGCCAAAGCTGACTTTGCGCACGGTGAAGGTTGAACGTGCGCCACGACCGTTACTTTTAGCAATGACAACGCCTTCAAAACTTTGAATGCGGGTGCGGCTACCTTCGGTAACTTTATAGTCGATGCGAACAGTGTCACCAGTATCAAACTCGGGTAAGTTGTCTTTGATGTAGGGCGTCTCAATTGAGCGTAAAATTGCCCCTTTGTTGTATTTCATAAGTTGCCTCCTCGAGCGGATTTGTAAATCTAGGTTAGGTCTAGCTCTGAAGACACTCGTGAATCACGTGGTGGTAAAGCTAGATACAAAGCTGTAAGTAGGTTACAGAAGGCGTTCACGACAACATCAGCTTGTCAGGCATCATCCTAGAAAACATAAGCGAGATGGGTTAAAGCTGAGAAATGCATGGTGCTGCTGGCAGGTCACAAAATGGTTGGTAATTAAACTATGTTTTTAAATCTCAACCTAAAGTGTGACACGCCTTTAAGCAAACGGCACTGCAACCTTATAATTTTAGCTGTGTTCCACCTAAAGTTCAAGTCTTTATGTTGCAGAGGGTGCGTTCCAATTTCATCAGTTGAGGAAAAGGTTGATGTCTCATCTTGTGAAAATCGCCAAGGAGGTCAAGAGCGATACAAAGCGTCTGAGAGGCTTATAGCATTGATTAAATCCTGGTTTAGCGTAGTACATCGCTGAGCCACGCATATATTGCATAACTGACGTTTTTAGGATGCACCCTGTTGCAGAGGGCAGGGTCACCGCAAAGTCAGAAATGGCTTTCTAATCCAAATTAGGGCTTTAGAGCTGAACATCATCCCATCGTATATTTCGGCATTTTTCTCGAAATCATGTGCCAGTCAACTTATGAAAAGAAGGTATTTTTGCCCATTTACTTATCGGGGTGAGGACTTTGTGGTTGCCCTGTTACAGAGGGATACAGGTGTTGAGATGTCATACCCTATTTTTACCAATGCATTGCACCAGAAGTTTTTAAGCGTTGCTCGCGCCAGCAGGTTAACTCTAAGAAGTTGCCGTCTGGGTCAGTGAAATAGAGGCTCGACGAATGACGTTTGTGGACAACCTTGTTGTGCTCGAGGCGCTTCTGAACGGTATCTAAAAAACTCTCGTCACAGACAAATGCAATGTGAGGCGTCATGTCCCAGTCAAGTGTATCACCCTTAGCTCGAGGCGTTTTATCTGCTGCTAGGCATAGGTTAAGGCTTTGTCCTGCGCCAGCTTTCAGCCAGAAAAATGATCCTGTTTCAGGGTTGCGTTTATCCACTGAGCGCATGTCCAGAATTTCTTCGTAGAATTTGATGGCTAGGGGCACGTCTGAGACGGCAATTGCAACATGGTCAAAACCGTAAATTACAAAAGTAACCTCATGCTGCTAGTAGACATATTCAAGGACGTGCTGACCAAGGTCGGACGGTGCCTATGATGTGCCTACTACGATGATGTTCAACAGCCTCGAGCACACCATCACTTATCTCTTCATGCGTGAGCCAACGCGAAGACTCACCCTCGAGCACAAAACCTAAAATAATTTGATGATAGGCTACCGCGCCGCCAGCTTCCGGTTGAGGCCACTGTGCAGAATTTGAAGGATCACGTGCAGCGCTACCAACCACATGAAATACGTCCACAGGTGACGGTTGTGAGTTCAGGTAGTTGATAAGCCTTGTGCACGTGTCCAGCCCAGTGCGGTGAAACCACGCTACAACAAGGTCGATAGGTATACCTTCGTTGGCATCCTGAACAGCGTTCATAAACGTATCACTGTCTTGATAGTCTACAGCCAAGGTATGGAGGTTGGCAGCATTTGAGGGCATACTGGCTGCCAACTTTGCCAAAGATGCAGCTGTACGCGCTAAACAGGTCATCTGAGTAGCATGCTGGGCGAGAGCGCGTATGGCGGCGGCAAGCATCCCAGTTGTGCCTATCGTTAAGACGTGCTGATATTTGCTTGCGGTCATGAAGTTATCAACCTTCAATCAAAAGGTTAGCTGAAATAACTAGCAAAAGGTTAGCTGAAACAACTAGCGGCTTTCAGTTTGAGGCACGTGCCAACGGCGTCCGCTGCGGGCGAGCATGTCATCAGCTTCTTCGGGTCCCCAAGTACCAGACTCATAAAACGCAGGTTCTTCGTTGGCGTTTTCCCATGTGTCAAGCAGTGGCATGACAATGCGCCACTGCTGTTCAACTTCATCAGCCCGCATAAATAGGGTGGCGTCACCCATCATGGCATCTAGCAAGAGGGTTTCGTACGCGTCTGGATTGCGGCGCTTAAACTGCTCGTTATAGTAAAAGTCCATACTAGCGGTATTTAAGCTGATGCCTTGACCGGGCACTTTGGCGTTGTAACGAATAGAAATGCCTTCGTTAGGTACTAAGCGTAAGACGATGCGGTCCTCGCGGGGTGGTTGGCGAAATTGGAAGGGCACATGTGGGGGTGTTTTGTAGTAAATGACAATTTCGCTAGATTTAGAGACCAAGCGTTTGCCGCTGCGAATGTAAAACGGCACGCCAGCCCAGCGCCAGTTGTCGATGCGCAACTCGATGGCTGCGTAGGTGGCTTGCCTCGAGCGACTGTCTACGCCTTCTTCGTCACGGTAGCTGCTTTGGTGGTCACTGTGGCCGTTGCTCGAGATGTATTGCCCCATGACAGCGTCCCCAACTTGTACGCAGTGCATGGCCCGCAGAACCTTTACCTTTTCGTCACGAACGCTTTTGGCATCGTAGCTTGCAGGCGGTTCAGTGGCGACGAGGGCAGCAAGTTGGAGCAGGTGATTTTGGACAACATCGCGCACGACCCCAGCTTGCTCGTAAAAACTGCCGCGCCCTTCAATGCCCATAGGTTCAGCCATAGTTACTTGGACATGGTCAACGTATTGACTGTTCCAAGTTGGCTCAAAAATAGTGTTGGCAAAGCGCAACGCAGCAATGTTTTGGGCGGTTTCTTTGGCAAGGTAGTGATCAATGCGGTACACTTGGTCTTCATCAAAACTTTGCAAGATGGTGGCATTGAGTGCTTTGGCACTTTCTAGGTCAGTACCAAAAGGTTTTTCGATAATGAACCGCGCGTCACCATGGCGGCTTAAGCCTGCATCACCAAGGCCATTAGCAATGCTCTCGTAGGTGCTAGGTGGTGTAGCTGTATAAAACAAACGGGTGTTGTGGTTGAGGTCATCAAGGTGTTCAGCAAGTGCGCGGTAACCTTCACCACCGTCGTAATTACCTTGACAAAATGATAAACGTGGGGCAAGGTCATCCCACAAGGCTTGGTCAAACTCACCGTGACCGTATTCCACCAGCGCGTCGCGCATGCGGGTGCGCAGTTCGTCGTCGTCCCAGTCGCGGCGCGCATAGCCAACAATTTGGGTGTTTTCGTGCATAGCACCTTCGCGGTGCAGTTCAAATAGCGCAGGAATGAGTTTGCGAGCAGCAAGGTCACCACTCACCCCAAAAATTACAAACGTACAAGCTGAGGCTTTGATCATAGTGGTTCTACTCTATGATTTTTTGGCGCTACATGTGTTTAATACAAGACGCACGCAGGTTAGTTGACTATCATTGCAAGCGTGTTCCTTGCATATTTCATGACTAAACAATAGCGTTTCCACAAGTAACTGCCACAGGCAGTTGCGCGTGCGGTCCAGGGAGTAGAAATCGATCCACTTAGTGTGGGGGAACTAATCCTGGAATTGCTACAAGTCTGGAATTGCTACAAGTAGTGAATACGCGCTAAAAAGATTGGTGATGGAGCTCGAGCAGTGCCACGGAGATGGCACGCAGCCGGGAGTAGGCTTTTGTGTGACCCAAGTTTGGTGTTTGGCAGCAAGAGTGCATTAGTAGAAGTAATTTTTATCTGATACCAAGTCCGACAAAACACACCCCAAACTCCCCTAGAGTTTATTACGTTCCAGTCAGACTTGGTATCGGTTTCTACTCGCTTTGCTTGACATTTAACAGAGTATCTTGTGATGGAGTATCTTGGGCTATTTTGTCACCAAAATAGCCGGAAAGGGTATAAGGGTATGCATCTAGTGAGAGTAGTGCGTCCGAATCTTGTCACAAAGCGGCTAATTTGAAGCAATGACAACTAGCTTTACGATAAGCTTACAATTGTGTGAAGATGACCAGCTTAGACTAGGTATAGCGTTTCCACAAGTAACTGCCACAGGCAGTTGCGCG
>CAZMCW010000153.1:0-4875 GCA_964564405.1 uncultured bacterium
CTGCCACAGGCAGTTGCGCGTGCGACCTAGGGGAGTAGAAATCAACCCACTCAGTATGAGGAAACTAATCCTGAAACTGCTATAAGATGCAAGAGTCTCAAGAGGTAGATCAACCTGTCACCAAAATATACTTAACTCACTAGCTGTGTATCAACAAGTGACCGCGTCAAGCTTGCAAAGGTTGCCCCAAAACATAGTAAGCTAAACAGGGACGGAACCGCAGCCCGCTCAAACACAGGGCTCGAGGCAGCTTGCAAGCACATGATTAAGCACATGATTAAGCACATGATTAAGCACATGATTAAGCACATTGCGTTATCACGCAGCTTGTAACGTTGTGGCTTTTAAATCAGCACGTGCGTGCCATGATACATCGCAGTCACTACCTGTGTTTGCTAGTATTTGTCATGAAGGGTTACATACGATTGCTTGCTGCTGAGTTTTAGTGTTAGGCTTGGCTGTCTTTAAGGTTGACGTTACCGTAGTTAGGGTGATGTAAACCTGACTAGCGCGCAATTACGCCACACTGCACTGCGTGACTATACGGTGTAACTACAGCGTATAACTACACCGCGTAACTACACCGTGTAACTACGCTGCATAACTACACCGTGTGAGCTCGCACGTATTTGGTAAATATGCGACGGTTGTGGCATGGCTATTTTTAGCGTTGAGCGCATGTTCTTACGCAAACGCTGTCAAGGTTTGTAGCCTTGGTAACAGCCTGTTGATCGGAGTATCTGATTAGATAGCAGCATTTTGTTTGTATGCAGGTTATGAGCAACGCATAAGTACTTGCAAGTATCATAGGTTTGTAGCACCTTAGATCTGTAGCACCTTAGATCTGTAGCACCTTAGATCTGTAGCACCTTAGATTTGTAGCACCCTAAATTTGTAGCACCCTAGGTTGGTGTCAACTTAAGCTGATATTAACCTCGCTAGCAACTAACAACTCAGGCTAACTAGCTACTAGTTACGTCACTACTCTCAGGGAGGATATTATGGAAGAAAGCGAAATTTTAGAAAAGATTCGTGTAGTTGTTGCCGAAAAACTCGATGTAGACACCGAAGAAGTTACCGAAACAGCATCTTTTGTTGACGATCTTGGAGCTGATTCTCTCGACGTTGTCGAATTAATTATGGGGCTCGAGGACGAGTTTGAAATTGAAATTAGTGACGAAGAAGCTGAAAATATTGCGACCGTTGGTGACGCTGTAACGTACATTTCTGCTCAAAAGTAATTTTACAGTGCTCATTGCTAGCTAGCACATAACCACGCTGGTAATGAGCCTGTCGTATTCATGCTCAAAGGTTTCTCTATTGTCCGGTCATTGTTAATAGATGACTGGGTGAATAGATAACTACCAACGCAACTTACGTTCAGAGGCTTGGCTCGAGGCAAATCTGGCACTATACATACTTGTTGATGCCTTGCTAAACCTTGCTAGGCAGCATCTTCGTTAGACGGTATCTTCGTTAGGCGATATCTTCGTTAGACAGTATCTTCGTTAGACGGTATCTTGATTAAGTGACATCTGAGTTTGAATAGCACCTCGAGCAAAAACTAAAGTTGATAGATAAACCGCCAACGCTGTTAGGCTTCCCATACAAGCAGTAGCGGTCAAGGTAATCAACAGCTAACGAGATAACAGTAGGGGACTATATCTCCGTATACACTAAACCACTATGTCACAATGTGATTACGTCACAAAAACAATTGGCAAACAAAAATGACACAGATAGACTTAAAACGTGTTGTCGTCACTGGCATGGGGCCAGTGACCTCTATTGGAATTGGTGCGGATGCTTTTTTGGAGGGTCAACACCACGTTAAAAATGGCATTCGCTGCGTTCAAGCATTTGACACAAGTCACCTCACCGTAAAAATTGCTAGTGAGGTTGACATTGACATTACCGAGTACATCTCTAAAAAAGAAGCGCGGCGACTTGACCGTTTTGTTCACCACGCGCTTATTGGTGCTGAATTAGCTCGTGTTCACGCTGGCCTAAGTGAAGATGACATTGCTGGCGATCACACAGGTACCTGTTTAGGCTCAGGTATTGGTGGCATGATTACCTGGCAAGAAAACTCCGTTACCTTTGTTGAACGCGGCCCTATGCGCATGAGCCCGTTTTTTATTCCTATGCTCATTGCCAACATGGCCAGCGGACAAGTAGCTATGCGCTACGGCCTCACAGGCCCAAGTAGTACTGTGGTGACGGCGTGTGCTACGGGTTCAGGTGCTATTGGCGACGCCTACCGGATTATTCAACGCGGCGAAGCAGACATTATGTTTGCTGGGGGTAGCGAAGCTGTTATTTCCGAAATGGGCTTAGCTGCATTTGCGGTCATGAAAGCGTTGTCTACCCGTAACGACAGCCCGGAAACAGCAAGCCGCCCGTTTACCGCTTCACGTGACGGCTTTGTAATGGGTGAGGGTGCGGGCGTGTTAGTTTTAGAAGAGTACGACCACGCTAAAGCGCGCGGGGCAACTATCTATGCTGAGGTTATTGGCTACGGCATCAGTGCAGATGCCTACCACATGACGGCACCTGTGCCCGGTGGTAAAGGGGCTGTGCGTTGTGTTAATGCAGCCCTCAAAGATGCTGGTTTAGATACCGACAAAATTGGCTACATTAACGCGCATGGTACTAGCACAGCCGCTAACGACCTCAACGAAACCTTGGCCTACAAAACAGTGTTTGGCGAGGACAGTGTGCCACCTATTTCTAGTACTAAGTCGATGGTGGGACATACCCTAGGTGCGGCTGGTGGGGTGGAAGCGATTGCGACTATTCAAGCGCTTAACACGGGTATTTTACCGCCCACGCGTAACTACCATGACCCTGATCCAGAGTTAGATTTGGATTACATTCCCAACGAACCTCGTGAGCAGCAAGTAGATTATGCACTTTCTACCAATTTTGCGTTTGGTGGGCAGAACGCAGCGTTGATTTTTAAGCGCATCTGATTGAGTTGCTGAACGCTAATGTAAATTAAAAAGCCCTCGAGACAAGTTGCTCGAGGGCTTTTTTATTAAGCTGTCGATCAGATGTAAGGATGACTAACGAACATCATCACCTCAGTTCAGTGCCTCGAGCAACACCTCTTTCGTTGTCAAACCTTCAATCACCTCAAAGTTCACCCCTTCAACCCCCAAATACTGAAGCTGATTAAAGGGTGCCGCCACCCAGCTCGAGGTCACAACAGTGTACGTAGCCTCATCTTCAATCATCACGTCTGTGGCGTACACAAAATCACCTGTGAGCGCGCTCAAATCAACATTATCAAACACAGCCCGAATGCTACCGACGGATTGGTTGGCACCAGCGAGCATGGTGCGTAGCGTTTGCCCGTCGACCTCAGCCGTCACCACATCGTTGTTAAAGCGTAAGAAGGCATCGTACTCGTAGCGCTCGAGCGGCCCTTCAGTTAAGCCTGCCCCAAACGACGTGTGGTTGAGCATCGCCACATCTGCCCCGGTGCGCTGGCGCAAGGTTTCAACTGCCCACTGAGCCGCTTCAAATACGCTGTAATCCGTGGGTACAGTTCCCAAAACCTCGCTATCTTCGGGTGCTAGAAAGTTGGCTTGAGTGCTGGCGAGGGCATCCTCAAATGGCTGCCAGGTGGCACTACCAGGACCGTTACCTTCAAAGACAAGTTCAGCACGACCGCTATCTAGGTCATACGCGTGGAGTGTGACCAGCTCACCCTTAAAGCCATTTTGCAAGTACAGCGTTTCACCCGTGGCAGTTGCCACCATCTCAGACACAAAAATGTGATTGTGCCCGCCCACAGCAAACAGCACATTGTCTGGTAGTTGGCTGAGGATGTCACGGTCAGCAACCACACCCGCGTGACTTAGCAAGATGCTGTAATCGCTCAAAATAGTGAGTTTATCGTAATAACTTGCCCACGTTACGGGGTCAGGCAAAGTGATGAGTTCACGTGATGCCGCTTCGTAAGTGTTGAGCTGGTTGGTGGCGATGCCCACAACATCAATCGTGACGCCATCAATGTTAATGGTGTGAACCGCTGGCGTGAGGCGTTGCCCGGTAGCTTTGTCCAGCACGTTACCGATGACAATAATGCCGCGCGCGTCTGCCTCAGCTAAAAACTCGCTGGGGCTTAAAAAGTCAAATTCGTGATTGCCGATGTTGATAATCACCGTGACATCACCAGTGGCTTGCAGTTCTTCTAAAAAAAGCCAGTCCAACATGCCTTCCGAGCGAGTCGCTAGAGCGTTACCCAACTCAAAAACATCACCATTGACCAAAATGTAGACAGGGGTATCGGGAAAGTCTTTGCTGACGACCTCATCAATATAGTTAATGATGCTGCCGTATTGGTCGTAAGCTGAGTGCAAGTCCGCTATGTTAAAAAAGCCGATATCAGCTTCTTGGGCGCTGCCAAAAAGGAATGCTGCAAGCAAAACTAAGCTGAGTAACGTGCGTTTGAGTGCATCTTGGATAAACGATTGATGGTTCATGCATCACGCTATCACACAGATGTCATGAGGTTGTGACTAAGCTATTGGATGGAACATCTGCTAAATTAGAGCTATGCCGTTTACGGTAAGTCATGTTGCTGTGGTCATCCCTTTAAATAGAAAGCCGCTGATGCTATCTGCGCTGATTGTTGGCAGTATGAGCCCGGATGTACTGTATTTCGTACCGGGCGTGCCAAGTTTGCCGTTAACACATAGCTTACAAGGCTTATTTCTGTTTTGTTTGCCCGTTAGTTTTGCGCTGCTGCTCATCTATCATAACCTACTTAAACGTCCCTTACTGGCGCTGTTACCGCCAATGATTCAGCATAAAGTTGCTGTTAATAGCTTTCAGCTAAGAACGACTGGGCAGATTGCTCGAGCTACG
>CAZMCW010000153.1:4885-6190 GCA_964564405.1 uncultured bacterium
ATATCAGGCACAGCAGTGCAAGCATTGCCTATCTTGCAGTTACCTGTTGGCAATTTTGCAGGTGAGCCTTTATATGTTTACAAACTTTTGCAGTATGTCAGCACCGTTGTGGGTGGCATCATTGTCTTAGGTTGGTTGGGGTATCGACTATGGCAAGGGGAAGCTCGAGCCACCCCATCTACAACTACCTATTCACCCATCTACCTCGCATCTATGTTGATACTTTCGATGCTGACAGGATTCATTTACGGCGCAGGTGTGTTCCATCAGCAAGGGTGGCGACACGCTGTTGTGCAAACCGTCGTCACTAGCATGAGCATGTTTGCAGGTTTGTTAGGTGTCTTTAGCATCATCTGGTATATTTTGGGCAACCGTGTACGTCATACCAAGCCGTGATGCCACAAAAGTTAACTTGAAGTAACGCTATCCTTTTACTTTTTTGAACGCGGATATCCCAAGTCCTTACGATGCTTTTAGATCTTAGATGATCTTTAGACGAGGTGTTTATGTCTACCGATTTTAGAGAAACTCAGCCTAAGTCAGCCGAGGATGTGCTGCCGCAGGTTTATCACCCTGGTTTGCGTAATCCGGGGACACCGTTTCATACAGATTTTTTGCAGCGTACCTCCGTAAACCGCAGTGCAGTTGAGCGGCGGGCCAAGACACTGCCTGCACGGCGTAGCGTCAAAAAAGATTACCAAGCTGCTTGGCTCCTTAAGGCCATTACCTGTATTGATTTAACAACCCTCGCTGGTGACGATACGGTGGGGCGAGTTGCCCGCTTGTGTGCTAAAGCACGTCAGCCTGTGCGGGCGGATTTGCTCGAGGCCCTCGGCGTACAACAGCTTGGCATCACCGTGGGCGCAGTGTGCGTCTACCACGATATGATTCCCGCTGCGCTAGACGCCCTGCGTGGCAGCGGTATTCCAGTGGCAGCCGTGTCTACTGGCTTTCCTGCTGGCTTATCCCCTTTTGAGCAACGCCTGGCTGAAATTCACGCGTCAGTTGCGGCAGGTGCTGCCGAAATTGATATTGTCATTAGCCGCAGGCACGTGCTTACCGGCAATTGGCAAGCCCTTTATGACGAAATTGTGCTGTTTCGGGAAGCGTGCGGTGACGCCCACCTCAAAGCTATTTTGGCAACGGGCGAACTTGGCACACTGCGCAACGTTCACAAAGCTAGCATGGTCGCCATGATGGCTGGGGCAGACTTCATCAAAACCTCAACTGGTAAAGAGTCGGTGAATGCCACCTTACCGGTGAGTTTAGTGATGGTGCGGGCGATTCGTACCTACGGTGAGCAAA
>CAZMCW010000153.1:6200-8502 GCA_964564405.1 uncultured bacterium
GGGGTGCAAGTGGGTTTTAAACCCGCTGGTGGGATTCGCACGGCTAAAGACGCCCTTGCGTGGCTGGCACTTATGAAAGATGAACTGGGCCGGCCGTGGTTAGAGCCTAGTTTGTTCAGATTTGGTGCGAGTAGTTTGCTAGGGGATATTGAGCGGCAGCTCGAGCATCACGTGAGTGGGCGCTACTCGGCAAGTTTCCGGCATCCACTGGCTTAGCTTTACTTACCTGATGACATTTCAACTACGCGTAGATGACGACCTCAGCCTCGTCTTATTAGAACCGCATCTGGCAGAGGAACTTTACGCGTTGGTAGATGCCAACCGTGACCACTTGCGGGCGTGGCTGCCGTGGGTAGACGCCCAAACCTCAGCTGAGGACAGCAAGGCGTTTGTCTTAAACAGTTTGCAGGTGTTTGCCCGCTGTGAAGGGGTAAGTACAGGCATGATGTACAAAGGGCAGCTTGTTGGTACGCTCGGCAGTCACGATCACGATAACAGCGTGAGGTCTGCTGAAATTGGCTATTGGATCAGCCACGAGTTTCAGGGGCAAGGCATTGTAAGTCGCGGGTGTAAAGCACTGTGTCAGTATCTTTTTGAGGTTCGCAAGCTCAACCGTTTGATGATTCGCTGTGCCACGGGTAACGCGAAAAGTTGCGCCATTCCTGAACGTTTGGGCTTTACCCGTGAGGGTGTGTTACGGCAGTGTGCAGTTGGTTTGGGAGATACTCCAGACGAGCCTAATGTTTTGTATGACATGGTGATTTACGGGCTTTTGCGGGCTGAGTATGACACGCTACCTTGGACAAAAACTAAAGCTTCAACCTAGTCTGACTAGTCAGATTAACTGAGAAAATGAGGACGATACATGAGCATCGCAGAGATTTTTGAGACGATGGACTACGGCCCCGCACCGGAGAGCTCGAGCGTAGCTGAAGCTTGGCTCGAGCAACACGGTCACACCTTCAAATGCTTTATTAATAACAAATGGACGCGCAGTAAAAACGCTACCAGCTTTGAGACCATCAACCCAGCCAATAAACAGGTGCTGGCCCGCATTACCCAAGGTACTGCTAAAGATGTTGATAATGCGGTGGCTGCTGCTAACAAAGCCCACGCGGATTGGGCGGCACTCTCTGGACAAGCACGCGCCCGTTACTTGTACGCCCTAGCCCGGCACATTCAAAAACACTCGAGACTCTTTGCTGTCCTAGACACCCTTGACAATGGCAAAACCATCCGCGAAACACGCGATATTGACGTTCCGCTAGTCGCGCGGCATTTTTATCATCATGCAGGGTGGGCATCGCTTATTGACGAAACCTTTCCTGACTACGTGCCAGTAGGCGTTGTGGGGCAGGTCATCCCTTGGAATTTTCCGTTGCTAATGCTGGCTTGGAAAGTAGCTCCAGCATTAGCGGCGGGCAACACCGTCGTGCTAAAACCTGCTGAGTTTACGCCACTGACGGCATTACTTTTTGCGGATGTTTGCCGAGAAGTGGGCTTACCTGCTGGTGTATTTAATGTGGTTACTGGCGACGGGCGCACAGGCGAAGCGCTGGTCAATCACCCAGATGTTAATAAAATTGCCTTTACAGGCTCCACTGAGGTTGGCAAACGCATTCGCGAGCAAACGGCGGGCAGCGGCAAGCACTTATCACTAGAACTCGGCGGTAAGTCGCCGTTTATCGTGTTTGATGATGCCGACTTGGACAGTGCTGTGGAAGGCGTGGTCGATGCTATTTGGTTTAACCAAGGTGAAGTTTGTTGTGCTGGCTCGAGGCTGCTTGTTCAAGAATCCGTCGCTGACCTGCTCGTGAATAAGCTCAAAGTGCGGCTAGAAACGTTACGCGTAGGCTCCCCACTCGACAAAGCCATCGACATTGGGGCGGTGGTCGCAGCGGTGCAGCTCGAGCGCATTGAAAGCCTCGTTGCCCAAGGCATTAGCGAAGGGGCAACGTGCTATCAACCTTCGTGGGATGTTCCCAAAGACGGCTATTTCTACCCGCCAACCTTACTGACCGATGTTGAACCGGCCTCCACCGTTGCTCAAGTGGAAATTTTTGGTCCCGTGGTCACGATGATGACCTTCCGCACGCCAGCAGAAGCCGTGGAACTCGCCAATAACACTCGCTATGGACTGGCAGCTAGCATCTGGAGTGAAAACCTCAATTTGGCTTTAGATGTTGCTCCTAAACTCAAAGCGGGCGTGGTTTGGGTTAACAGCACCAATCAATTTGATGCGGCAGCTGGCTTTGGCGGCTACCGCGAAAGTGGTTTTGGACGCGAAGGTGGCAAAGAGGGC
>CAZMCW010000153.1:8512-10389 GCA_964564405.1 uncultured bacterium
GGTTGTCCCACACACTCACTGAACCTAATGATGCCGCGCCCGTAGCTCATTCACCCTTGCCGGGAAGTTCTACTGAGGCAGGTGATCCCCTTGCCATTAACCGCACGGCGAAACTTTACATTGGCGGCAAACAAGCCCGCCCAGATGGCGGTTACAGCTATCCCGTCATGAGTCCAGATGGCACCCACGTAGGTGATGCCAGCGACGGCAACCGCAAAGATATTCGCAATGCTGTTGAGGCTGCCCGTAAAGCGTCTGGCTGGAGTAGTGCCACTGCGCATAACCGCGCCCAGGTGATGTATTACTTAGCAGAAAATTTAGCGGCTCGAGCTGATGAGTTTGCGAATCGCCTTGCTGCCATGACTGGCGTAAAGTCCAAGCAAGCTGCCAAAGAAGTTGATATTAGCTTGGAGCGTCTTTTCTACTACGCCGCATGGGCAGACAAGTACGATGGTGCCGTCCACCACACCCCTATACGCAACGTGACGCTGGCTATGCCAGAACCCGTCGGCGTGCTAGGCCTCGTCTGCAGTGACGACGCACCCTTGTTGCAAGCCATCTCGCTGATTGCGCCCGCCATCGCCCTGGGCAACCGCGTGGTCATTATCCCGTCAGCACGTTATCCCCTTGCAGTCACAGATTTATATCAAGTCTTGGACACAAGTGATGTGCCTGCTGGCGTGGTGAACATCGTCACGGGTGACAGCCTCAGCCTCACTAAAACCCTTGCCGAGCACGACAATGTGGACGCACTTTGGTATGTGGGAAGCGCCGCCGGGAGTACCCTCGTTGAAAAAGCCTCGGTAGGTAACCTTAAACAAACTTGGGTCAATTATGGTGTATCTCGTGATTGGTTCGATGTCAAACAAGGGCAAGGTGAGCTGTATTTGCGCAAAGCGACGCAGATTAAGAATGTTTGGGTGCCGTACGGGGAATAGACTGCCTTGTGCTATCACATGCTAGGGAGACTGAGTCATTTTCATCTATAAGTTTTTACTTCTAGGAAGGCATTATTCCTAAAAAGGGGGTCTAATGATGGAAGATAGTGACGCAGGTATTGACGAAGCCATAGCTTCTCATCCTCTTGAAAAAATGAAGCTTGATGGAAACCATTGTTTTTTGTGTGGTGACCCTCCGGGAGATAATCAAAGTAAAGAGCATATATTCCCAAAATGGCTTCAAAGAAAATATAACCTTTATAACAGAAAGCTCATTTTGTTTAACGAAGCAGAAATATTTTACAGGAGCTTAACCATACCCTGTTGTTCTCAGTGTAATGGAACATATCTAAGCCAACTAGAAAAGGAGGTTCGACAAGCTATATATAGTGGATATGAAGCCACAAAACTTCTAGATCCTACTTTAATTTTTTTGTGGGTTTCAAAGATTGTTTACGCAATTAAGTTCAAGGAACTGTTTTTAAGGGCTCAACTCAGTGATCCAGATAGTGACAACATTTTCAACGAAGAATATGTTCAAGGCGCGAATGCACTACATGCAATGATGCAAGGTGTTATACGAGGTCTGAAACTGCTACATAATAACCCCATCTTTTCTGTATTGGTACTGAACTTGCATGAGATAGAGAAAGAACCGTTTGGCTTTATGGATGATATCTATTCCCACGTTGTGTCTATGCATATAGGTGAAGTGGGAATTATAGTTGGATTGCAAGACTTTGGATTCTTACATCAAACTTACGGTAAAAATTATGTTGAAGTTGTAAATGGAAAGAAGCTTCACAGCATTCAGTTTAGTGAGTTATTTGCGAAATGCGTTTATCAAAGCCACAGGATAGAAAATGTTCCTCTTTACGAGTTTCATACGAAAATAGACGATCCCAAATCACCTATTGGCGTTCGAGTCGTAAATAGTCC
>CAZMCW010000153.1:10399-10705 GCA_964564405.1 uncultured bacterium
GAGATTGGAATCAAAACGAATACTATGGAGTACTGAGTTCAATATTTGCAAGTCTCCATCCAACCGTAGAATTAGAATTTGTCCCTCCCGATAGAGTCACTACCTTCATGGAAGATGAAAACAAAGAACCTCTTTTGCTTGAAAATATTGAAGACGAGAATACATAAACTACGAATTAATACTGAAAATTTCAGTATTGACATAGTTTAATGCCTAAAGTGCCGCACACCTGTAAACACCATCGCCACACCAAGCTCATTACACGCAGCAATCACTTCATCATCGCGGACAGAGCCGCCGGGTGAA
>CAZMCW010000154.1:0-10647 GCA_964564405.1 uncultured bacterium
GAGGTGGCGGGGTTGATGGGGCTTAAGGTGTTGCCAGAAGAAAGCTAATCTATATTCATAAGTAGCATTTCCATGGCATGTTGCACCAAGTTAAGCGGATTGTACACGTAATTGTAATTAGGTGACCAGGTACATAATCGCTCGAGCTAACAACTCTATGGTTACCCTGCTTGCCAACTACTGTAACCATATATTTCACAGAATTTGCGGTAAACTAACGCCATGAGCTTACAAGTCGTGGCAACGCCTCCACAGGAGCGAAAAGGTTGCGGTGGTGAAACGATTAGACCCCTGCCCGATGAGCGACTCCTCAAGGAATCGGTACTCCTTCTCAAAGGCTTTGCTGACGTGACGCGACTAACTATACTCTCCTTATTACAAGAGGGTGAAGTATGCGTTCACGACATAGTAGAAGCACTAGATATTAGCCAGTCTGGTGTCAGCCATCAGCTCCGCATTTTGCGTGACGCCCGCTTGGTGAGCAGGCGTAAGGAGGGGCGCCACGTTTTTTACCGTTTGGCTGACAAGCACGTTGAACTGCTCTTGGATAACGCTCTTTCCCATGGCGAAGAAGCAATATAAATCCTGCTATTCTCAAACTATCCCCACAAACCAAAGTTGCATAAGACACATGCCCTCACTACTAGGCTGAGACTCAAAGCCCGAGCAGCGTCAGTCATTTGCACCTTGACATATGAATACATGCTCATATAATGTAGGTGTTAATACATGGTTGACGCCTTATTTTTCTAGGCGGACCAACGCGCCAATAGGCTTTTAACTACAGAAACACCTTATAGGACTTCACTACAGCAATTATTTACGTCAAACCGACGTGTTAGGCATCTATCCTCAAGTCACAACGCTCACCGTTTTGGAAGGAGCACTTATGACAACAACGACCCAACTCGACCTCAGTTTTGTCTTACCCGGCCACCCACCCGAGGCTGATACCTGTCTAGACAGACTCGAGCAAAAACTCACCCAAACCAGCGGCATTGAGAAAGCATACTTTCAAAAGACAAAGGGTAACGCTGAACTCTGTATTCACTATGACGCTGACCTCCTTACTTTGGACGGACTCGAGCGCACTGCTAGCGAGGTTGGAGCTGAGGTTCAAGCGCGCTATAAGCACGCAACCTTGCGACTCAGCGGTCTCCATTGCAATGACTGTGCTAATTCTATCGACGCAGTTGCCAGCCGTCTGGACGGCGTGCTAGCTGTAAACACCAACTACGCTACTGAAAAGATGCGCGTAACCTACGACAGTGCGCAAGTTAGCAGCGAGCAAATCATGAGCGAGGTTAAGAGTCTTGGCTACCAAGTCAACCCCCAGCACGCATCCGCCCAAGCCTTTAATGACACATCAACACCTGATGATGAAGCAGAACGTGAAGGCACGCGTCACACTGGCAAAGTTTTTGGTGTACCGCTTGGCTTAGCCCTCAGCTTGCTTTCAGGCGCGGCGTTACTCACTGGCTGGCTCGGAGAAAGTTTTTTTGCGTTCCCCTTCAGACTAGCCCTCGCCTTTTATCTGATTGCTTATGTGGCTGGCGGATATGACGCTAGCAAACACGCAGTGCGTGCAGCACTCAAAGGTCGCTTTGATATTGATGTATTGATGGTCGTTGCTGCTGTAGGTGCAGCATCTCTTGGCGAGTGGCCCGAGGGGGCGCTGCTACTTTTCCTCTTTAGCCTAGGCCACGCGCTCGAGCACTACGCCATGGACCGGGCTCGGGGTGCCATCCGGGCACTCGCCGACCTTGCTCCCGACACAGCACGGGTGCGGCGTGAAGATGGTGAGCGTGAGATTTCCGTAAGTGAGTTGCGCATCGGCGACACTGTGATTGTCCGTCCCGGCGAGCGTTTACCTGCTGACGGTGAGGTCTTAGAGGGGCGTAGCGCAGTGGATCAAGCACCTATTACCGGTGAGTCAGTGCCCGTTGAAAAAGTAGCTGGAGATGGGGTCTTTGCCGGTACCATCAACGGCGACGGTTCACTGATTTTTAAAACCACCAAAGCAGCCGAGGACAGTACCCTTGCTCGCGTAGTTGACATGGTTGAACAAGCGCAGACCGCCAAAGCACCCAGTCACCGTTTCACTGACCGCTTCCAGCGCGTTTTTACACCTATCATTTTGGTGACAACAGTCTTGCTTATCGTCTTGCCACCACTGTTCGGATTTCCCTTTGAAGAAAGCTTTATCCGTGCCATGACGCTGTTGGTAGCAGCAAGCCCTTGCGCCCTAGCGCTAGCAACACCTTCAGCTGTTCTCTCTGGCATTGCCAGAGCTGCCCGCAGCGGTGTGCTGATTAAGGGCGGCGCGCACTTAGAAAACGCGGGCACGGCGGAGGTCGTTGTCTTTGACAAAACCGGTACGCTGACCAACGGTAGCCCCGAAGTAACCGACATTATTGCACTTAATGGAACTGGCGACGAACTCTTAGCCCTTGCCGCTAGCGTCGAAGCAAAAAGTGCGCATCCACTCGCAGCTGCAGTAGTACAAGCAGCAGAGGCACAGCATTTAGAGCTAGCAGAAACGGGCGACCTAGAATCTGTTACGGGCAAGGGGGTGGTGGCGTCTGTACAGGGTGAACTCCTGCGTATTGGCAACCGCAAACTGCTGCACGAGGCAGGTATCCCAGTTCCTCAAGAGGTCCTTAACCAACTCGAGTCACTCGAGAGCGAGGGAAAAACTAGCGTTCTCGTTGCCCATGGCACGGCATTGCTCGGCATTCTTGCACTACGTGACGAACCACGTCAAGCAGCAAAAACAGCCATTCGCCAGCTAAAAGCGTTAGGCGTTAAGCGCACGGTGATGCTGACAGGCGATAACCGCCTAGTTGCTGAAGCCATCGGTCAGGAGCTGGGACTCGATGAGGTCAAAGCCGAACTGCTACCTGAGGATAAGGTTGCGGCGATCAAAACGCTTAAAGAAACCTTCAACAAGATCATCATGATTGGTGACGGCGTAAACGACGCACCGGCAATGGTTGAAGCAACCGTGGGTGTAGCTATGGGCGGCGCAGGTACCGATGTTGCCCTGGAAACTGCTGATATCGCCCTCATGGCTGACGACCTCACCAAGCTTCCTTACGCCCTTTCACTTTCCCGTGCCAGTCGCCGCATGATTGTACAAAACCTCATTATTAGTTTGGGCGTAATCGTACTGCTGGTACCCAGTTCCATTTTTGGGTTGGCTACTATCAGCATTGCCATTGTCTTTCACGAAGGCAGCACCTTAGTTGTGGTGGCTAATGCGCTCAGATTATTAGGATTCAAAAACGCCCAAGCAACAACCTAAGTGTGCAACACAGCTTACGAATTGACTTAAAAGCACTTGACTTAACAACAGCATAAAATGATCTGCACCACCAACCATCCGCAGACACTGTAGAAACACACTATGAACAAAGCAACGATAGCCACTCAGGGAGATTAAATTTTGACTCGTTTACAGCAACTTACCCTCGGCACCTTAGCCGCGCTTATCGTCAGCTCACTAGGTTTCCTTACCTATACCCTCTTATTTTCTGGGGGAAATGATCTGTCTGAGGCAGCCTACAACAGCTATGCCAACCAACCCACATTAGGACAAGACACCGCACCTGTAAAACTCATCATGTTTGAAAACTTTTTGTGCGATCACTGCAAAACGTTTGAAGAAGAGGTTTTTCCCCAACTAAAGCGCGACTATGTTGATACGGGTAAGGTCGAGCTTTACTATATCAATCTTGCCTGGGGAAGTGAGCGGGCGCGACTGGCCGGATTAGCAGGTGAGTGTGCTTACCAACAAGATGAAAACGCATTTTGGGACTATAAAACAGCCCTCTACGCTGCGCAAGCAACATGGCAGGACGTCACTGACCTAGCAACCCTGGCAATGATAGACGGTTTGGACGCTGACGCCCTGCGCCGTTGTGTCGAAGACGAACGTTACCAAGACGAGGTTCAGCGTGACCTCGACCTCGCCACCCGAATTGGCGTACAAGCTACACCCTCACTCGTTCTAGGCAATCAAGGCTTTGAAGCACCCAGCTACGGAGTTCTGAAACGCGCTATCGACGCGCAGCTCAGCGAGGGCTAGGGTGACACGCTTCCTAACAGGCTTAACGGTCGCCACCTTAATTACGCTTTAGCGATAGCAATCGAGAGACTAACATCACGTTTTTAGGTGCTTCGAAAAAAAGGATAGAAAATATGATGGACATGAACGGAATGATGAACGGGATGATGGCGTTTGGCTGGTTGGGCTTGCTCTTAGGCATAACCCTGTTGGTGTTGGTTGTCGTGGGTATCACGCACCTGATCTCGAGTCGTAACGGCGGCACGTCAGACGACGCCCTGAGCACAGCTGGGAAGCGCTACGCCCGTGGCGACATCAGCCGTGAAGAGTTTGACGACATCAAGCGCACCCTTGGCTAATCTGGAAGTACTCTCACCGACGACGTATCCGCCCTCAGTAACGGTTTGGATTGAGGACGTTTGAGCTTATGAGAACCTTTTCGCACGCCATTGTCACGGCGGCTATCGGCAGTAAAGCCAAGGTCGGGCAGGGTAGTCTCATGGCTTTCGTGGTCGGCTCGGTTCTACCCGATTTGCCCCTCGGGGTGTTGATCCTGCTTGCCATTAACAACACAGCGGACATGACTGCAGCAATGGTCTACATGGATGAGGCTTATTACTCAATGCCGCTGTGGATAGCCCTTCACAACGTCCCTCATAGCTTCGTGGTCATGGGGGTAGTCAGCCTACTCGCTTACCTTTTCAAACAGAGACGTTGGGGGCGCTGGCTGCTCTGGTACGCGGCAGGTGCGAGCTTACACATTGCCTTCGATATGTTTACGCACGCAACCGATGGGCCAATATTTCTTTATCCGTTAAACACTTACCGCTTTCCAAGCCCTGTGAGTTACTGGCACCCCGACTACTACGGACGTTTGTTTACCTTCATCGAGTACAGCATCGACGCGCTTCTTGTAGCGCTGCTCGGCTTGCGCGTTTGGAAATACCGACTTCAGCGAGGAAATTAGGAGATGGTTAGTTTGTACAGCTACTCATTGCGACAAAGCGCTCGAGGCTCGAGCCCTCGTCACAACCGTATTAGGGACAGCGGTATCAGAAACAATCGTGACAGACCTCGAGCCTCGCCAGGAAGAATCGGATGTTAGAGCTCTTTGTTAACATTGTCGGCACAAACCCCATCTGGCAAGGCTTGGCAGGCGGCATTATTATCGCCTTTCTCAACTTGGTAGGTGCCCTTCTTGTCTTAGTCTGGCGCAATCCAAGCGAGCAGCAACTTGACGGTGCACTAGGCTTTGCAGCAGGGGTGATGCTCTCAGCAAGCTTTACTAGCCTCATCTTGCCAGGTATTGAAGCGGGCGGGCTCATGCCGGTTGTTGTTGGCCTTGCTTGGGGCATTTTTGTCCTTGACCAAGCCGACGCTTGGGTCCCCCACGTTCACGTGCTTGTGACAGGAAAACGCCGCGACGATGCGGCAGCAGGTGGCAGCGGACGCCTTGCCTCGGTCATCCTTTTTATCGTGGCAATCACATTACATAACATGCCCGAGGGATTAGCTGTTGGGGTGGGTTTTGGCAGTGGCGACTTAAGCAACGCTCTGGCACTCATGTTTGCTATCGGCATTCAGAACATTCCTGAGGGCTTTGCTGTAGCGGTAGCAGCACGTAACGCGGGCATGGGTAGCCTTTGGTATGCAGCTTTTACGGGCATCCGATCAGGTGCTGTAGAAATACCCCTTGCACTTTTTGGTGCTTGGGCGGTCACGTTAGCTGCACCTCTACTACCTTACGCTATGGGCTTTGCAGCAGGCGGCATGTTGTATGTCATTAGCGATGAAATTATCCCTGAGACGCACACACGAGGTTACGAGCGCACTGCAACCCTCGGCACCATGCTGGGGTTGGTAGTTATGCTCGTGCTCGATGTAGCACTAGGTTAAACAGTTGGTCAGATAATCCTGGCCGTTACGTTCAAGTACTCACCCATAGCTGACCATTAAGCCGTTAGTGAGTTTGGAGATTTACTTATGGAGACTTACCTACAGGAAACCAGCCTTTTGGATTTCAACCACCCAAGCATCAAGCAGCTTGTGGCAGCACGGGGGTGGAAAGAGTTTAACGACTACGACAAAATTGGTGCTGCCTACAACTTTGTGCAAAACGAGATTACCTTCGGCTACAACCGCGCGGACGACATCCCCGCATCAGCGGTACTACACGATGGATACGGCCAGTGCAACACCAAAGGCACGCTGCTTATGGCGCTACTGCGAGCATTGGACGTCGCCTGCCGCTTTCATGGTTTCACAATCGACAAACATCTACAAAAGGGTGCTATCACTGGGCTGGCCTACTGGCTAGCACCGAAAAGTATTGTCCACAGTTGGGTAGAGGTGTGGTACCAGGATCACTGGGTGAACCTAGAGGGTTTTATCCTCGACACGGCTTATCTATGCAGCCTACAAGCGCAGTTTTCAGAAGTTGAGGGAGCTTTTTGCGGTTACGGAGTCGCTGTCTCAGACTTCAAAAACCCATCTGTGATGTGGCAAGGCAGGAACACTTATATTCAAGTTGAAGGTATTAACCATGACTACGGCGTGTTTAGCAACCCCGACACCTTCTACAACAAGCACGGCGGCAATTTGCGAGGCTTTAAAGCACTAG
The DNA here is from genome assembly GCA_964564405.1 of uncultured bacterium. Classification (GTDB taxonomy): domain Bacteria; phylum Deinococcota; class Deinococci; order Deinococcales; family Trueperaceae; genus JBCCBI01. The sequence continues at coordinate 6,687 of CAZMCW010000154.1, forward strand.
TGTACAAGCATGTCATACGGCACCAAATGAACACAAATGTACAGCGGATAAGGGATAGGGGTAAAACGAACGCGGGCACAGTAGCTGGCGCAGTGTAGCAAGACGTGTAAAACGTATCGCGACGAAACACCATGTTGTTAACAGGAGTGGCAGGTTTCAAGCAATTACATTTTGAATCACTCGAGCCTTAGCCACCTGCAAACATATACATCTCAGCGTGATACAATTTGATAACCATGGAAATGAAGCCAGCAGCCCAAACTAACCATGTTTCTGACGATTGCTGTCAGGTATTTAGTGTCAACCACAGTGTAGTCAGTAGCATTAAAGCTACCTTGCCTGATCTCTCGGCCGTAGCCGCGCTGTATAAGGCGTTGGCCGATGAGAGTCGCTGCACCCTCTTAGCGGCTTTGTGTCTCAGTGACGAACTTTGCGTCTGTGATCTCGCTGAAATCACACAAGTGTCAATGCCAACTGCATCTCACCACCTCCGCAAGCTTAAAGACCAAAACTTAGTGGCGTCACGCCGTGAAGGGAAATTGGTGTTTTACCGTTTGCAAGGCAGTGAGGCACGAACTCTGTTAGACATTGCTATTAAACGTCAAGCTGTCTTAGGTTAAATTTTTTTGACTGTACATTTTGATGCATGTCGAAATGATAACAGTGGAGGACTCCGTGGACAAATCTTGCTTTCATATTCCTCAGATGGACTGTGCAGCAGAGGAAAATCTAGTACGCATGAAGCTCGAGCCTGTCGAGGCTGTGCAAGGGCTCGAGTTTGACCTGTCCAAGCGCTTGCTTACTGTGTTTCATGAAGCGTATCTCGACGGCATTGAAGCCGCCCTGTATAGCCTAAATTTAGGGGCGCAGTTGCTCGAGTCGGCACCCACCCAGGAAACTGTCCCTACCCAAGCAAGGCAGCGTAAGTTGTTATGGATAGTGCTGGTGATCAATGCTGCGTTCTTCGCGATCGAAATGACAACAGGGCTTATCTCACGGTCAATGGGTCTGGTGGCAGATAGCTTGGATATGCTGGCTGATGCTTTGGTATACGCGCTTAGTCTGCTAGCCGTAGGTGCCAGTATGGTACGTAAAAAACAGGTGGCACGCTGGAGTGGGTACTTTCAATTGAGCTTAGCCATCCTTGGTTTTGTTGAGGTGCTACGCCGCTTTTTAGGATTTGAGTCTCTGCCAGATTTTAGGGTGATGATTGTGGTGGCAGCCTTGGCACTCATTGCCAATACGGTCTGCCTTTATGTGCTGCAACGCTCTCACGACCGTGAAGCACATATGCAAGCCAGCATGATCTTTACCAGCAACGACATCATTATCAATTTAGGCGTGATCATTGCAGGGTTGTTGGTGAACTGGCTTGATTCAGGGACACCTGACCTCGTCGTGGGAGCTCTTGTCTTTGTCGTTGTGATACGCGGGGCTATGCGGATTCTCAAGCTAGCTAATTAGGCAGTGCGCGAACAATCACTCACAAATCACGATGCTGCCGCAGGCGCTTTAAGCGCGTCTTTTTTCTTGGCATGACGCAGTACCATCACGGTGACAACACCCGCTGCAAAGAGCGGCAAGCCAATCAGCAAAAAGACCCAAAGCCACAAAAACTGCGGACCTATCGCTGTGGGTGGAAACAAAAAACTCAGCATGGCGTCGTTTTGGGCATCAGTACTTGCCTCAGTAACTTCAAAGACCAAGACAGCGCGAGCTTCTTCTTGGCGGTAGGTAGTATCTCTAAACAGCATGTGAAAAGGACCCGTCCCGTTGAGTTGGCTGCGCGTTTCATAAATACCGGGGCTAACCTCCCGAAATTCGCTGCGCACGGGGTCAAGTTGGGCTTCGGTTTCTGGTGAAATGATGAGTGCTTCAACGGCGTTCAAGCTGTCCGTTGGTGGGGGTTCTGCGGCGTGAACTTCTGCCAAGGGGCGAAATTCTACGGCGACGATGGCATCTTCAATAGGTGTGCCAAGTGGATCTTCTAAACTTAAGCGCAAATTAAATGACTCACCAGGTGCAGGCGTAATCGGTGAAGGCGTCACCTCACCTAACACGATGGTGGCGTGCGCATTGGCGCTACTAAGGGTACATAAGCAAATTAAGACACTCCAGGTGAGTAAAAACCGCTTCATGACGTTCAGCATAAGCTAAATTGCCTTTAGCAAATGCCCTATTTGGTGTGTATCAGCTTAGCTATCACCTTTAATTTTAAAACCATTTGATTACTGCATTTGCAATAGTACTCATCTCTTATGTTTGAACCAGTCCACAACCTAATTGAGCCAGACAAGCACTCGTTTAGTAATGTGTATGTACGTGTAGGAATACATCCCTACACGTACGATAACGCAACTAGTGAATGACCGCCTCGAGCTCATGCCCTACCTGCTGGTCAGCAAGTTGATCCAAGCGACTTGCTTCCAACTTCGCCCTGCCATACACCTGCAATGCCTCATCTTCAGTGAGTTGGGTAAGGCTTTTAATGTCACGTCCGGTCACCTGTTTGGCATAACTGTAGTGACTTTCAGTCATTAAGCCAAGTTTACTGAGTGCGCGGTGCATCTCGGCAGCACGTTCCCGCGACAAGGTGCCATCTAGCGTTAACCCTGTCCCCCGTTGCCCCTTGTGATAGTTATGTGCTTTTATCTCTTGGGGTGAGGGTGGCACCTTGGCAAACTTCAGAACGGGTGTTGCATCTTTGTGAATACCTTTGCCATCAAACGCGACCCATTGATCAAGTACATCGTAAAGGTACCTGCCAAGTCCAAACTTGCTACATGCTCGTTTAAAGGCTTGGGCTTCAGCCGTAGGTCCAAGTGCACCAAAGCTGTCATCTTTCACTTCACCTGTTGATGACCGCATAACCGAGAAGATGGTTAAACGGCAAATGAGCTTGCGTTCACCCCAAGGTTGGAAACTACATTCCCAGGCACCGGGTGCAACATCATCAAGGCGTTTTTCATACTCGCGTGGATCTGCATACGGAAGTGCTAGACACTTTTTCTTATCTTTTGTAGTGTTACCAGCCCGCCATTCGATAGCGGACTCGGGGAAAGGTGCAGCTAAGGCTGTTAATACATCATTCCAATTGATGTTATTCCAATCTGTGTTCATGACATGACCTCCTCAGGTAAGTGGGTTACTGCTTTGGTGAATGGGTTTTGAATGGTGGGGTCGTTGAAGTTGAAGATGGGTTGCGGAATTGGCTCGAGTGAGACTTCGATGACTGCTGAACCGTGACACTCGGGACACTCAGCAGGCAGGTCAACATCAAGGTCGACACGAATCCAGACTTTGCCGGGTTCGGGGTCGCCGCAATGAGGACAGGGTTTCCAAGTTTGGATCGTGGAACTCATGCAGTGTGCTCGTGTTGAATGGCTGCAACTAACGCATTACTCACTGGATGAGGGTGTATCTGTTCTAAGCGCAGCCAAGCAGCCGTTCCACTACGGTAAGGCTCATACGCTACGCATAGTCCATAAGGTTCCAAGACGAGGTGTGCCAGTCCGTGGGCACGTCGTGCTTTTGCGTTCGCACTTTTCAGAGAGACGATGCCAACGGTGCGGCTAGCACCGCGGGCAATGGCGGCAGCAATCTCAGCGCTAAGCACCTCAACTTGATGGGATTCTGGCTGCTCTTGAAGGGCGATTAAGAGGTCTAGGTAGGTTCGTGCTACACTCTGCATGTTTACGTTCCTTTCTTAGGCGTTAGGTACGTGACACACTTCCTTTTGACTGCGCGGATTAGGCCCCACGCAGTCACTTTTATGCCGCAATGGGCAAGGTATCACCTCCTTTCTGGTCAGTCTTAGTGCACAGCTCGGCTGTGCTAGGGTCGTTGGTGTTGGGACTTGCTAGAAGTTGCTCGAGGTCGTCGTGTTTGTCGGCTTCTAGCTCGATGTCGAGGGCTAACATTCCACTGTCTCGAGGGTTGGTTGCTGAGGGAGTTGCTCGAG
>CAZMCW010000155.1:0-7862 GCA_964564405.1 uncultured bacterium
TAACTTTGCCTCTTCTCTTGATGTTGGTATAAACTAATTCTGCATGGGTACTTATTTCCCTCGCTTAATACTGACAATAGCAAGTTCAGAAGGGTCGACACCTTCAGGAATAGTAACTGCTAGTCCGAATGATTGTTTACTCCGTCTAGCTATAACTTCTTTATCACTAACAATGCTGTAGATAGGCGAAATAACTTCAATGCGATCATCACCTAGATTAGGAGTATTAACAACCTCCTCTGGTGCCTCTGCCTCCTCAATCGTAATGTTGACAGTTTCCTCAAGCGCACCATTGATAGACAACACCGCTACACCATGCCTACTAAACACATATCCTTCTTCAGGACGCATCGTAAGCGTGCCGTCTTCATTCTCAGGTGTTTGTACGGTAATCGTCTTCTGCACCTGAGCTTGCACGCTGCCATTGTTTACGGTGAGCACCACATCCGTCTCACCTGCGCGGTTAAAGGTTTTGTCAACGTTGATACCTTCAGCGGTGCTGCCATCCGCAAACGTCCAGACGTAGCTCAACTCGTTAACATTCCCATCTACAACCGTTGTGCTAGACGCATCAAAAAACACGGTTAGTGGAGGAAGTCCTGAACTCAAGGCAATCTCAAAATTTGGGTTGATGTTGGTAGTTTGGGCAAAAATCTGGGCAGAGTGGGTAGATGTTGTGCTGGTGCTTGGTTCTGATGTAGCCACCGGATAGCTCAGCAAAAGCATTACTAATACGTGGCGAGAGTGCATTAACATTACCAGTTACGTTCGTTAGTCGTTATTTCAGGACGGTTTAGCTTAACTTCCATGCTCATCAGCACATCGAATGCAATAGCAGCACTTTGCTGCTTGATAGGTTGCAAAATAAGCTCATCACCTCGTTGGATAATTTCCACTTCGTCGTGCTTGAGGCGGAATTCTTTGGGAATCTGCACAGCTTGTGAATTGCCACTCTGAAAAACTTTTGTAATCATCATGACCTCCGTCACCTACGCACGTACAGTATGGATAAGTTGAATTATTGTGTCTAATTGATGCGTGTTCCATTGACGGCTAGCTCAATTTCATCGTTGTCAAGCACATCAACCTGTCCCTTAAGCATACGAAGTTTTTCAATTGCTTTGAGGCGAATAAAGGCATCTACTGCAAGGTTAAACGCTTGGCTTACATCGTCTGTGCTGGCTGCCTCGAGCAACGGGCCCCCGAGTTTACAGAGCTGAAAATATTGTTAAGAGGCAGCATCAATGGGTTTAAGAACAAATAAGTAATCACCAAACACAATTCACAGGAAAGCTTTGCAATTTTTTATCTTTTGTGATGAGAGACATCTCTTCGAGCATAGCTTGGGCTGCTAGTAAACGGTCAAAAGGGTCTTTATGAGGCATCTCAAATTGACCTGCCAAGCGTGTGTGATTACTTTTTACGGGCAGTTCTTGAGCATCTAGATCCGTAAGAAGCTGATTGTAATTAGCTTTATCCAAAAAGGGGGCAATGCTTGGCCACTTGCCTGCTTTGAACTTAATGCCCATTTCCCAAGTACTCACTGGGCTTATAAATAAATCATTATGCTTGTTTTCAATTAAGTTATGAGCTAAGTCGCTGAGGCGTTTGGGATTTGCCACAGCCCACACAAAAGTATGCGTATCCAGAAGATAGCGCATTCAAGACGTATAGAAACTATCTACAGTGTCCTCATCAGTGGGTTCTAATAGGTCATCTGTAATATCTAACGGGTAGAACCCAAGTTTGCGAGTTTCTACTTGGGTAAAACCCACAAGTTTTGCTACAGGTTTGCCGTGTTTAGCAATAATAATTTCTTCGCCCTGCATAACCGCATCAATCAACTCTAATAATTGGGCTTTGGCATCACTTAGCGGGAGCGTTTTCACAGTTCTAGTCTAAACGACTTAGTCACTGTGCGCGTGTCTATGGGAAGCATCTCTTGACAGAAGGTCACATATTTTCATCAATACTAATGGTAATTTGCATCATTCAAACCCTAACAACATCAGCCTAACTTCACCCGCACAAAGCTATCTTTCCCCTTTTGCAACACCAGCGGCGCATCCAAACTAAGTTGCAACTTCACATCGGTAACAGGCTCCCCGTCCATCTTGAGGCCGCGGTTTTGCACCAGACGGCGCGCTTCCCCGTTAGAGGCAGTGAGACCAGCTAACGTCGCCAACTTCAAAATGCCAATGCTGCCATCTTGTAAGTCACTGGCGGCAATGACAACCTCGGGAACATCGTCTGGAATGCCGCCTTTGGCAACGTAGTCGTAACGTTCTTCAGCGTGGGCAATGGGCTCTTCACCGTGATAAACACGCACAAGTTCGCGGGCAAAGACGCGGTGAGCTTCTAGAATGTTGCTGTCAACAAGCGCACGCATGTCGTCTAAATCCAGGGCAGTACAAAGCTCAAAGTAGCGCATCAACAGGGCATCGGGCACTTGCATGGCTTTTTTGAACATATTTTCGGGTGGCTCGGCAATGCCGATGTAATTGCCGAGCGATTTAGACATTTTTTCGACGCCATCAAGCCCCTCGAGCAGTGGCATCGTTAAAACAACCTGCGCCTCTTGCTCGTAATCTTTTTGAATATCGCGCCCAACCAAAAGGTTAAACAGTTGGTCGGTGCCGCCGAGTTCAATGTCTGCACGAACTGCCACCGAGTCGTAAGCTTGGGCCAGCGGGTACAAAAATTCGTGCACGCTAATGGGTGTGCCGTCTTTGTAGCGGGTGTTGAAGTCCTCGCGGGTGAGCATTTGGGCGACGGTGTACTTGGCAGAAAGCTTGACTAGGTCGGTGAAATTGAGGGGCTCGAGCCAGCTCGAGTTATAGACAATCTCGAGCTTGTCCGGGTCATCATCCAAAATGAGCGTCGCCTGTTCCACGTAGCTTTGGCCGTTTTCACGGGTTTGCTCGAGGGTCAGTGCGGGTCGGGTTTTGGAGCGCCCGGTCGGGTCGCCAATCATGCCCGTAAAGTCGCCAATAATGAGCACAACTTTGTGCCCCAAGTCTTGAAATTGACGCATTTTACGCAAGACGACTGCATGACCAATGTGTAAGTCGGCACTAGAAGGGTCCACGCCAAGTTTCACGCGCATTTGGGTATTGGTAGCTGCGGCGCGCTCGAGCTTCTCGACTAAATCCTCGACCGAATGTAAATGCTCTGCACCGCGTTGAATAATAGCTAAGTCATCTTGTAATGCTGCTGGAATCGTGTTTTCTGAGGTTGCTTCTGGCATGGGATTCTCCGTAGAACTAGGTTAGGTAACATTGGGTTATCGCGTGTTCGTAGGCACCTAAAATACTACCTTGTCAAGAAAAAGTTTGTGCGTTGCTCGAGCCACACCAACAAACCCACCCACACAATTAGCGGCACAACGATGACTAATAAGGCAAGCCAAGGCTGTTTCCAGCGCCACAAGAGCTGCGATAGGACGATTCCCCCAAGGGCAGATGGCAGCGGTAGATATATCAACCAACGACCAATTTGCTGAAACGCCGGGTTCATGCCGCCGCCACTCAAACTCACCATGACCCCCAAGAGCACCATCAGCGGGCTGAGCAAGCCAACACCAATTTGTAAAATTCGTAAGGCAATACGCATGACTCTAGGATAAATCAAATATGCGTGGTGTGAGGCTTAAAACCATCCGGCAACATCGAGCATACAACCTCACATGAGTTAGTATGGGACCATCAATTAAGCTAGATGATGTCTACAAAGTATGTGGTTCTCGAGTGTACTCAAGTTAAGCATTGCAGGGCTTAGCTACCTTGTAAGTGAATGATGCTAAGCCGAGTACACTAATTATCAAGATATGCTCAAGGTCGTATCATACCCTGCTGACTTAAGTGCGCTAGCATGAGGGTATGGCTGCGCCGCCCCTTACCAAGTCACTTAAAGCTAAGTCACTTAAACAGTTGTTACAAACTAGGCTCGAGCACCTCAACGTTAGCCCGCGTCACCCATCTAGTGCCATGGCGCTTATTGTTAGCGCACTTATTATCGGCACGCTTACTGGCCTAGCAGCCGTGGGGTTTGACCGCTTGGTTCATGTGATGGGCGTGTTCACGCACGAGTTACGTGTTGACCTTGGTCAGACGTGGGGCGCGCTCGCGGTTGTGTTTATTCCCGCGCTGGGTGGGCTGCTCATCACCCCAATTGTCACCAAGTGGGCACCAGACGTACGCGGCTCAGGCATTCCCAGTGTGATGCTCGCGGTGTCCAACTTTGGTGGGCGGGTGGCCAAACGCATCATGGTGTGGCGGCCCATTGCCACGACGTTGTCAGTCGGTACGGGTGCGTCCCTTGGAACTGAGGGGCCCGTGGCGCAACTTGGGGCAGCTATTGCGTCTGCGGCGGCGGATTTGTGGCAACTTAACGACGAGCAGCGCCGCAGTTTGGTGGCGGTGGCAGTGGCTAGTGGGGTAGCAGCAACCTTCAACGCGCCGATTGCGGGTGTGTTGTTTTCGCTCGAGGTCATCCTCGGAGAATTTAACAACCGCTATTTTACCTCGGTCGTCATTGGTGCCGTGTCTGCCTCAGCCGTGTCGCGTTTGTTATTGGGGGACGCCCCTGCGTTCATCGTGCCAGATTACAGCTTTGATAAATATCATCAACTGCCGTTGTACTTGGCACTCGGTATTTTGTGTGGCTTTTTAGCGATTCTTTTTATTCGCACCGTCGTGTCCTGTGATGATGCGTTTAACCGCTTACGACTCCCTGGCTGGGCCCGATTAAGTTTGGGCGGCTTGCTAATAGGCTGTCTGGGGCTAGCCCTCCCCGATTTATTAGGGCGCGGCTATAACGCAACCAACAACGCCTTACAAGGGGATACGCTCGCGATGAGCACGCTTCTTCTGCTCACGGTCGGCAAAATGCTGACCACTGGCATTGCCCTTGGCTCGTGGGGGTCGGGGGGTATTTTTGCACCTGTGCTCATGATTGGTGCCACCTTTGGCGATGTGGTGGGTCAACTTGCGGTGGGTTTGCTACCCAACCTCGACATTTTGCCTGGGTCATTTGCACTGGTAGGGATGGGGGCGATGTTTGCAGGGGTGTCCAGAGCTCCCATGAGCAGCATCATGATGATTTTTGAACTGTCGGGTGGTTACGAGCTTATTTTGCCGTTACTCCTAGCTGCGGTAGTGTCCACGCTTATTGGCGACGTGCTCCACCCAGAATCGATGTATCACGTGCTGCTGTCGAGACGCGGCTTTAGTTTGTTGCGCTTACGCGCCAGCGACCTCTTACAAACGGTGCGGGTGCCAGAGATTCCCACTCTGAATGTTGATGACACCATTGCCTCACTTAAAGAAGCGCTTGCCACCTCGCACCATCATGGCTTTGTACTCACCCGCACAGATGCACCAGATTATATTGCGGGCATTGTGACGCTAAGCGATATGCAACAAGCCAGCCAAGACGGTCTACCACCCAGCACGCCACTGCGCGAAATTGCCCACAAAACCGTTCACTGCACCTTGCCAGATGAGCCTATTAGCGACGTGCTCGAGGCTATGGCAAGTTACAACATTGGGCGTATGCCAGTCGTTGACCCTAATGACCGCCGTAAAGCTATTGGCTTTGTGCGCCAGTCAAGCCTAGCCAAAGCGTATTACCAAGCCCTCAAACGACAGCGTCAAGTTGAGATTGACGAAAAAACCCGCCGCTTACGCGAACTGACTGGGCAGGAGATTCTCGAGGTACGCGTGCGCGACAACCACCCGTTTGCAGGTAAAACCTTGCGCGATATTGGCCTTCCTAAAGAGAGCATCATCGTGGCCATTCGGCGACAAGGGAAAACCGTGTTTCCGCATGGAGACACAAGGCTCGAGCCCGGCGATACCGTTGTCGCCAACGTAGCACCAGGCTTTAGCCAAACCTTCCGACAACTCTTTAACTCACCAGAAGATGCCCTCAATGCCCTTACACGCTTGACGCAGCAGGGCTAAGCTAATCCGCTGCAATTTGTCCTGTCTTGTTGGTAAGTTCTCCCGGTGATGGGCGCATTTCAGTAATAAGCCGCGCGTGTCGGTCATAGGTAAAGTAGTTGTAGACCCAGTTGGCAAACACATTGACACGATTTTGGTGCCCAACTAAGTACATCAGGTGTAAAAACAGCCACGCTAACCATGCTAGACGGCCCTTAAATTTGAAGTTAAAAAATAACTGTGACAGTTCAGCGACACCGGCACTGCGTCCAATAGTTGCCATACTCCCCAAATCCAAATAGCTAAAGTCTTCGGTAGGGCGGCCCTTGAGTTGGTGCACAACTTGTTTCACCGCGTGTTTGCCTTGCTGAATAGCCACTTGAGCTACTTGTGGGTAGAGGTTGCCGTCTGAGTCGGTCACACCGGACATGTCGCCAACAACGAACGCGTTTGGGTGATTGGGAATGCTCAAGTCTTGATTGACGGCTGCGCGGTAGCCTCTGGTAAGTTCCACGCCTAGCATCTCCACAAGTGGATGGGCGCGAATACCTGCTGCCCAAATAAGGGTGTTACAAGCGATAAACGTACCGTCTGAAAGGCGTACGCGGTCTGCGTAGACTTCGTCTACGGCTGTCTCGAGCCGCAAGTCAATACCCCGCTGACGCAATACCCGTTCGGTGTAATAGCTAAGTTCAGGGTCATAAGGTCCCAATACGCGTTCGCTGTGTTCAACTAAAATAACCCGCGCTTCAAACACGTTCACCTGAGGAAAGTCTCTGGGCATGACTAGATCAAACAGCTCAGCTAGTGCGCCAGCCATCTCCACGCCAGTGGGACCGCCACCTACAATCACAAAATTGAGCGCGCCTTCACCCACCAACTCAGGGTAACTATTCACCCGTTCAAATTGCCGCAGTACATGGCTGCGAATGTTTACAGCCTCACTTAAACTTTTGAGGAAAAAGCCGTGTTCTTTTACGCCAGGCACGCCAAAATCGTTATAGATGGCACCTGCCGCCACAATGAGATAATCAAACGCCACGCGCTGGTCGGGGCTTAGGATAATCTCTTGGACGTCCCAATCGACGCCCGTAACCGTACCTTGGCGGAACCTAAAGTTGGTCTGATTCTGGAAAGTAGCGCGCACTTGGTGGGCAACATCGCCTGCTTCTAGCCCAGATGTTGCTACTTGGTACAAGAGCGGCTGAAACGTGTGATAGTTGTTTTGGTCGATCATCAGTACGTTGACCGGAACGTGTTTGAGGGCTTTGGCGGCGTTTAATCCTGCAAAGCCTGCGCCAATAATGACGACAGTTGGTTGTGCCATAAGCTGCCTTCTTTCTAAGTGAGGGATGACTTGTGGGGTTCAGGTTCTCGAGATACTTGGGGGACAGTCACGTTATCGAATGTCGCTTCGTTGATGTTAGGACGTTACGTACAACTACCTCGAGCATCATGACAAACATCAGCAACTAAAACTACCTACATGACCCACATCTAACTCTACTCAGTCACTCTACGGAGCATGTGTCAAGATTAGCTGAGTTGCAAGCTTAGACATAACCACTAGGATGTTAATGTTGGTCGCTGCTATCACAATGTTGTTGGCGTTGTTTCTCTGTTTTACGGGGTTTATTACGTCATCACCTAGTGTGGGTTGCGTATGCTGGGGCAATATGGGTGTTTTACTATTCATCGTAGGACTTGCTGCTGCTGGCGCTTCAGGCTATGTGCTGGTAAGTGCTCTGTTCATGCGTCAGTGGGTCAAAGTAAATGCGGACGTGCTTATGTGCGAGGTTGCCACCAAAACTCGCCGCGACCTGTGGGGCATTGCCACCTATTATTATCCGGAGGTGAGTTACCGCTACCAACTGCAAGGCAAACGTTACACAGGCTCACGCTACCAGCTTTTGCCGCTAG
>CAZMCW010000155.1:7872-10613 GCA_964564405.1 uncultured bacterium
TGAGTGAGAGTGACGCACTCGAGCAACTCAACGACTACCGTAATCTCAATCAAATTGAGGTTTACTACAACCCTCGTAACAAGCGCAGTGCTGTCATTAAACGCGATCTGGACAAGCCTACACTTATTTATGTTGCCACGTTTGGTGGGGTTGGTGTCATCCTAATGATTTTGGCGTTTGTTTAAATGGTGTATACATGAACAGCACATAGGGCGCATCTAAAAGCTGCGACAAGCGTTTACAGGTGATGTACGACTGTCGTGCCATAAGATATGACGTCGCGCCATCTGCACCCCTGTCAACATTGTGCCATCATTAACACTGTGCTATTATTAGCACAGTGCTATTATCAACGCTGACTTATCAATTAACATTGATTAGCACCAGTTAACACATCGTGTCATGACCAACTTGTGCTACCGCAAACGCTGCTACAATTGTATTTGATGTGATTCGAAGTAATCTCAACAGGTCAATTTCAACAAGGCAATCTCAATACTGGTGTCAATAACGTTGTTTACGTAAATATTGCCTGTGCAAACATTGTCTAGGTAAACATTGTCTAGCTAAACATTGTCTAGGTAAACATTGTCTAGGTAGCTCGAGCCACATCACGTTTTTCACCGATGTGAAACAAAGACTGTTAGACAAAAACTGTTAGACAAAGACGCTCGAATTGCCGTCAATTGTAAATCAAGTTGTGCTAGCAAACGCGTAACCTGTCTCAGGAGGAAACATGAACAACAATAAAAAACCCGTTTACTTAACCCCACAAGGCTTACAAAAAACCAAAGATGAGCTGAAGTACCTCACCGAAGTTAAACGCCAAGAACTCTCTGAATACATGGGTTCAGCTATTGCCGACGGCGATTTGCGAGAAAGCGCTGCCTACGATGAAGCGCGGATGCTGCAAAGTCAAAACGAAACGCGCATTGCTGACCTAGAAGAAATCATCAACCGGGCTGTTGTTGTTGAGCATCAAGAAGGCGATTTAGCGCTCGCCCGCTTGGGTGCAAGCTTAGAACTGGAAGATACTGACGGCGAAAAATACACCTTTTTGCTGGTGGGTACGCACGAAGCTGACATCCTCGAAAACCGCCTTTCAGATGAGTCTGACCTAGGGCGAGCACTCTTGGGTAAGCAAGTTGGTGACAAAGTCAGTGCCCAAGGGTTTGAATACACCATTAACAACGTTCAGTTTGAGTAAATTTAGCTAGCTTAAATTTTTGTAGACAATTTACAGATAAGCGCTCGGATAGGCTTGTCTATATTTTTGTAGTGGGGTGTCGTCGCGCGTTGCAAGACAGGTATGCTAATAGCATGATGATGTACGTGCAGATGCTAGTGTGGGCAGTGCTTTTGGGGTTGCCGTTTGGATACAGCCTCGAGCCTATTAATGAATTGGTTGGGCCATTTGAGGTGGAGTTTGTTGTAGATGGCGACACGGTCAAGCTCGAGACGCTTGGGCGCATTCGGCTTATTGGTATAGACACACCTGAAAAGTACGCAAGCAACAAACTTGACCGCGATAGTCGCCGTTTAGGCCTAGACCGTGCGTTTATTCAAGCTTTGGGTGAACGCGCTTTCACTATGACCAAAACGCTGCTGGCAGGTGAGCAGGTTTATGTTGAGCAAGATGTCGATGCGAGAGATCAGTACGGACGTTTGCTTGGCTATCTTTATATCGAAGATGATACTGGTGTGTGGACGTACAGCGGTCAACGCTACACCCAAATCAACTACGACCTGGTGCAAGCAGGTTGGGCAGAACCCCTCACGGTGCCGCCAAATATTAGTTATGCCAAGCTTTACATTGAAGTTGCAGGTGAAGCTCGAGCCGCTTCCCTAGGGTTGTGGCAAGAAACTCAAACACGAGTGGCTAACAGTACGGCAGTTGGGTTTGAGTGCATCCTCTACAACCCGCTTGGGCAAGACGCTGGGCAAGAACTTGTGACGCTTTATGTAGATGCCGACACAGATGTCACAGGCTGGCGCATTGTGGACAGTGCGGGCAACACCTGGGAGTTAGAAGGCGTGCTCGAGGCAGACTACCTCTACGACTATGACGACCAAGGCAAGCCGATTTGGAATAACGGCGGCGACACAGCGAGACTCTTTAATGCCCAAGGTCAGTTGGTGGATGAGCTGAGCTACGCTGGCGGTAGGGTTGAAGCCTGCCGTTGAAAAAGCAGGAGTTACATGTGAAAACGCATGAAACATCTCTTTGAGTCAATCAGCTCCGCTTCCTTCTGAAGTATCATTTTCTTCACCCTCTATAACTTCTGGAGGTTCGAGGATTAGTAGTTGTGCAACATAAGGTTTTTTGATGCTGAGAAAATCTCCATCATCACGTAGTATTTTCCCATCCAAATTCAATAAATCTTGATCATAAGAATTCAAAACGTCAACATTAGCTAGTGCGGCTGTTGCGACATGTATAGCATCTTGATGTCTCAACTTTTGAGAATGGTACTGCCACATTATGTTCAAAAAAGGCTTTGATTGTCGACTCTACATCTGGACTCAGACGCGTAAAGTCTCTTAAATGAACTACTTCCGCTAAAGTAATAGCAGAAGCAACGATTTTAAATCCACCTGCTTTAGCTTCATTAAGTAAAGCTTTACAATCTGCTACCTTGTCTGGTTCATCTTTGAGAATACCCAGCCAGACGACAGAATCCCAATAGCGTAGCTTCATGCAGTATCCCTAAGGATACCTACAATATCTTCTACACTAGGAA
>CAZMCW010000156.1:0-10527 GCA_964564405.1 uncultured bacterium
TCCGCCGATGATTCTGGGTTTACTCATGACAATTAACTCAAGATGACTTTCTACAGGTGCACAAGGTGCTGTTCCATGATGACGAATGTTGAATGTTGTGCTCGAGCAAGAAGGGGACGAGGAGATTTCATCAGGCCCACCCTAGACTCACGTCAAGACACGTATTATGACATTAGATATTATAAGTTTGCTCTGATTAAAACGGTAGCTTCTTAAGATAATGCCAGCTTATAAAGCACGTCTAAAGCTAGGTTAAGACATAGAGTTTATCATCTTGGCGAATGCGTCCGTCGTGCTCGAGCTTCACCAAATGCGCGTGTAAACTACGCTGCGCAAAGTCATATACAACACCTGTGACATCAGAGTAAAGCTTGCTAGTGAGTGCATCTAAAGATTGAGGTTTTTTTAGGGCGTCAATAATCTGCTGTTCGCGGTTGTGTTTGTGGGTTGTGGCTTTCTCTAAAAGTTCATGTGGTTGTAGGCTTACCGCTCCATGGCTGGGGGCAAGTACGTCAGCATCAACAGTTTCTAAGCGCGCTAAACTTGCTAGGTAAGCGCTCAAATCACCTTCGGGCGTACCAACCCAAATAGCACCATCTCCTGTGACCATGTCGCCTGCGAGGATACTGGTTGTATCACCTTGCACCACAAAACTGAGGTGGCCGGCGCTGTGGCCGGGTGTGTAGAGGCAGTGGATAGTAGCTTCGTTGTGCTCGAGAACATCATCATCAGCTAAAACCACCTTGTGATAGGTAAGTGGAAGCTGGGCGTCTAAACGGTCAACCTCAGCAGCGTGAAGGTGAATAGGGAGGTTAGGGTTGTGCTCGAGCAACATCCTCAGCCCAGCAATATGGTCGATATGTGTATGCGTAAGAAGAATACCCGTGAGATGGAGGGCTCGAGCTTTTAACCACGCAGTCACTTGCATTGCACCTTCGTCACTACCAATATCCACAAGCAACGCTTCACCCGTATCATTGGTGATGACAAAGCTATTGGTGTGGTCATAGGGTGGCAAGGTCTCTGCTGGGAGTTGCAAACGCCACAGATGCTGGTCAAGTTGCTCAGCTTGCATAGGTGATAGGTGCAGGTGCAGTTAAGGCCATCGCCGCAAGGTACTAGAATACTAAAGCGTTTCAGCGAGGTATTTAAGGGCGGCGTCCAAAGCATCGTCTGGGTTGGTGGAAACATCTGGCACCACGCCCATGCCTTCCCAAGTTGCACCTTGCAGAGGTGCAAGCACACCAGTTGCAATCCAGGCTTGGGAGCCGTCCCGCAAGCAAAATGGCAACACAGCTTCTACGTTACCCGCACTAGTTTGCCCAATTACGGTAGCGCGTCCGTTAGCTTGTAAGCCGCCGGCGAGACCCTCAGCAGCGCTGTTGACGTCTGCATCAATAAGCATAACGAGGGGGGCGTCGGTAATGGCCAGCCCCAGCGCAGGGTAGGGCAGGGGCAGTGTCCAACTGGTAATGGTGCGCCACAAAAAACCATTGACAAAGATGCCAGCAGCTTGCATCATTTCCACTAAGCGGCCGCCAGGGTTGCCACGTAGGTCAACAATAAACGCATTTGCTGTAGGTGAGAACTGTTCAACGGCGCGGCGCATGTCGCGGGCAGTGCCCGTGGTCGCTAAATTGGGCACGTCAATATAGCCTACTTGCTGGGCTGTATCCAAACTAAGCAAGCCAGCTTCCACGCCACTAGGATAATTTTCAAGACTGGCCAGCTCATTAGTTTGCAGACCAACTGCAGACCAACTAAATATGCCTAAACAAGGTAAATCGCCAAAATCCTCACGAATTTCAGCCACGCGTTCGGGTGGGACAAAGACCGAGTGATTGTCACCGATTCGGTCATACATATCCTCGAGCACCCTGTAAAATTCGCGGTCATTGCGGGCTGCTAGCGCGTCTGCTTCAAACTCATCGCGCACGGTTTGCCAAAAGTCTGCGTCGATGTTCCAATAACGTTCACTAACGAGCCGCCAGGCTTGGTCAAAACGGGCTTCGTAACTGCTGTCAGTTTGGCTTAAGCTGATGCTCGTAAGTCCCAAGAGCGCCAAAACAACCCAACTTAAACGCAATATGTTGAGGTTGTCATGGGGTTTCCGATATTTATTTGAGGTTGATAAAAAAAAGCTGAGGTGGGTAAAGATACATGCCATGCTCGAGTGTAGCGGGAACCTGCTCAAGCTAACGTGACTCAACAGCTAAGAGGTCTTCAGCATGTTGTTCTAACAAGCTTGCATTAAGCATACAGGTCTGCGCACCTACATGGGTAGCGTTGAGCGCGCCTGCAATGTTACCTAGCTTGGCGGCATAGTACAGGTCGTAACCTTGCATAATGCCGTGGGCAAAAGCAGCCGTAAAGTAGTCACCTGCCCCCGTTGTGTCCAGCACGCCGTCAACCTGCCATGCGTCAACGAGTTCGGTGAGTTCGGGTGTAACCACAATTGAACCCATCTCACCCACTTTGACAATCACCCGTTCAATGCCTTGGTCTGCTAGACCTTCAACAGCTTCAGAGATAGAAGATTCCCCGGTAAGGGTAAACAGCTCGTGTTGATTCATTAATAAGTAGTCAACATCACGTACTAACGAAATGAGGCGGTCACGTAGTGCCTCAACAGCGCCACTCCCCATGTCTATAAACGTAGTCAGTCTGGCTTTTTTAGCAATATCAAGAGCTTTGACCGCGTATTCACGTTGTAGACCGCCCACCAAGCTATAGGCGCTCATAACCAGCGCGTCGCAGCTAGCGACGTCGTCTGTTTTGAGTTTGGCAGCGTCTAACTTGCGGCTTGCCCCGCTGTAGCTAATCATGGTGCGCTGGGTATCCGGCGTGATGAGTAGCGTCACGCTACTGGTTGGTAGAGAGTTATCAACCTGTACTAACTTGGTATTAACCTCAGACGCACGCACGTACTCAAACGCTAAGTCTGCAAACGGCCCGCCACCAACTTTGGTGGCAATGGTTGTGTCATTACCCAAACGGGCTAAGACGGTCGCCATGGTGCCACCTGCACCACCAGGGCCGATGAGCGCCCGCTTTGCGGAGACATCACTGCCGGCCTCAGGCAACTCATCTACAAAGATCATCTGATCGACAGTTACATCGCCGACCACAAAAAACTTAGACATCTAGCCTCTCCTGTACGTGTAGCGCTTGCCTCTTAAGAGGCCTTATATCAGCTTGGCTCAGGGAGTAGTTACTCGTTAGGTGCCGATTTGAACTAATCCCCTTTGAGTTAGCTCGAGCAGTCACCACGGATACCCCTACGCTCAGCGCGTACACGCTCCAAAATCCTCTTTAATAAATATGATGAACACAAATTACGAATGCTAACTTACCAGTCTCTCCCCAGATTCTAGGTGTTAACGCTAACGATGAGTCCCAGCCAGACAAGTTCTAACTTCTATGCAAAGAACTGACCGTCCCCAGGGCTGAGTACTAGCATAAATAAATCTACACATAGACACTAGCAAAAGCATCACGCTTGTTAGTAGGCTACTTTTCCGACGTTACGAACCTGTACATCAGCGTGGTTTTTGTGAGCACCATGTTGTTTGCAAGCACGATACAAGGTTGTTTGCAAGCACAATACAAGTGCGAGATACAAAGTTATCTAACCAATGCCGTCAAGTTGCCTTGCCCCAAGTTGCCTTGCCCCAAGTTGCCTTGCCCCAAGTTGTCCTGACCTATAAGCCCTTGAGTTGAAAAAGCAGGTAGGTAGACAAAGCTGCTAAAAACTCATTGTGAAGTACCGTAATTGTAGCACAGATACCAACTTAACTATGAATGTATTCATGGAATGCATACATGGGGACACGTATTGGAAAGGGCAAGTTGAGCACAAGCCATTGATAGACGAGGTCAACGTAGTTACGAAATATTATGTGAAGCAGCCCAGCAATTCGAGATCAAGATGAAAAGCACGTCCTAGATGTAACGGAAATTCATATAAATCAAATTGCCTTGATAAGTTTGTGTTCCAGACGTATTAGCAATTAGCTCATCTCGAATTGCTGGAAGCAGCCCGCCACGCTTGACAAGCCTTGAGCTAGCAAGTATCATGCTTTTTGCTTTCAATTCCTGCCGAGGTGGTGGAATTGGTAGACACGCTAGCTTGAGGGGCTAGTGATCATTGCGATCGTGTGGGTTCAAGTCCCATCCTCGGCACCATGATGACAGGCATCACGATGAGTGGCATTAATTGTGCCACAAGGTGATGCCACTTTAACCTCACCTAGAAGCGCTAGAGTTTAACTCTGGTGCTTTTTTGTTTGGCTGTAGGTGTCCGCTAACATTAAAAAAAGCATCTTAACCTCTTGGCAAAGTTGCGCGCTCGAGGATAAATACATCTTGGTGACGCGTCGTTTAATACCTCGATGTGTCGTTTAGCATCTTAGTGATGTGTCGTTTAGTACCTCAGTGATGTTTCTGGATATGTCCATCACACAACTTGCAAATGCTAGTGACGCAAGTTCTACTTTTGAATGTTGACTGTTGTTTTTTTTAGCCATCAAGCTACCTAACACCTCACAGCATTCAGATCTTCAGTCAGATAATATTGACACTTGTCGAGAGCTTTCTAGATGGCTTCTAAGGTAAGAGCTGTTGTTGAGCTAGCTCCATTAGCACGGCTTCCAAAAGTGTCACATTATCTGTGACGCCAACCCGCGCTAAGGCTTCCTGCCAGCGGCTAGGATCTCTAGCGAGTGCTAAAAATTCATGCCCGTGCCAGCTTAACTCTGCCCTCACCACAATGCTACCCGCATCTTCAAAAGGATCACTTTGCAGCCTCAACCAACCAGCTTCAACCAGCAAGTTAAGGTGGTAGCCAGTGACCTCAGCGGAATAGTTTGCAAAATCAAGCAGCGTGCCGTCCATGGTGATGCCAGAAACCGTATAGGTAGGGTGTTGCTCGAGCCTCACCAAAATTTGCCGAAGTAAATCAAGATGCCGTTGCACAGGTGTATTGTACGCAGTTTTGACAGATGACCAGTGTGATCGCTTTGGTGTGTTTGCTTGAGTGTCATTACGCTAGGGTTAAGTTTTGAAACACCTAGTCCACCTTATCAAAGCTCTATAAAACCTATATCAATACTTTATCTAGCCCTGCTCTTAATGATGCATAGCAAGGATATAACGTCCTGCTGATTTTGTATGAAGGAGTAACCAGATGAAGATAACAAAAGTTATTTGTGTGGTGTTGAGTATGGGATTGCTAAGCACAGGATTAGTTGCACAGGCGCAAAGGCCTAATCTCGAGCCAGGTCTCAATACTATGGCGCGTAACGGCGTTCCTGCAGGTTGGACTGAAGCCACCTGGTTAAGTGCCGACGGCGAGATGACCGTAGGTGCGTCTGAAGAGGGTAAATTTGAAGTCGTGCTTGAGCTTACAGGCCTTGTTCCCGAAGGAACATACGCCGTGTGGGGTGCAAGTAGAAGGGCGTTGAACGTTCGTATTAGCCCACTTGTTGATGACACACCAAGCCAATTTACGGCGACCGCTGAAGGTACAGCTACGCATACGCTAAGTATTCCTACAGATCATAATCACAGCTTACTGGTTATCAGCTATCATCCAGAGGGTATATCTGCGGACAACGAACCTGGTGACAATGCATTTGGTCAATTCATCGCAGAATTTCCAGAGCCTGCTAATTAAACGCAGCGCGTCAAGTTGGGGTTGCTACAATCATCCTCGAGGCATTCCTGCTTGTGATGTTGCTATTTATGACTCGAGATTATGTCCTTGCTTACTACAGAAGGATCTTACACATGAGGGAGGCCGCGCTGTCTTATTAAGATACTGTCTATTTAAAAGTATTGTGATCTGGTGACGTGTGTAACGTAATTTTGGAGCGTGCTTACGATCGAGATAAAACATGATGATAAAGCTGTCATCGGAAGCCTCGAGCAGCACCCCCTAAACGTGATACCTTAAGACCCTTGTGAGTTTTCCGTTCAAAACTTACCGCACCGGCCAACGCGAAGCCATTGACGCTGCCAATGACGCGTTTGAAGCGGGAAAACGCTTTGTGATTATTGAAGCGCCCACGGGTTCAGGTAAGTCCGCGATAGCGGTGGCGCTAACCCGAGATGCTAGCAGCGCTTACGTCCTCACCGCCCAAAAAATTTTGCAACACCAATACGTGAACGATTTTCCAGAATTGGCGTTGGTTAAAGGGCGCAGCAACTACCCCTGCGAAATTAACCCACTGACCAACGCGAGCGCTGCCCCCTGTTTTTTGCGCTATAAAGACGTGCGCTGTGAAAACTGCAAGTACTTTGCCGCCAAAGAAAATGCCATGGCAGCAGGCAGTGTTGTCACTAACTACGCGTACTACTTAGCAGAACTTAACTACTCAGGTGGCTTTGAAAAGCGCGATCTGCTGATTTTAGATGAGGCGCACAACGCGGAAGCCTCCCTCATGCAGTTTTTGACCGTGACCCTAAGTGAAAGTGATGTAATGCGCTATGGGCTCGAGGGACTGCCACCCTTTATCGAAGACGATAGTCACTATTTTGAGTATCTCGAGACACTTCTGCCGGACCTGTGGGACCTCCACGGTCAAACAGATACCGCCCTCAAAAAAGCCTCTGACCCAACTGGCCCGGTAGCCCTTGACATCATGCGGCGGCGGGCTTGGTTGAGCAGCCAGTTTCAGGGTATTGAGCGCATTGTCAACAGCCGCAATGAAGATGATATTGAGTGGACGGTGGAAAGTAAACGCGCACAACGTGGTACAACGTTGACCTTCAAGCCGGTGACGGTAGCATCTTTTGCTGAGGAACTTCTGTTTAAACATGGCGCGCGTGTGTTGATGCTCTCAGCAACCATTTTAGACGCGCCTACGTACTTGCGCGGCCTAGGCGTAGCTGAAGAAGACGCTACCGTGATCGATGTCCCTAGCAGTTTTCCAGCCGAGAAGCGCCCTATTTATGTACAACCGGTCACTAAACTCACCCGTCACTACCTTAAAGACGGCTTACCCAAACTAACGCGTGCCATTAGCGAGCTTATGGACAGCCATGCAAATGACAAAGGGCTTATTCATACCCACAGTTACAAAATCGCCAGTGCTATTCGGGACAGTTTGCCTAAAAAGCAGCAGCAACGCCTCATCACCCACGATAGTAGTAGCGGACGAGACGACGCGCTCGAGCGGCACTGCAACAGCAAGGCTCCCACAGTACTGCTGACACCCAGCATGACCGAGGGCATCGATCTAGCTGGCGACCTATCGCGCTGGCAAATCATCTGCAAAATCCCCTACCCCTACTTAGGCGACCCACAGGTAGCCCGCCGCAAAGAACGCGACCCCGCCTGGTACGACTGGCACACTACTCTCACCGTGGTGCAAGCCTACGGGCGCAGCATTCGCAGTGAAGACGACTACGCGGTGACGTATTTGCTAGATGCCGACTTTCCAAGTTTCTTAAAGCGTCAAAAGCGGCGCTTGCCAAGTTGGTTTTTGGAGGCTGTACAAGGCTAGACCCGGTAGCTATCAAGGTTGGTTAAACAGTGTTGTTAAAGTGGAAAGCAACTTTCCTACCCCAGGGATGGTCAACTTCAGCTTCTAAAAATTGTGTTGATGTGTACTGGCTAATCACTTTTCGCCAGAAGGTAATAGCACGTAGATGGGTTGGGTAGGTGACAACTTCCCACGTTCCCCTATGTTGGTTGAATCCTTGAACGGCTGCTTGTTCTGTCACGGAACTGCCCCGATAAACGTGCAACACAAAAAATTCGTGCACGACGAAGTCAGCCTCAATCCCTTGTGGAAGTCTTGGTTTTGCGGCAACTAAGTTGAAGCCAGCGGGAGAGCCATCCACCAAGATAAGGTAGGGGAAAAGAGATTTGAGATCTTGCCACCATGAATCCAAAGAGTTCAGGTGTTGCGCTAATGTTGTTATCGTACTGTCGTCAGTGAAGATACCGTGACGGTTTGGAGTGGTGCCATCAAACGCGGATACATCGTGCTGATAGAGCGGCCACAGGTTTTTAATAATCCGTGCGTTACTAGCTATAGATAGTTTGAGGGTCACGTCCACTAGGTGCCTGACATTTTTTAGACCCTGAGTAGGCCGCGAAATCCCCTAGCCGCATAGTACGACTCTGCGCCGTTGTGATAGATAAACACGTGCCCGTAGCGAGTATCGCCAAAGATAGCGCCGCCAAGCTTACGAATGTCTGCAGGTGTTTTGAGCCAGCTCGAGGTGGTCGTGTCAAACTCACCAAGTGTCTGCAAGGTTGTGTAGTCGTCTTCAGATAACAGCTCAATGCCCATGTCTGCAGCGACGTCTACAGCACTGCTTTCCGGTTTGTGTTTTTTGCGTGATTCAAGTGCCTCACGGTCATAACAAAGACTTCTGCGACCTTTGGGGCTTTGTGGTGAACAGTCACAAAAGATGTATTCACCCGTTTCATCGTCTTGGCCGATGACATCTGGCTCGCCACTAGTGCGCTGCATTGCAAACAGTGACCAGAGTTTGTTGGGGTCGGTCTCGAGCTTGGTTGTAACATCAGCCCAGTGAAGCCCCTCATGACGGTTCATATTACTTTCAAAACGAGTTTTGAGGGTATCAAGTAGCTCGTCACATTGCTCTGCTGACAACACGCGTTTGTAGTTCACAGTTTCTGTCATCAGATAAGTGTTTTAAGCTTAGCAACAGCATCGTTCATGATGTCGCTAGGTAATTGAGTAATAAAACTGACATTGCGCTTTTGCCAGTCTAAACTCTTGACTTGGTCAGCTAAGATCACGCCTGATACTTTGCCGTCTGCTGGCATACTAACCTCAAAAGGATAACCCTTGACCTGCTTTGTGATAGGCAGGAAAAGAGCTAAACCAACTTTGTGATTGTAAGACGCAGGGGATATCACTAACGCCGGACGTCTACCTGCCTGCTCGTGACCTGTCTGAGGATTGAAGTTAAGCCACACAACGTCACCACGCTCAGGAACATAGCGTTTACCTGGCTGACTCACTACCAAGACTCATTGCCAACTGCTAAGCCAGTATCTACCTCAGCGTGAATATTGTCGTTGGTGACGCCTTCAAGCAATGCTTCCAAAGAATACTCAGGTTGAACGATTGGGGTTACAATCAACTTTCCTTCAACTAAGCTCAAATTGACTTCACTATCTGCCGTAAGGGCCGTTTCGGTGGCAAAGGATTTGGGGATACGTAATGCTAGGCTGTTGCCCCATTTCTGAACTTTGGTTTTCATGACATCACCTCCCTGTGTATCTACAATAAGTATACAAAACTTTGTTGAAGATAGTGTCTGCTGACTCAAGGTCCAAATAGTCAACTGCAGCACGAGTAACAATAAATCCACTCAGTTAACAGCTCTATACTTGTGCATGTTGCTATAGCCGTACTTGCAGTAAAGCAACTTGTGTTCTGCAAGCAGAAAGCCCTACTTTTAGACTTCTTTCCAGTTCGGCAGACGACAATCTTGAATACTTTTAGTGGTGAATTCATCAAGCTGTTTTTCTGGAATTGCATGATTACCACCGAGAAAAAGTAGTTTGAGATTCCTTAAGTTTTGAAGTGGCGTGATGTCAGTAATTTTGTTATCAGCTAATCCCAATTCAGTTAACTCGGCGAGATTTTGTAGAGGCGTAAGGTCACAGATACCTGTGTGCCACAAATAGAGTTGTCTCAACTTTCCTAAGCTTTCAAGTTGTTTCACACCGCTCAGGTTGTTCTCGGAAAGATTAAGCGATACAAGTTTTTTGAGTGACTTTAACCAAGACAAATGAGTAATGCGGTTATTGGCGATAGACAAAGATTGTAATTGGTTGAGTTCAGCCAGAGGTGCAGCATCTTGAATGTAATTGCTGGTCAAGTTGAGCGAGTGTAAGGAAGTGAGTGATGTTAACGCGCTAACAGATTGAATCGTATTATCAGCCAAGTTCAACGTTAAAAGTTTAGTTAGCGCTGATAAAGGCTCGGTATGTGTCATGTTATTGCTACTAAGGTCAAGTTGTGTCAAATAGGTACATGATGATAGTGCATCAATAGCTTCAATAGCGTTATTTAAAGCATTGAGCCACGTCAATTTACGCTCACCTGCTAGCGGCGCTAGATTATTAAGATTGTTATTACTTACATCGAGAGCAGGTAGTGCGGTAAGACGCGACAGAGGTTCTATTGATTCAAGTTTGTTGTGATTTAGAAAAAGCCCTGTCAGATTGGATAGCTCTGCAAGCGGGCTTATGTCAGCTATTTGGTTATGACCTAAATGCAATTTCCGCAAATTTTTCAGTGCTTCAATACCAGACAGGTTGCGAATTCCCTGACGTCGTGTATCAAGCTCGTATAGTTCGGAAGCTGGTAGACCAGCTGCTGAAACGCAATGTGTAAGCTTAGAATCTTCAAAGGTGAGTGTCATCTACGCAAGTATATCTAGTGTATTGGCGATGTGGTATTTTCACGCTGGGTTTGTTCATCTAAGTACCCATGCAGAATTAGTTTATACCAACATCAAGAGAAGAGGCAAAGTTAA